>DATKHJ010000073.1:0-11072 GCA_035510335.1 Flavisolibacter sp. | reverse complement strand
CGATAGAAGCGGCGACGGCTCTTTTACGTACCCGTCTTGCCAAATATTACCCCGGCCTTAGCGGCGGTCAAACCAAATTGCAGTTAACCCTCGGCAATATTCGCAGCATTCGGGTAACCTTGATTGGCGCTATTAACCGTCCGGGCACTTACACGCTGCCATCCCTGGCCAGCCTGTTTAATGCTTTGTATGTAAGTGGCGGACCAGCAGAAAATGGCTCGTTCCGGAACATTGAGCTGATTCGTGGCAACAAGGTTGTTCAGCGGGCTGATTTATACGACTTCCTGGTAAAAGGTGACCTGAGCGGCAACCTTCGCCTGGAAGACAACGATGTTATCCGCGTTCCGTTTGCCAGTTTACTGGTAACTCTCAACGGACAGCTGAATCGCCCCGGCATTTTTGAACTGCAGGAAGCCGAGAGCCTGAAAGACGCCATTACGTTTGCTGGCGGCTTTAAAAGCAAAGCCTTCCGCGGCCGCATTACCGGCAACCGTTATACCGATTTTGAAAGACAGGTATTGGATGTATCGGGTAGCGAGCTGCAAAGCTTTCAGCCACAAAACGGCGATGAGTTTTTTATTGACTCGGTGGTAAACCGTTACCAGAACCGGGTAATTATTAACGGCGCCGTGTTTAAGCCCGGTGCTTATGCCCTGGAAAATGGCATGACGCTGAAGCAATTGATTAATAAAGCACAAGGACTGAAAGAAGACGTATTTACTGGCAGAGCCCTGCTGGTGCGTACTCGCCAGGATTTATCAAAAGAATACATTGCCGTTGACCTGAAGCCGCTGATGACAGCAAACGAAAACGGCATACTGCTTCAAAAAGAAGACAGCCTGCACATCGCCTCCATCTTTGATATTAAGGATACGGCCACCATTACCATCAACGGTGCTGTACGCAAGCCGGGAACATTCCGCTACGAAGAAGGTCTTTCTTTAAAATCATTGATTTTGAAAGCGGAAGGTTACAGCGACAACGCCACCGGCATGGGCATCGAGATCTCCCGTCGCAAACGCGATGTGGAAGTCAACAAATCGGGCAGCAACATTGTAGAACTGATCCGGATTGATGGCGACAAAGACCTGGCCGGCACCGCTACCGATGTGGTGTTGAAGCCTTTTGACATTGTTACCATTAAAGAAGATCCTTTCTACAAAAAACAAATCAGCGTAACTATTTCCGGTGAGGTGCTGATGCCTGCGGTGTACACCCTGCAAAGCCGCGAGGAGCGACTGAGTTCCCTGATCAAACGTGCAGGTGGCCTGCTTTACACCGCCAACGTAAACGGCGCAAAACTGATTCGCAAGAAAAAAGAAGTGATTGACTCATCGGAAATCAAGCGCCTGTTCCAATCGGTTATTAAGGATACGACCAAGACAAAGATTACTGTTCCGGAAAAAAATACAACAGATGTGGCCATTGACCTGAACTACATCCTGAAAAACCCCGGCAGCGCCGATGATATTACGCTGGAAGAAGGCGATGAACTGGTGATTCCTCGGATTAATAATACAGTAAGCATTAACGGAGAAGTTTTCCGTCCGGTGGATGTGATGTACGAGAAAGGAAAGACCATGGAAGATTATTTATCGGATGCCGGCGGTGTAACCCAGGCAGGCTTGAAGCGGAAAGCTTTTGTGATTTACCCAAGCGGCCGTTCGGCAAAGATCAAAAGCACCTTGGGAATCTTTAGAAGCTACCCGAGGATTGAGCCGGGTGCAAACATTTTTGTGCCCCAGAAATCGAAGAAGGAAGGTGGGTTTGATGTGGCGAAGGCAGGGATATTGGTGTCGGCATTTACGGCGTTGATCACAGCAATATCAGTGATAAAAAGATAAAAATGCTAATGGCACGTATGCGTTTAAAGACTTTACGAATGCACGCCACTGTTAGCTAACATCTAATAAATTTAAAATGAAACCAGAGGAAGAATCCTACTATTCTTTAAAGGATGTCAAAAATGAGACTGTTCTTTTTGTACGGATGTTGCTAAGAAAATGGTGGCTTGTATTAGCTTTTACAATTTTAGGTTCGGCTGCTGGCGCTGCGTATTTTTCACTGCTTCAAAAGCCCAAATACGAAGCTGTTTCCACATTCATCCTCGAAGAAAAACAAGGCAGTCTGGGTGGATTAAGCAGCATTGCCTCCCAGTTCGGGTTCGATTTAGGCGGAGGTTCAGGTGGAAGTTTGTTTGCCGGCGATAATATCCTGGATGTCATCCGTTCGAAAAAAGTAGTGAATAACGTTTTGCGTAGCCCAATTGATACAAATACAGCAAGTTCAACGCTGGCAGATTTGTATTTGGCATTTACCGGATTAAATAAGCGATTGAAAGATGACCGGTCGATAGAAAACCTTCACATCCCACGCAAAGGACCGTTAACTACGGTGCAGGACAGCGTACTTTCCGTGATTCATGAGGCTATTTTGAAGAAAAGCCTTTCGGTGGAAAGAATGAATAAAAAAGGAAGTATCATAAAGGTTAAACTAAACTCCGAGAACAGTCAATTTGCCAAACTAATGGCTGAACGGCTGGTGAACGAAGCAGGTAGTTTGTACCTGTTGATTAAGACCGGTAATGCAGTGGCGAATATCCAACAATTACAGCGCCGCTCAGACTCACTTTTAGCATTATTAAATAAGAAATCTTATACGGCCGCAATCAGTAATCCATTGGATGTAAATCCCGGGCTTCGAACAGCTGCGGTTCCGGTAGAAATTGCCACTCGAGATAAAGCGGTAATCGGGACGATCTATACTGAGGTAACTAAAAATTTAGAGGCAAGCAAACTAATCCTTTCGCAACAGACTCCAATCATACAAGTGCTAGACAGTCCCGGAGCAGCATTAAAAGATGAACGCAAGGGGCTTGCGTACCTGCTTGTTCTTGGCGGCCTGGTTGGGGGATTTTTACTGATTGTAATTGAGGCCCTCCGATTTCTACTTAAAAAATTATAGTGCTTTTTTGTTGGCACTAATGCTATAAAATAGCCGGAAGAAATTAAAGATCTAAACGGATTCGCTTATGCAACCACCACTGATATCTGTGCTGATTCCTACGTATAATGTAGAAAGGTTTGTGGAAGAGGCAATCCGTAGTATTATGCTGCAGACCTATCAAAACCTTGAAATTATTATTGTTGATGATTGTTCAACTGATAAAACATATTCTATCCTTGAGCAGTTAGCAACAGAAGATGCGAGAATTAAACTATACAGGAACCGGCAAAATCTCAAAATTGTAGCCTCGCTAAATTATGCCTTGTCACAGGCATCCGGAAAATTAATTGCCCGGATGGATGGCGATGATATTAGTGCACCTGATCGAATAGAAAAGCAGTACAGCTACTTAGTGAATCACCCCGAAGTTGATCTGGTTGGCGTTTCCTATTACCTTATCAACGAAGACGGGGAGAAGTTAAAAGAAGAGCGGTTTTTAACGCAAATAGAAAAAGTGAATCAAGCTACCCGGTATGTTTCTCCAGTACCTCACATCTGGCTTGCCAGACGAAGCATCTATACAGTTGTAGGCGATTACCGGATTCCGACCGCAGAAGACTATGATTTTATTCTCCGCGCCATCGACAAGGGTTTTCATGTAACAAACCTGGCCGAGCCGCTCTATTATACCCGGTTACGAAACGGCAATACATTGACTTCTGCCGGACTGGTACAAAAAAAGTCATTTCAGTATGTACAAAAACTGCGAAAAGAAAGGAAGGAGAATGGAGGCAGGGATTCTTTTACCAGTGAGAACCTCAACCAATGGCTGCAATCTTCGTGGCTTGAGCAAAAGTGCTTTTCAGTTGCAACAGTATTTAATCAAAAATTTATTCTTTTAAAGCACCGAAATAAAATTGGCTCGCTGCCCTGGTTGGCCTTAGCAATCTTATTCTCGCCAAAATATTTATTAAGAGAAAAATACAGGCGGTATAAGTATAAAAAAATGCTGGCCGGCATTTAGATGAAACCTGAGTTTTAATGAACAGACGTTTATAGAATGAAAATTATTTTCGACCCTTTTTATAGTTACACTGACGATATCTTTTCCAAAGAAAGGGCGAAAGACATCATTGGAGGTACGTGGATACCGCTGCTGTATGAGATGGTGAAAGAGCAGGGGGGAGAAATGCTGTTGGCAAACCGTTATTTACAAGAAGGCGTCTTTTCATCAAAAGACCTTTTTTTATGTGATGGAGTTTCTCCGAACTACGCTAAACTAATTGCTTCAGGTGCCATTCCTTTTCTGCTGTTTTCCGGCGAATCGCCGAATGTTGATTGGCAGCTTTATGCTTTTGCCAGCAAAAATTCCCGGCACTTTTTATACACCATGCTGTTTGAAGGTTGCCGCCCTTATGTAAGTAAGAACACCCAATTTATTCCGTACAATTGGCCAAACAGTAGCCAACATCAATTATTGCCTGTTGCCGAAAAAAAGAAAAAACTGGTGATGATTGCCAGCAATAAAAAGCAACACTTTCTTCCAGGTCAGCAACGAATTGTAGGTGCGGCCAAAAAGCTGTTGATGAAAGCAGTAACAAGTACAATACCATCTGTTAAACTGACCGACTTGTATGCTTACCGAATGAAAGCAATCCAATACTTTTCCGGCACAGGTTTTTTCTCCCTTTACGGACGAAACTGGACCGACCACTCAACCCTTACCGCCAATGAATCAAAGGCCATTGCGCAACTTCAGCCAGCAGCAATAGGAAATAAATTTGAGGTGCTGGCAAATTATCAGTTTGCACTCTGTTTCGAAAACTGTATTTACCCTGGCTATATCACTGAAAAGATCTTCGATTGTTTTACTGCAGGAACGATTCCTGTTTATATGGGGGCGCCAGACATCGAAAAGTATATACCGGAAGACCTGTTTATTGATATGCGAAGCTTCTCAGACTTTGCTTCGCTTCACTCCTTTCTGGAGGCGATGTCCGAAGAAGAAACACGAAACTACAGACAACGAATTTCAGCATACTTGCAATCGGCTGGGTTTGCACGTTACCAGGACATCACGTATGCGAAAAACATCTTTCACCTACTAAAGCAGCAAGTGGAAAAAACCATGAAACCTAGTGTGGCATGTTAGCAAGGATTAAAACGAAAACGGGAAGTCACCTAACTGAACGGACAAAGAGAGTTGTTTCCGGTTCTTTCATGATGGTCGTTAGCAGTGTTATTTCAAACCTTACAAGAGTTGGGCTTATTGCCGTGCTGGCAAGAATTTATACAAAGGAGCAATTTGGTCTTTGGGCAACTATTACATCTGCGACAGCAATAATGGCAACCACCGACTTGGGTATTGGAAATGCTTTACGAAATAAACTGTCCGAATTCTATCAAAAAAATGACCCAAAAGCAGACAGTGAAGCCCGGGACTATTTTTTTTCTGTGTTGTATTTCTTTTTAATAATTGCCGTAGCCCTGGCCGCTTTGCTGTTTCTGTTTCAAGGTGCTATTCCTTACGAAAAAATTTTTAATACAGACAACACCTCTTTGAAAGAGAAAGGCGTTGTTATACTGCTTTCGGTACAGGCTATTTTTTTGATTAGCATTCCCCTGGGTATCGGCGCTAATATGTTTTTTGCCTATGGAGAGACGAAATGGGTTGCCTGGTTTTCAATTTGCAATGGTCTGGCGGCAGCGATGGTCATAAGTTTATTAGCCTGGATGGGTTACGACATCACTGTTACAGCTATTGCATTTTTTATTTTGCAGCTAATTATCTATTTCATTTGGACACTTCTTTTCATACGGCGGCGTCAATGGAGGTTTACACAACTTTCTGTAACAAAAAGTTTTCTTCGGGTAAAAAGCCTGATGGCGTTAAGCCTGAATTTTGCCATTTTACAAATCGCAGGAGTATTCATCTTTAACGCCTCCACGATTGTTGTAACAGCAAATGCCGGCTTGAGCGACTCTGCTGAATTTAATCTTGTTCAAAAGCTATACACCTTTCTCATTGCTGTTTATTTAAGCTTATATAATCCACTGTGGGCAGGGTTTTCCGAGGCAATTCATAAAAAAGATTGGCGATGGGCAAAAAAAACCTTGAACAAGGCTGTACAGCTAACAGGCGCACTGTTTTTAACAGCCATTCTTGTGTTGTCACTTGGCGGAAATCTTTTTTTGTCTTTTCTGGGTGGACGCGGTTATGCCAGTAATACAATCATGTTTATAATGATGGGGGCCTGGGCATTGTTTTACTGCCTGTATTCTGTTGCAATAGCCTTTTTAAGCGCAGCTACTTCAGTTAGGCTCATTGCTGTTTTTACGGCCTTGTTTGCCCTTTCGTTCTCTTCTGTTTCAGCAAGCCTCTACGATAAGATGGGTACAGTTGGAATTGCGGTTTGGTCTGCGGTTGTTTTTCTTGTGTTAACCGGCTTAGCGTACGGCCAAAGTATTTACATTATAAAAAAGGGTGCAAAAATGGTGAGACAATCAGACATTGAAAACCCTTCAGTTGCTCTTTTTTAAAGCAGCGAAAACTGAAGGCTTGATTCATCAATATTCAATTTTAAAACAAAAGGATTTAAAACGTTGGTTAAAAGACTGTACAAAATGACTTCTCCAATTAACTTTTCGGGCAGTACAAGCCTACTTCCAATTTTACTTCCATTATGAACTCACGTTTTGTTCTGCTTGGAGTCTGTCTTATGATTTTAGGAGATATATTAACCTCCTTTGCCTTTAACCTGAACCTTCCGTTCTGGAACATTGGCGTGTGGGTAAAGATTATCCTTGAACTACTCTTTTTCATTGTATTGTTCAAATTCAAGCAGTTTCATTTTGTTTATGTGATTTTGGGGATTTTATTTTTCTCCTGGACAGTAGGAATGCTTTCAGGCTTATTCAACACAGGTGGTTCAACCGAGACGCCTTCCGGCGCAAACTTCATCCACCTGGAAACACCTGACAATCCCGTAGGTGCTTCAGTAGCCGTTTTTAGCCGTTATATGTTGTTTTTCGCAATCATGCCCATGTTTTTACTGCATGTTGAAAACGAAAAATTTGTAAATCGCTGTCAGCAAATTTTTGAATTGTTTCTATATGCAAACTGTGTGGCAATTATTGTCGGCTACATCTTCAACATTTCGTTCTTTTCTTCTTACAACCCTAAAGCAGAAGAAACCTTATTGGATGCCCGATTTGGATACAAGGGTTTGCTCTACGGCATAAATGAAACCACAGGTGTGTTTTTCTTGGCTTTTGCCCATGTTTACCGTGAGCTTTTTTTATTCAGGAAGAAAAAATATCTTCTTCTTGCAACGCTGATCCTGGCTTCGTTACTTACGGGAACAAAGGGATGCATTATCGCATTAGTGCTGGTTTCTTCTTACTATCTTTTCCGCTATCAGAAAGCCCTATTTTTTTCAATTGTTATTCCCGCAGTTATTGCAGGCACCATTTTTCTTATTCAAATTGATTTTGTTGAACAGGTCACCGCTTTCTTAAACATTTTTTGGGGCGATGACTTCAGTACAACACCCTTTGGTGCCGTACTAACGCTGCTAATGACCGGACGGAATATTTACATCTATAACAACTGGCTTTATATGCTGGAAAACTGGTCTGTGCTCAACTTTTTGTTTGGCGATGGACTACTTTATTCAGAAACAGACTTGATGGATTTATATTATTGTTTCGGCCTTGGCACTATAGCTTATCTATGGGGTTATACAAGACTGACTTTTTTTCGTCAAAAACAATTTGACCTCATTTTTATTTTCATTTTTCTGTTATTGCTGGCCTTTACTGGAGGTCATATTATTCGCAGCGCTGTCTTCCCTGTATTTTTCTGCCTGTACCTGATTGCTGGCTATCGAAAAGTGCCGGAGAAAACATTACCTGTTCACCAAAACCATTTGCTACTCTCATGAAAGTTGCCTTTATCCTTAGCCGCTGTTCTTATTTAGGGCCTTTTATAGTTGCACGTGACATTGCCTACCATTTATATAATACGGTTGAAAAATTAGATATTTACTATTTACGCGAATCAGACAATTCATTAGACTTTGCCGTCACTCCACAGAAACTGAATTTTTTTGAAAAAAAAGACTGGGCTGATTATGACATTGTACATTCACATGGGTTTGTGGCCGATGCATATGTATCTTATCATCGAAAGCGTTTTAGTGGCAAGCAACTGACCACTATGCATCAGCGAATTGCGCCTGATTATGCAATGAAATACAATAGGCTCTTTGGGCTCTTGTTTGAAAAGTTATGGTGTAGGTTTATAAAGGACAACCATGCCATTGTTATGCTGACAAACGAATTATGCCGTCATTATCACAAGAAGCTTCCTGCCGCCAAACTTTCTTTCATTTATAATGGCATTACTGTTCCCGAACAACAAGAAGATATTCTCAAAGAGGATTTACAGCAAATAGAAGAACTGAAAAGAACACATACTTTAATTGGCATTTCTGCACGATTGATTTACCTGAAGGGTATTGATCAGGTCATTCATTTTTTGAAAACAAATCCAGACTTTGCGCTGCTTGTTCTTGGGGATGGGGAAGAAAGGCAAAACCTGGAAGCTCTGGCCGAAACATTAGGCGTCAAAACGCGGTGCCTGTTTCCCGGACACAGAAAGAATGCACTCCGCTACTTCCGTTACTTCGACCTGTATGTTATGTGTTCAAGATCCGAAGGATTTGGCCTTTGTGTAATAGAAGCCGCGTCACAAAAAATTCCTGTTGTTTGCTCAGACTTACCTGTATACAGAGAACTATTTGACGATGAAGTCGTTCGGTTTGAATTAGAGGATATTCCGTCTTTGAGCAAAGCAGTTCACAAAGCTGTTACTGAAAAGCAGGTGCTTTCGGAAAAAATCTTTCGGCGATATAAGCAATGCTATACTTCTGACCGAATGGCAGCCAACTATCTAGCCACCTATAAAAAGCTCTTACAAGAAGAATAATGATTCAGGTTTCTTTTATAACGGTGACAATGAATAGCCGCAAGACCATCGAGCCGCTTTTCAATTCATTTCTAAAGCTTATTGGTAAGAAAATAAGGTTTGAATATATTGTTGTAGACAATTGCTCATCTGACGGCACACCTTCGTTTATTGAAGAAAATTATTCCTTTGTCAAACTCATAAAAAACAAAGAAATAAAAGGCTTTGCAGAGAACAATAATATTGCAATTAAAGCCAGTACCGGAGGGCTTGTTGCGCTGATAAATCCGGACATAGAATTCTTACCCGGCGCTATCGATTTGATCCTCTCGTATATGGAAGCGAATCCGGATGTTGGCCTTGTAGGGCCAATGTTATTGAACGCAGATAGGTCGTTGCAAAATTCGGCTCGCCGTTTTCTGAACTTCAAGCTGGCTTTTTTTCGCCTGCTTACGCTTGGGAACGATAAAGTGCCAATTAAATCTATTCGAACCTACCTCTCTTCTTACGATACGTCGGTCGAAAGTCAGGATGTTGACTGGGTGATTGGAGCGGCAATGTTTGTACGCCGCCAGGCCTTGGAAAACGTTGGACTGCTTGATCAAAAGTTTTTTTTGTACATAGAGGACCAGGATTGGTGTTTTCAAATGTGGAAAAACGGATGGAGAGTGAAATACGTAACCTCAGCAAAACTGATTCATGACCACCAAAGAACAAGTGCAAGAAAATTGAGTAAAAAAACCTTGTGGCATGTGCAAAGCATTTTCTATTTTCTGAAGAAAAATTTCTTATTTAAAAAGGGTATAAAAAAAGATTTCACGGCCAGTTAATGCATCTACTTACTCGACTAATTAATACAAAACAATAACTGTTTAAATTTTAAAATGAAACGCGTCTTAAAACAACTTCGTACTAATTACCACCTTTTACGAGTACTTTCAAAAATTGCAAAACCAACGGAATTGTTAAGTGAGTTCTTGAAAAAGGGGCAGACTATTACAGTTCCGCTTAAAGCTGGTGGAGAACTTACGTTACGAAACAATAATCTTGATGATGTCTTAGTTGCTGAATATGTATTTATCAAACAATTTCATATACCTCCTTTTTCGCTTCCTGCAAACGCGACCATACTGGACCTCGGATCAAATATTGGTTGCACAGTCATTGACTATGCCAACAAATATCCAGGTGCTAAGATTATTGGTGTTGAATTAGATCAAGGTAATTATTCACTATGTAAAAAGAATGCAGCGCAGTTTAAAAATGCTCACATTTTAAATAAGGCAGTGTGGTACGAAAAAAATGTTGTAAAGTATGACCCGACACAAAATAAGGACGCATTTTCTGCAGTTGACAAAAGTTCGAAAGACGCTTCTTCAACCTTTATTGAAGTTGAAGCGATAACTATCAGGGAAATTATGGAACAGAATGGACTTGATAAGGTTGATTTTATAAAAATGGATATTGAAGGTGCCGAATTTGATATATTTCAGGCAGGCGACACCTCTTGGTTAGATTCAGTTAATGCCATTCATATTGAGATCCATAAAAAAGAATGGTTTCACTCAATAATTAATACACTGAATACGAAAAATTTTGTTGTCACTCCAGATGAAAATCATTGGAGCGCCATCTTTGCAAGAAAGAACGATAAGTAAGAGGTTTAGAATAAATTATAGCAATTTTAACTTACTGACCCAGTTCAAAAGTCAGAATTTGACTGCGCATTTTATAAGAACAATGCGTTGATGCTTCCGTCAACCGAAACGTAGATTTCTGTATTTGATCGTGCAAACAGCATGCTTGTTTAGCACTTGATATTGTCGGATCAATTATTTTCTCGTCAATCCCCTTTTATTTATGTAGGGGATTGACAGGAAGATAGTCAGCGGAGCTATCTTGTTCGATGAGGGTAAAGTTTTCCGGCATTGTCCGTAAGGTCAAGTCCTAACTCTTGCACATAAGGTATCCCGACAAACGAATAAGTACAATTGTAACGCAACCATACTGGAATACATGGAGATTCCGCTGTAAGTGATCACTCTATTTCGCTTCTAATTGACCACCCTAAGTTGTATGCGTAAAGAAGGCATGCGGAGTTGTTTACGGTTGTTCTAAGTTAGGCCTTAATCGGTTGTTTCCATTTGTTTTTTTGTCC
>DATKHJ010000072.1:0-2629 GCA_035510335.1 Flavisolibacter sp. | reverse complement strand
ATGGAAAGCGGTGGCGAAGGCAGTGGTCTTTGGAAGAGTACAGACGGCGGCGAAACATGGATGAACATCAGCAATAAAAAAGGATTGCCAAAAGGTTTGTGGGGCATTGCCGGTGTGGCCGTTGCACCTTCCAATCCAGATAAAGTATATGCACTGATTGAAAACGCAGCCGGTGGCATGTATGCATCGAACGATGGCGGCGAAACGTGGGCACTTACATCCAACGACAACAACATTCGGCAGCGTGCCTGGTATTACACCAAAGTATATGTTGACCCGAAAAATGAAAACGTAGTGTATGCTCCAAACGTAGGCTTTATGCGCAGCCGCGATGGCGGAAGAACGTTTCAATCGCTTCGCACACCGCACAGTGATCATCATGACCTGTGGATTGACCCGGAGAACCCAAGCCGCATGATTGTGGCCGACGACGGTGGCGGACAAGTGAGCTTTGACGGCGGCGAGAACTGGAGTACCATGAACAACCAGCCAACAGCGCAGATCTATCGTGTGTCAACCGACAATTCATTTCCTTATCGCATACTTGGCGCACAGCAGGATAATTCAACCATCCGCATCAAAAGCCGAACATCCAGCGCAGCCATAACCGAAGCCGACTGGCAGGAAACAGCCGGCAGCGAAAGCGGTTATGTGGTTGCCGACCCGCTCAACCCCGATATTGTTTACGGCGGCAACTACGGTGGCTACCTGGCAAGGCTCGATCATAAAACCGGTGAGAACCGCGCCGTTTCTCCGTGGCCCGACAACCCAATGGGCGCCGGCGCCGATGTGCTGAAGTATCGCTTTCAATGGAACTTTCCCATCTTTTTTTCGCCGCACAATCCAAAGCGGCTGTACGCGGCCGGCAACGTGTTGTTTGCCACTGAAAACGAGGGACAAACCTGGGAGCAAATCTCTCCCGACCTGACAACAAATGACAAAACCAAACAGGTCTCCAGCGGCGGCCCTATTACAAAAGACAATACATCTGTCGAATATTACTCCACCATTTTCACGGCCACGGAATCGCAGTACGAAAAAGATTTGTTATGGTCGGGTAGTGATGACGGGTTAATTTATGTAAGCCGCGATGGCGGGAAGAATTGGAATAATGTTACGCCGAAAGATGCACCCAAATGGATGATGTGGAACAGCATTGATGCCGATCCATTCAAAAAAGGCGCCGCCTATTTTACCGGTACGCGGTACAAGAGCGATGACTTTACGCCGTACATCTACAAAACAGAAGATTATGGCAAGTCCTGGAAACTTATTACCACAGGCATTCCCAAAACATCGTTTACACGGGTAACAAGAGCCGATCAAAAAAGACAAGGTTTACTGTATGCAGGAACCGAATACGGCATGTACATTTCGTACAACGACGGCGCTTCGTGGAAGTCGTTTCAACTCAACCTGCCCATGGTTCCCATTACCGATTTAACCATCAAGGAAAACGATTTGGTGGTTGCCACGCAGGGCCGCTCATTTTATGTGATTGATGATTTAAGCGTGGTGCAACAATTCAATAACAACATTGCCAGCAAACCACTGCACGTTTTTCCAACCGAAGCAGTTTACCGCATGCAGGGAAGAGGTTCTTTTGGTACGCCACGCAACGCCGGCATCAATGCACCCATTGGTTACGTGGTAAATTATTTTGCCGGCAATGTAACCGACTCAACCAAAGCCAGCATCACCATTCTCGACAAAGACCGCAACGTTATCCGAACGCTTTCTACCGATGCAAAAGAGCAGGGAAATAAAATAGAGATTGAAAAAGGCATGAACCAGGCCATCTGGAACCTGCGCTATCCTGAATCGGAAAGAATAGAAGGCATGATTCTTTGGAACGGTGTGCCCGGCGGCATTGTAGCGCCACCCGGCGCTTATTTCGCAAGAGTGAAAGTGGGAAAAGATTCGGCGGAAGTTCCGTTTACCCTGAAAGCCGATCCAAACTACAAAGTGACGCAGGCCGAATACGACCAGCAGTTTGCGTTTTTAAAAACGGTGCAGGATAAGTTCAACGAAACGCAGAAAGCCATTAAGGACATTCGTTCGCTGCGCAGCCAGATCAATGATTTTGTAAGCAAGCAGGGAAAAGACGTGCCGAAAGAAGTGAAGTCGGCGGCTGACAGCATCAACAAACAGCTAACGGCTATTGAAGAAACGCTTTACCAGACCAAAGCAAAAAGCGGCCAGGATGTATTGAATTATCCCATTCGGCTGAACGACAAATTAAGCGGCGTGTTTGATGTAGCCAACAGCGGCAACAATGCACCCAGCAAGCAAGCCCGTGATGTTTATGCCGACCTGGCTTTGCAGATTGATGCGCAATTGAGCAAGCTGAAAGTCGTTAAAGAAAAAGATGTTCCAGCCTTTAATGCCCTGGTTCGTGAAAAATCACTGCCGGTTATTAAACCCACAACTCCGTAAAACAAACAAGATAGCTGAAGGCTCAACCATACCCGGTTGGGCCTTTTTTTATGCGGTCACTTTTCTGCATTCACCATTTCACACCAAAGCTACTAACAAACAATGGCGGTACCTCCGCAATGAAACCAGTTATTAATATGAAAGATTAATAACAACTATCTGCAATCCACTCTCTCACAAGACGAAATCAGTA
>DATKHJ010000071.1:0-12497 GCA_035510335.1 Flavisolibacter sp. | reverse complement strand
TGTGTGTGTTCCGTAATTCGGTAACGGGGTTTGTAGTTTTCATAGGGTTGTTTTGTTGAGCATTTTGATGGGTTTGCAGTTGATGGCCTGGTGATGACGTTCGTGATTGTAATAGGCCAGGTAGTGGAAGAGTTCTTCTTTGAGTTCGTCCAATGAACCAAAGTCGGTGTCTTCCAGCAGGTCTTCATAGAGTGTTTTCCAAAAGCGTTCAATCTTGCCATTGGTTTGGGGGCGGTAGGGTTGGGTGTTTCGGTGGCGGATGCCCATCTCCGAAAGTAGTCGTTCAAAGGGATGCTTTGCTTTATTCTTGACGGAGCGGTTGCCAAACTCCGATCCGTTGTCAGAGAGCACTTCTTCGAACTGGATCGAGTAAGAACTCTTCAGCATCATAAAACAGCGCATGGCGCCAAACATTACACTCAGGCTGTCAATGCCTTCTATTACTTCGGCCCAGGTGAGCCGGGAGTAATCATCCATCACCGCAACCACGTACAGCTTGCTGACCTCACCGGTGATGATGTATTTACTTAAGTAATACGTATCAATATGACCGAGCTCTCCCATGCGCTCCTTGATGATTTTTCGCTTTTCCTGGCGTTGGCTTTGCCGCAGGCGGTTTAGCCCCAGCCGGCAGAGCACCTTGTACACCCCGGAAGGGCTCAAGGCTTTCTGTGGATGTTTTTTCTTCAGCACATCGGCTATCTCATAGCGGTTGCTTCCCCTTTCTCCAAGCTCCCTAACCTGCTCTTCCAGGTGAAGGTCTGCTCTTCTGGTCCGGTACTTTGGCCCTCTTTTTTGCGGCAGTAATAAAGTTACATCGCCGCCCGATTGCTTGTAGCGGTTGTAGTACTTCAGGAAGTTGCGCTTGTCAACCCTTCTGGCTTTTGTCCAGGCCTGCACCTGGGTAAACTCCGGGTGCCGCCCGCACTTGATCAACTCATATTCCCGGATAAAGGCCACGTACCGCTTTGTTCTTTGCTTGTACAGCGTCCGGTCAGCTGATAACATCACCTGAGGCATAACAAATCAGTTTAAATTCAAAACTAATCCGTTACCGAATTATGGAACATCTACAGCACTCTTGTACGGCTGGAATTCTATGCAGCTTTTTGGGTCACGAAGGCCACCAAGGTTTGCACGAAGGACACAAAGCATGGCGGCCGTTGTGCTTCCTTCGTGTTCTTTGTGACCCTTTCTCTCTTCGCTCAGTAGGGAACAAGGCGTACAAGAGTGCGACGCAACGAAAGTTCAATAGTAGTACTTCTGCTTAGTACCAAAGAAAAAGACAGCCCAAAAGACTGTCTATAAAAAACAAAGTTTCTTCCACCTAAGTCTCCCCTTCAGGGGGACAGGGGGTTTCTTACTCTCCCCACACTTCATCTTCGCCATTCAGCCACTTCTTCACCAAATCTGTAGTAATGGACTTCGGTCTTTCCAGCGGGAAGCCTAACACTCTGTCCCAGCAAAGGCTGGAGAGTACACCCAGTGCACGGCTTACAGCAAACAATACAGTATAGAATTCATACTCCACCATGCCGTAGTGAACCAGTAGCGCACCGCTGTGTGCATCTACGTTTGGCCATGGGTTTTTAATTTTTCCAAGCGATTGCAGAATCGGCGGAACGGTTTCATAAATGTTCCAGACCGTTTGCACCAGCGGGTCGTTCGGCATGTGTTTTTTGCCAAACTCCATCTGTGCGGTAAAACGCGGATCGGTTTTGCGCAACACCGCGTGGCCATAACCCGGAACAACCTTGCCGCTTTCCAGTGTTTTTCTTACATAGTCGGCAATCTGCTCGCTGGTAGGCACATCGGTTTTCAGTTCTTCCCGCATTTCAAAAATCCACTTGATCACTTCCTGGTTAGCCAGGCCATGCAGCGGACCGGCAAGACCGTTCATACCAGCAGCATAACTCAGGTAAGGATCGCTGAGTGCAGAACCTACGAGGTGCGTTGTGTGCGCAGATACGTTACCGCCTTCGTGGTCGGCATGAATCACCATGTACAGGCGCATCAGTTCTTTGAAGCTTTCGTCTTCGTAACCCATCATGTGGGCAAAGTTTCCGGCCCAGTCAAGCAGGCCATCCGGCTGAATGTGTGCGCCGTTTTTATATTTTCTTCTGTAAATGTAGGCCGCAATGCGGGGCAGGCGGGCAATCAGGTCCATGCTGTCGTCGAACACCGCATCCCAGTAATCTTTTTTGCTCATGCCGGCAGCATAACGCTTGGCAAACTGGCTTTCGGTTTGCAGCGCCATTACACCTACCACAAATTGCGTCATGGGGTGCGTGTGCACAGGCAGTGCCTCAATGGTAGCAAACACATGATTCGGCACATGGCTTCTGCGCTGCCAAACTCCGGTCAGGTGTTCTACATCAGCCTCACCTGGCAACTCGCCAATCAGCATTAAATAAAACAAGGCTTCGGGTAAAGGCTCCGAACCACCTTCTGCTTTTGGCAGTTTTTCACGCAACTCGGGAATGGAGTAGCCGCGAAAACGGATACCTTCCTGCGCATCCAGCAACGAGGTTTCGGTAACTAGACCAGTGATGCCACGCATACCCTGGTACACCTGTGCCAGTTGCACTTCGCCAATTTTTTTTGTTCCGTGTTCTTTTAAAAGATCTTTGATTTCGGCTGCCATCGCATCGCCTTTTTCCTTAAACCTGTCTTTAATAATGCCCATTGAATTTTGGTTTTATGTTGAGAGGTATTTTTTGAGCGTGGTAAAGATAAGCAGGGTTCGTGGTTTGTGGTTGGCCGTTTGTGGTTGTTTCGGGCAACGCAGTGGTGTTTTTTGCCTGCAATTGCTTCATATACTGTCTTTTCATTTTATGAGCCAGAGGCCGGTGCTGCTATTTAGCTTTCGTTGCAATCTCTGATTTGTTACTTTCTTTTCTTCAGATGGAGGAGAAGAAATTAATCACTCTTATACACCTGGTAATTCTATTCGGCAAGCGATAGAACACAGATGAAACAGATAGTTATGATAAATTAAAAACCATCACCATCATCAGTACTAGCCTTCCATTCGTTAACCAACAGAAACAAAAAATGTTGGCATTGCTGCCAACATTTACCAAAACCAGCCTGCATGAGGCCTTACCTGCTCTTCACAAACTGAATATCATCTACCGCTTCTACTGTTACATTGCCGGTGCTTCGCAGGGCTATTTTTGATTCTCCTGCCAGTACAATCTTCAGCCGGCTGCCGGAGAGAACAGCAGAAGAACTTAGTTCGCCGGTTCCGTTCATAAACACTTTTGATACATAAGCAGCCGGAACATAAATTTTTACCACTCCTGCCGTTTGTTGCGTTTTGGCAAGTTGCAAATGGCCGTCGTTTACAAAAACACTCACCGCTTTTGGGTTGCCATCTACCAGCAACTCATTTGCTTGGCTATCGGTGAGTACAATATCAATATCGTCGTTCACCGACACAGACGTGATGATTTCCTGGAGTTGAATGCGCTTGGGTTCGTGGGTAGCTTTTTGTGCAAAAGCCGAAAGGCCGAAGCTGCCGAGCAGCAAGCCAATGGTAAAAAGTAATGGTTTCATTTGTTTCAGGTTTAGAGAACAAAGATGCTTTGCTACAAACCCGAAGTCAATCGCACAAAGAGGTATGTTTAGCGGCGTTTTGATGCAAAACGCAACGCCGCGTCACATAACCATGTTATGCTATATGTTTTTGTTAACAGGAAGGCTGGCTTTTACTTTAGCGGTTCAAGCCTGGTATCAACCATAATTTTAATGGTGTTGGAAATTTTGTCTTTTACCACTGCAGGAATGGAGATGTTGTAGTCGGATAGCTGAATGGTAAACGTAGAAGCGGCATCGATCTTTCCACCGCTTATTTTAATTGTCCCCGGCGCTTCTACCTCTTTTGTGACGCCGTGCAGCATTAATTTGCCTTTTACTTTTACGTTGTAGGTGCCGTCTTTGGTGTAGTTCACAGCGGTATTGTTCAGCACCGTTCCTTTAAATGTTGCTTTCGGAAACTTGTTGCTTTCTACGTAGTTGTCGTTGAAGTGTTCCTGCATCAGCTTCTTCTCAAATTCAAAGCCTTTCATTTGCACTTCAAATTGGATAGCGCCGGACTTTTTATCCAGTACAGCCGTAACTGTTTTGTTCTTTGCTTCAATGTCTTCCAGCTTTGCTTCGGAGAAGAAATCGATCTTGCCGGTTTTTGTAAAATAGCGGTCCTGCGCTTTGGCAGTTCCGGCAAAGAGTACGAAGCCAACAAAGGCAATGAGTGTTTTTTTAACCATGGTTTTCATTTGTACCAACGACTTATTTTTTCGTAATCACACCACCGTAATCAATGTTGATGGTAGTGCCTAAACTTGACAACAGATCCTCAGGATCGGCGGAGGCTTTGCTGTAGCCAGAAAACTTTCCCTGCAGAGTTGCCGCAGCACCTTCTTTTAGGGAAGAAATGCTTTGTTTGTTTCGTTCATCCAACCCTACTACCACACTTGAGGCATCGCCTTCTTCGCCTAAAACTACCGCGGATGAATCGAAGCTTCTGACCGTTCCGGACACCCTCACAATTTTGTCAATAAAACGTTTGTTTGCCGTTGCCGTATCCTGTTCAAAAGCGGTAAACAACTCTTTTACGCTAATGGTCATTTCAGGTTCCTTCTCTGCGTAGTTGGTGGATTTTTCGAAATACTTCCACGCTGCAATGCTTGCCGCTACAACAATAAGAAGAAGAACGCCAAGTATGATTTTCCGTTTCATAAATTAAAATTAAAGCCTTGCCTTGCCTGACACACTGCTGCAAAAGCCATGGCAACCTATTTTACATTGGAACCGTTTTGCGCAAGGCTGTCCGGGTTTACCAGGATTAACTTGCCGCCCGGTTCTTCCGCTGTCAAAATCATCCCCTGGCTTTCAATGCCACGCATTTTTCGCGGCGCCAGGTTGGCCACCACAATCACTTGCTTATTCAGTAACGATTCCGGCGTAAAGTGCTGGGCAATGCCGGAAACGATGGTGCGTTTTTCAAAGCCAATGTCCACTTCCAGCTTCAGCAGCTTATCGGCTTTCTGCACTTTTTCGGCGGAAAGGATTGTACCGATGCGCAGGTCGATCTTATTAAAATCATCATAAATGATTTCGGATTTGAGATTGGCGATTGCAGATTGGCTTCCAACTTCGTTTACTTGCTCATTGCTAATTGCTGCCTGCTGATCGCCGGCTGTTTGCTGTTCCATTTTTCCTTTTTCAATATTCTCCTGGGCCTGTTGAAGCGCCGCTTTTAATTTATCAACCTGGTATTGCACTTCGGCATCTTCAATTTTACGCATGAGCAGCTCGGGTGCCCGAAGCGAATAGCCAACGCTCAGCAGGTTTGTTTTACCGGCGTTCTCCCATTCCAGCATACGATCGACCACCTTCATCATGTAACACATTTTACGGGCGGTGTTGGGCATAAAGGGGTTGATGAGAATGGCAAGGTTACCGCAGATCTGCAGGCAAATGTGCAGGCAGTTGTCAATCAGCGCTTGGGCTTCGGGCTTGATGGCGCCTTTTTCATCAACCTGCTTGGCCTTGATCCACGGCTCTTTTTTCTGCATGTATTTGTTGGCCGTATCGGAAAGCATGATCACTTCAAACAGAGCATCCCGAAACTTGTAACCTTCCAGCAGTTCTTCCACTTTTTTTACAACGGAGGAAATGGTTGCCAGCATTTGCCTGTCATCTTCATCAGCGATATCGTTGTGAAAACGCGGCACTTTACCGCCGCACAACTTGTGCATGAGCACAAATGTGCGGTTCACGAAATTGCCAAACTTATTGGCGAACTCGCCATTCACTGCTTCCTGGAAACCTTTCCAGGTAAACTCGCTGTCTTTTGTTTCGGGGAGAATTGTGGTAAGATAATAACGCAGCGCATCCACCATTTGCGGACCGCCGGCCTCTTTCTTCACAAAATCATCAATGTAATCCTGCATCTCCAGCTTCCAGCCACGGCTGGTGCTCATCTTATCGCCTTCCAGGTTCATGAACTCGTTGGCAGGCACGTTTTCCGGAACGATATTACCGTGCAGGTGCAACATCACCGGGAAGATGATGCAGTGAAAAACAATATTGTCTTTTCCAATGAAGTGAACCAGCTTAGTTTCTTTGTCTTGCCAGTAAGGCTTCCAGTCGTTGCCGGTGTTGAGGGCCCATTGCTTGGTGGCCGAAATGTAACCGATGGGTGCATCAAACCAGACGTACAGCACTTTTCCTTCTGCATCGGGCAGCGGCACTTTAATTCCCCAGTCAAGATCCCTTGTCACCGCTCTGGGTTCCAGTCCGGAATCGATCCAGCTTTTGCACTGGCCAAGCACATTAGTTTTCCAGTCGCTTTGGTGCTGGTTTAAAATCCAGTTGCGCAGCCAGGCTTCGTGTTTGCCAAGTGGCAGGTACCAGTGTTTGGTGGGCTTTTTTACAAGCGGCTTTCCGCTTAAGGTGCTATGCGGATTGATCAATTCGTCCGGGCTTAATGTTTTTCCGCATTTCTCGCACTGGTCGCCGTAGGCGCCATCAAAGCCGCAGTTGGGACAAGTGCCCTTGATGTAACGGTCGGCTAAAAAGGTTTGCGCTTCTTCATCGTAATACTGTTCGCTTTCGCCAATTTCCAGTTCGCCGCGTTCGTTGAGATAGGTAAAAAACTCCTGTGCCGTTTCGTGGTGAAGCGGGTTGGAAGTACGGTCGTATACATCAAATTCAATAGACAGATCATCAAAGTTTTGCTTCATGATGACGTGATACTTATCGATGATGGCCTGCGGCGTGGTACCTTCTTTGGTCGCCTGGATGGGAATGGCGGTACCGTGTTCATCGCTTCCGCATACAAAAACCACGTCGCGTTTTTGTGCTTTCAGGTAACGTACATATATATCTGCCGGCAGGTAAGCACCGGCCAGGTGGCCAATGTGCTTTAGCCCGTTGGCGTATGGTAAAGCGGCTGTAATGAGATATCGTTTAGGCCCCTGTTTCCCGGTTTTTGAACCAGTGCCGGCGTTTTCTGTATTCAAGTTATCAGTCATTTAAAACAATCTTTTAGTTGGCCATCTGCGTTTCAACGGATGCTAGTTTGCCATCATCTGTTTGCCAGAAAGCTGACCGCAAAAATAGGACAGCTTAAGGAAGCGAGCCTTTTGATTTCGCACCGCTTGCCCTGAAAGTTCAGCAAGCAGTTTTCAGAAACCAGTTTAGCAGTTTTAAATTGAGTGCACAAATGCTATTTTGTGACGCAATAAAGGTTTATGAAAATTCCACCCTACTTAAAAAAAGGCGATACAATTGGTATTGTTGCACCAGCCGGCTTTATGGACATTGAAAAAATGCAGACCTGCATTGACACACTGGATTCCTGGGGCTATAACGTGGTGATGGGCGCCACTACGCACAGTCACTCCAACACTTATTTCTCGGGGACCGATGAAGAGCGGCTGAACGACCTGCAGCAGATGATGGATGATAAAAACATCAACGCCATTTTATGTGCCCGCGGCGGTTACGGCACCAGCCGCATTATTGATGATCTGAGCTTTAAAAAATTTAAGAAAAACCCAAAGTGGATCATTGGCTACAGCGATATTACGGTGCTGCATTGCCACCTTTACGCCAACTACAACATTGCCTCACTGCATGCGCCGATGGCGGCCGCTTTTAATGATGGCGAAGCCGCCAACCCGTATATACAGTCGATAAAAAAAGCGCTGGAAGGCGAGCCAGCCCACTACGAAGTGGAATCACACGAGTTTAACAAAGAAGGCTCGGCGGAAGGCGAACTGGTAGGCGGCAATTTAAGTTTGCTGGCGCACCTGATTGGCACCGACTCGGACATTAAAACAAAAAACAGGCTTCTGTTTATTGAAGACATTGGCGAATATCTCTACAGCATCGATCGTATGTTTCTGCAACTAAAAAGAAGCGGGAAGCTGGACAAACTGGCCGGGCTGATTATTGGAAAGTTCAGCGACAGCAAAGACACGGAGCGGCCATTTGGGAAATCGGTTTACGAAATCATTCACGACCAGGTGAAAGGGTATGATTACCCCATTTGTTTTGATTTTCCCGTGAGCCATGAAAGAGAGAATTATGCGTTGAAGGTTGGTGGAGAATACAGCCTTGAGATAGCGAATGGGAAAACCAGTTTGTCTGAACTATCACCCATCTAAGCCAAACTATCTGAACCATGATTTGGGTGGATGTCAGAACCTAGATTATTAGGATTAGGAAGAAACGATAAACTTCTTTCTAAATAAGAGAGTCGTTCATTGCTGAACGACTCTCTTATTTCTTATAAATCACGGTTCCAAAACTAATACCGGCTAAAATAATTGCGCAACCGTTGCGATAAATCACTCTGAATCTGCCGGTACAATTCGTTCATGATCTCTTCTTCGCGGGGAGCGTTGTGCTGATTTGGATTTTGGTTGATCAGCTTTTTATCGCTTTCGCTCAAGGCTCTTTCGTCGCCGGTGTAGGTTGAAAATTCCGTTTGCCAGCGGTGCTGGCCGGTAAAGCGGTCGGTCCACAAGCTTCTGCCTTTTGTATCGCGGAAAGAAAGATAAAGCTCACCTTCGGAAAGCAGCACCCGCTTGGTGGTTGTAATAACGGCTTTCACAGTTCCGTACTGCTTCACTACCGAATCGGCCTTGTACACAATTTCTTTCACCACAACCTCTTTGGTCACTTCGCGTTTGTTTTGCTGGTCTTGCGGCTGGCCAATGCGTACCCGTCCAAGGTTCATTTCCAGCACCTGGTCGGGTTCAAAGTTTTTGTTGTTCAAATCCCACTCCGAGTAAAAGCGCACAAAATCGTTGGCTAAATTATTGGCAAGCGTTCTTACCACTTCGTTTTGAAACTGCTGCAACTGGTAGCTGCTGTTGTAACTGTAACCGCCATAGTTGCGAATGGGAACGATCAGCACTTTGGTGATGGCAGCATTGTAAGCTTCGTCACGCTTGGCGCGGATGACCATGTTATCGCGGTAACGCAAAGCTGAACGAAACTCGTTGTACGCATTGCGAAAGGCCGGCTTGGTGCCTTCATCCATCCAGCGTTCGGCATTGGCAAGGTGCACATCGGCGGTTTTGTCGCGGTAGGTTTGCACGTAATCGCCATAGTTGCGGGGATTAATGGCGTTGGCCACCGCAGGCGACTGCTGAATGGTGTTGTACAAATCCTGCAGTTTGTTGTACTCCCGCAGGATGGCTTCGTACTTGTTATCGTTGTTGCTGGATGTTAAAACACGAATGGCTTCTTCGTGGCGGTTAACGGCAAACGTGTAAGCACTTTTTACCAGGTCTTTTGTTTCGGCATCATTCGGATCTTTCTGAAGTTTCTTTACGCCTAGCGAAATGGCATCGGCATAATCGCCCTGGTTGTAGGCCTTGGAGGCCGATTTGCAACTGTATAAAAAGAAGGCAGAAAGCAGTATCAGGTAAAATTTAGTCATGGTATAGGTTTTTCATTCTGAGACCAAAATACATCCCAAAGGTTACAATTAAAACGTTATTTCAGGAGTTCTTAACAGCTTGTAGTGAATGAATTGGCAATCCCTTTCGTTCATTTGAATAGTTGCCTGCATGAAAGCAGCGATGCGATGCTGGTTTTTCGGGCAATGAAAACGCGTTTTAACCGCTGGTTGTTTTGCAGCCAAATCGGTTTTTAAACGTCTTTGTAACAGAGAACATCCTTAATTTTAAACATATAATGATCAAAGTGATTATGCGATTGCGTTATTTCCTGACATTCCTCCTGCCCCTGTTCTGCGCCCTGTCGGTTTCGGCTCAAAAAATTGTGTATTCTGACGTAGATGAAGACGATTCCCGCCGCACCCGTTTCGAGGTGATCGGAAAAGTTTCGGGCAACTTCCTCGTATATAAAAACAACCGGAACAAAAACTTCATTTCGGTTTTCAACAACGACATGGAGCAAGTGGCCAAGGAACAACTGGATTTTATTGAAGAAGACGATCTCATTAACATTGATTTTTTTCCCTATTCCGATTTTACCTACCTCGTTTACCAGTACCGCAAAAAAAGAGTGGTGTATTGCGATGCGGTGAAGATTGACGGAAATGGCAAACGCATTTCCGACATCATGACGCTGGATACCACCCACATTGGCTACGGCAACAACCGCATTTATACCACCATCAGCAGCGAGGACAAATCAAAGCTGATGCTGTTTAAGATTAACACCAAGAACAAAGAGCGGTATGTAGTGTCCACGATTTTGCTGGACAATAACCTGACAGATATCCATCGTTCGCAGTTTGCCATTAACATGGAAGAAGACAGGGATTACCTGGATGAATTCAGCGTTGACAACGATGGCGACATGGTTTTCATAAAAGGCAATCGGAACAGCAGCGAAAACATTCTTACCTCCTCTCTTTTTTACAAACCGGCACAATCCGATTCCTTGTTCGTTACGTCGGTTCAGCCGGAAAAATTGTTCCTGGATGAAATTCATGTAAAAGTTGACAACGTAAACAAGCGCTATTTCCTTACTTCTTTTTATTACGGTAAGAAACGTGGCGACATTGAAGGCTTTTATTTTTATGTGTTTGACAAACAATTAAAGCAGCCGGTAATGCTAAACTCCGTGGCGCTGACGGAAGAACTGCGCCGGGAAGCCAAAGGAAACAATGCCAATGTAAGAACCGCCTTTAATGACTATTTCATTCGCAATGTTATCATTCGTCGCGACGGCGGCTTTATCATCAATACGGAATCATATTACACCACGTCCCGCGGCATGCCGTGGAACCGCTGGAATTACTTGTACGGCGGGCCGTTATCCATGTACGATTTTTACACGCCTTATTCGCCATACAGCAGCGCATGGTACTACCGCAACCGTTTTGACAGCCGAAGCAACATGCGTTACAACGCCGATAACATCACCATTCTGTCGTTTGACAGGACCGGCCGGCTGGAATGGAACAATGTTATTCACAAGGAGCAGTTTGACGACGAGTCGGACGACCGCATCTCTTACCAAACGGTCAACACCGGCGGGCAAATTCACTACGTGTTTAATATTGATGAGAAGCGGGCCCTCCTGCTGAACGATTTCACTTTATCGCCAAACGGCCAGATTACCCGCAACCCAACGCTCAAGAACCTTGACCGCGGGTACGAGTTTATGCCCAAGTATGGCAAGCAGGTAAGCAGCTACCAGCTGATTGTGCCCTGCTTTTACCGCAACAACATTTGCTTTGCTAAAGTGGAATTTAATTAATAGCATTGCCCTGTGATATCCATGTTCCGACAAAAATCACCGGGCAATATTATTGTCCTCTTTCTCTTTGGCTTACTGGTTAAGTTGCCGCTGTTTCTTTATCCCAAACAAGTTACCGCCACCCAGTTTGATGAAGATTTTTATCACTGGCTGCTTGGCGTGCTGCAATTTCAAGGCAGTAACGGGCTGGTTCACTCCCTGCTTTCATTCTTCTTGCTGTACGTGCAGGCATTGATGGTTAATTACCTGGTGAACGAATACCGGTTGTTACCTAAGCAGAACTACCTGCCTGCCATGGCTTACCTGCTGCTTACCTCCCTGCTGCCGGAGTGGAACTATCTTTCGTCGCCACTCGTATCCAGCACATTTATTATTTGGCTATTCATTTTGCTGCTGCGCCTTTACAATGCGGCAGTGGCGCGGGGTCCCATCTTTAATATTGGCTTGCTGCTGGGCCTTAGCTCCTATTTTTATTTTCCGTCAGCGTCCTTTCTGCTTTGCATTATACTTGGGCTGATTATTTTAAAACCGTTCCGGCTGAACGAAGTGGTGCTGTTCCTGATAGGATGCCTAACGCCGTATTATTTCATGGCAGCCTGGCTGTTTTTGAACGACCAGCTTAGCTTCAACAATTTTTTCCCGAATGTAGCGGTCCGTGTACCTGAAGTGAAAAGCACCATCTGGCTGGCAGGCAGCATTCTGCTCCTGGCCATCCCTTTTTTGGCAGGTGGTTTTTTTGTGCAGGCTCACCTGCATAAAATGCTCATCCAAGTGCGTAAAAGCTGGACCATTGTTTTGCTGTACCTGCTGCTGGCATTTTTTATTCCGTTTGTGAACACCAATTCGTCGTTCAGCAACTGGATACTGCTGGTGGCGCCGTTCGCCTGCTTTCATGCCAGCACTTATTTCTACGCCAATAAAAAATGGCTGTCGAATGCGTTGTTCTTTCTCACCATCGGTTATATTTTGTACCTGCAGTATGGTACGCGGTTGTGGATTGGCTAAGCCACACAAAAAAAGCAGCGGCAAACCATCCATTTAATTTTATGCGTACTTTGGTGCATCAATCAACTGCGATATGAAGAAATTTAGTTTTTTACTCCTTGGCCTCTTTTCATTAATAGTTAATACGGAAGCACAAACGCAACCGCAACCCACGCAAAAAAAATTATCCTGGGGTTTTAAGCTCGGTATAAACGGGACTAACCTCCGCAGGGAAAACAGGGGCGACACGGACTGGAAAA
>DATKHJ010000070.1:0-8561 GCA_035510335.1 Flavisolibacter sp. | reverse complement strand
GCAAACGGGTTTCCACAGCAAAATCACCTTCTTCCAGTTCGGGAATAAATTCGCCGCCCATTCTGCTTAAGAGAAACAATGCAAAACCAAACAGCGCCAGCGTAAAAAAGATGATGGTTTTGGGATAGAAAAGCACTTTGCTGAGAAGCGGCTGGTAACGCCTTTCCAGCCAGATCATCATTTTATCGGATGCTGTTTTTTTGTGGCTTAATTTCTTGCTCAGTGCCAGTGCACTCATCATGGGCACGTAGGTAATGGAGAGAAGAAACGCACCAAAAATGGCAAAGGCAATGGTAAAGGCCATTGGCTTGAACATCTTTCCTTCAATGCCCTCCAGCGATAAAATAGGCAGGTAAACAATCAGGATAATGATCTGGCTGAACACAGCCGATTTGATCATGGAATTGGTGGACTGATGCACCTCCTTATCCATTGTTTGCTGGTTAATAAAACCAAGGTTGCGGAAATTTTTGGAGTGAGAAAAGCGGTGCAGGATGGCTTCTACCACAATCACCGAACCATCCACGATCAATCCAAAATCAATGGCGCCAAGGCTCATTAAATTTCCGCCCACCCCAAACTGGTTCATCAGGATGATGGCGAACAACATGGACAGCGGAATCACCGAGGAAACAATCAACCCTGCTCGCAGGTTTCCTAAAAAGAAAACCAGCACAAACACTACAATCAGGGCGCCTTCAACCAGGTTGGTTTCTACGGTTGCAATGGCGTTGTTCACCATTTTGGTGCGGTCTAAAAACGGTTCAATCACCACACCTTCCGGCAATGTTTTCTGGATCTCCGCAATTTTATTTTTCACCCGCTGCACAACGGCCGATGAGTTCTCGCCTTTGAGCATCATCACTACGGCACCAGCCACTTCGCCTTTGTCGTTAAAGGTCATGGCGCCATAGCGGATGGCAGAGCCGTATTTCACCGCCGCTACATCACGCATCAGCACGGGTACGCCGTTGCCCACCGATTTCACCACAATGTTTTCAATGTCGTTTAAGTTGGTGGTTAATCCTTCGCTGCGGATGTACAACACGGTAGGCCCTTTTTCAATGTAAGCGCCGCCGGTGTTTTCGTTGTTTTTTTCCAGGGCATCAAACACATCGGCAATGGTGAGGTTGTAGGCGTTTAGCTGCTCAGGCCTTACGGCGATTTCGTATTGTTTGAGGTGGCCGCCAAAGCTGCTCACATCGGCAATACCAGGAGTGCCCAGCAACTGCCGGCGCACCAGCCAGTCCTGGATGGTGCGTAACTGCGTGGCATCGTAACGGTGCTCGAAGCCCGCTTTCGGACGAACAACGTACTGGTAGATTTCGCCAAGGCCCGTGGTCACCGGCGCCATTTCCGGCAGGCCAATGCCTTCCGGAATACTTTGCCGAACACCCTGCAGCCGTTCGCTTACCTGTTGGCGTGCCCAGTACAGGTCAATGTCGTCTTCAAAAACAATGGTGACCAGCGAAAGACCAAAGCGGGAAAAACTTCGGATTTGTTTTAGCCCGGGAATATTGCTGCAGGATTGCTCAACGGGAAACGTGATGAGGCGTTCAACATCCGGCGCACCCAACGAAGGCGACACGGTAATGACCTGGATCTGGTTATCGGTGATATCGGGCAGCGCATCAATAGGCAGTTTGGTGACTTCGTAACTCCCCCAGCCAACCAGCGCCAGGATGAATAGTCCAACTACCAGCTTGTTCCGAACGGAAAAGCCAATGATTTTATTTAACATGAGAGGTGGTATGTATAGAATGACGGAGCGTTATAAACGCAACGGCAATCAGTGCTTGCTTATTTGTTACAAAGAGAAAAGGCATGGCCCTATAACCTGCCAGCCTAGAATACGAACAGGCTTACGCCTTAGGAGGCCTGAACAACGAAGAAAGACCAGGGTCGGGTAAAAGATTGTTTTGCAACATAGGGAAAGGAACCCGCGGATATAAAACCTCGGCGGTAACAATGGAAACTTTCTGCGTGGGAATAAAAAGGTTCAGGTGAATGTTTGTATCAAACGTTTTGAACGGCAGTTGCCGGTCGCGGTCGTCATCATCGTCGTTCAAATCTTCACCCCAGTAATGCATGGAAAGAAAATCGAGCAGGTCAACATCTCCGTTCAGCTGCCGGTGCTCCTGGTAGTGTTGAAACAACACCGGCAGCTTGCACAACTGGTACAGCGATGTGTTGTTCAGCATTAAAACTGCAAAGACCAGGTATAGACAGGTTTTTCGCACAGATGGCAAAAATAGGAAAAGCATTGGTGCAATAGCCTGACGGCAATCAGCTCGCGTTTTTTTGTAGCATTTGGCGCAGGTTGTTGGAGAATAGCAGCCAAGAGTTGAACCAACAAGTGGAGGATTTATTTCTATTAAGCAGGCTAATCTTTAAACAAGGCGTTACTCTCCTACTTCGATTTGATTTAGTAATTCTTTTCAGCCTTGCTAGCAATCACTGCTAAAAAGAAAAAGCCGACACATTCATCGCTTTTACCTTGCAGGCTTTTTTCTTCTGCTGCCACATCAAAATTTTTCGAACCTCTATTTATTTGTTTTGGGAACGGATAGCACCGCTGCCAGGGCAGGTTTCGCCTCCCCATTTCGTGACCACAACAAGGGATAATTTGTTCTTCCCGGAACGGGATAATCATTCTTCCAGTTCATACCATCATCCACACCCCAAAGCGTTACTCTTGCTATCTTTTCCCTGCGTTTATAAAAGATCGAAAACAGTTCCGCGTATCGCTTTGTCAATTGCGCTTGCACATTTGCAGGCAACCCTTTTTGATAAGGGTCCAAAAACGTTTTGAACTCTTCCAGTTGAAATTGTTTATCCGCCATTCCCTGCCCGATGATCTGCCCCTCTTTGGTTAAGGGCAATACATCCACATCCAGTTCGGTAATCATCACCTTCACCCCGCAGGCAGCATACGCATCAATCGCCTGTTCAATGTATTCCGTCTTCGGATAGTTGAGTCCCCAGTGGCCTTGCATGCCCACGCCATCAATGCGAATACCTTCTTTTTGTAACATTTTTACAAGGCGTACAATGCCATCCCTTTTCGCCGGTCGCCAGGCATTGAAATCGTTATAGTATAACTCGGTGTTCGGCGCATACTGTGCGGCAAACTTGAACGCATACTTCACCAACGTATCGCCATTGCCGAAGGCTTTTACCCACGCCGTGTTTTCGCGGTAGGCGCCATCTTCTCCAATTACTTCATTCACAACATCCCATGCGTGCACTCGTCCGGCATAACGGCTGGCAACGGCTTGTATATGGCTTCGCAGTCTTTCTATTTGCTGTTCTTTTGTATTGGGCTTATCGTCGGCATTGGTAAAAAACCAGGCTGGCACCTGGTTGTGCCATACCAGCGTATGGGCAACAATAAACATGTTGTGCTTCTCTCCGAAGGCAACAAAATCATCAGCCGGTCCCCAATTATAAACACCCGGTTGCGGATTGATCAGCGCTGCTTTCATCACGTTTTCTACCGTGATGGAATTGAAGTGCTTTACAACAATGTCCTGCGATGATTTTTCCTTTCCGGAGGTAATGTCCGGTGTAACGGCAGCACCAAGTAAAAAGGCTTCCTTATACGCTTCTTTCAGGGTCCCGGCCTTTTGTGCATGAAGGGATTGCATAAGCAGAAGAAGGAGAAAAACGATGAATGATTTCATGAAAAAAATGATGATGGGTTTGTAGAGGAAAGATAGATTGTTTATGGCTTGTTCCAAAGCCATGCTTTTGCGAGTATGCTGGAAGACGTATCTGGTCAGTCGTGATATTCAATATCAATATCGTTTCTATTCTGAACGATACCTTTTGTAAATGCCCAAGTGAGGTAAAAGTTGACAGCAGCTGTATCTTGATCAAATTGGGCAATTTTCCAAGATGGACTTGCGCCGGTTATTTTTCGAAGTGCCACAAGTCTGCCGTAGCAAACCGTCATACCCTTGTATTTCAAATTGGTGGACATCCTTGGGTCAAGAATATTCGTCAGCAGCGGTTTGATAGCGGACGTATCCTTTTGCTCACCGAGTTTGTAAGCGGCCTCCAAGATGGCAGTTGCATGATTTTGGGAACTAAGTTCCTTTTTATAGTGTTCGTTGTCCTTACAAGAAGAAAGCAGAATATACAAACAGAGCAGAAAAAGAGGCTTTGTAATGAAGAGTCCCATAAGATTACGCTTAACGGACCGGGTGTTTGCAAAGTGGCTGCATTCTGTGTTCCTTCAGCCTCACCTATGTTATAAAGTTGAATAACGATATTGAGTTGAGCCTTTGCGGTCAAGCCGCTGTTTTAGAAACACCATGTTGTATGCACAGCCTTTTGTCATGCAGGCTATTTGTTTACTGTTTGAGTTCCCACTTCGTCCCATCCTTAAAAAAAACTTCATATGGATATGCAATCAAAACCTTTTTGCCGTCTCTGCTAAGAATGCTCCATACTCCATAATCTGTTGCGCCTGGTCTTAAAGCATCGTCGGTGAAGCCGCCGCCCCACCCTTCTCGCAATGCACCCATGTCAGCGGGCTCATTAAATGCGTTTTCGCCGTACCACTTGAAACGAATGGCTGTTATTACTTTGTTACTTACGTTTTTATAACGCAATGAAATGTCTTTGTAGTTTGAATATTCCTTCGTTACAAACTTTGCGCTTAAAACCTTTACAGGAGCTAAATACAATCCCCCAGTGTCATACTTTGCTCCAACGCCGTGCTTTTCTTCTCTTATTTCGTTAGCCGTCTGCTCAACGCTGTTGGGTAAATCATTAATTGATTTGGTTACGTTGTTCTCCAAACTGTCTTGGTTCGCAAATGAAACCTTGTAGGTGATGTCTTCACGTTTGTCGTTTAAAAGCTCAAAACTTACAGGAGCAGACAGGTACGTGTCGCCATACGTTTTTTTCATGTCGTTGTGAACCTTCTTTGAAATCTCAAATTTCTGGTAGGCTTCCAAGTAGGCGGCGCTGTCGGTGTACGCTTCAATCACTTCTTCCTTGCTCCCTTCACGGTAGTAATATTTCTTTTTCGTTTGGCAGCTTATCAAGTGAAGTGTCGCTAAGAGAACGGCAAAAAGCAGTAAAGTTTGTTTGGTCATATTTCCTTTAAAGTTTTGGTAGTGTCCAGGTAGGCTTGCCTACAACGTTAAAGGTGTTGCTATCAGTGCTGGCATTTATTGTACTTCAGCTTCACCTTTGCATTAATGTAAAATAGAATTGGTTTTGTTCAAAACTTGTCCGTCAGCCAGCATTGCAGCAAAACCCTGTTAGCGGTTCGGGCTACTTCTTTAAGGATATTCAAAACCAAATTCAAGCCTTTCCAATCCACCATTCCTTATTTTATAGGATGCGTAATAAACCGGCATGTTGTGATTTGAAAGAAGACGTGTTTTGGTGTCTCGGGGAGCCTCGATGCGGTAATAGAGCTCCATATAGTCATTTGTGCTGTCAAGGGCGGCATAACAATTACCCAGTCTATTTATGATGTCATCTTTTGACATTCCCAGCACTATACCATTTCCCGTTTTTATGGTGTCAATATCAAGCTTTCGGTATCCATAATCTTCCTTCTTTGCATAGTAAACTCTCACTATGCTTACTTGGTATTTTCCATCTCCAGGGTGTTGAGTGAGTGACAAAACCTGCTGAAAGTTGTTTGTATAGTACCGATACTCGTCTTGGCTTCCTGGCTTATCATTTTTGATAAAAGCTTTGCCACTTTTAACGTCTCGAAGTTTGAGTGAGAGAATTGCAGTGTCCGGGTCTAAAAATAAACAGCCGGAGGTGCGCAACTTTTGTAAGGCTTCATATCGTAAACGTTCAGCCTTGTCTGGCTCAGGAACAAGATCACGGCTATTATTTTCAGAAGTGTCGGCTTTCGTGGTGTCACCGCAATTAGATAGCAAAATTGCAGTAAGTATGACCGTGATTATTCTACTCATAATGTAGGAGTGGTTGCCTAAGCCTGACCGCTAACGTAGAACAGATTTCTGGAGCCAGGATATTCTGTGTTACGTCAGGTTCATTCCTGTTTTGTTGCTCAATAAAGATATCGTGTTTAACCCTTGTTCTTCGGCTTTGGTTTCAGAAATCTGATGTTGTGCGCATCGAGTCAGCTACTGTCCATTGTCAATTCCGGCAATTAATAGTATGGCTTTTATAACTGCTATCGTTCCAAACAGAACCCAAGATGGTAGGAAAAAGCAATACAGTTTCACTCCTCTAAACCATAATAATAGACTCCAACCAGGTAGTAAAACAAGCATGGCTTTTGTAAATCCCAAATCATCATAAAGTACAGGAATGGCTGACTGTGCAAGAAAGGACAATACCACCGCAGGAATAAATGTAAAAAGGAAAAGAAAAATCCCGCCTAGTACAGGAATTCTCGCAGTTTCCTGTATCCACTCAATTTCGGATCTAACTCCTAACAGTAACATATGTATCTAGCTTGTTTAGTTCTGGCTTAAATTTTTGGACACTTTCAAAAAGTGTCGTTTTCAATTCACCTTTTCGTTTAAATGGAAATCCATCAAGGTTGCGCACAACAGTTATTATACGCATCTTTTTGAATGCGGTGTTTGCCTCTCCAAAATAGCCAATTCCTTTAGAAACAAAAACTTGCATTTGCGTATTTTAATAGCCCAAATGCGCATCTTAGTGCCGAACTGCAAAACTGGCTATTAAGAACCGCAACTAGTTTTCAGCAATAGCCCTAAAACGCTTATCCGAAGTGTTCAGCTATTTCGTAAGCCATTTGCTATCTCCAACAATAACAAATTTGGAGAACACCGGACGGAAGCCGAGCAAGTTATTAGAAGAGTTGTCAATAATAAGTGGGCTAATTATCTGAACTAGAATAGGATGCTCTCTTTGTCTCTCGTAGGTAGTTCGATAGTTGTTCGGTAACTTATCCTCATCAATACAAACCCTCCATGCACCGAAGGTTTAATGGGCGGATTAATGGTGTCTGTACCCAGAACATTTTGGAGCAGCCCCGCGATAAAGAAGTCTTTTGGTGGACAAAAAAAACGGACAACCCTTCCAAAATGGAGAGTTGTCCGTTAATGTGGAGGACAACGGAGTCGAACCGATGACCTCTTGCATGCCATGCAAGCGCTCTAGCCAGCTGAGCTAGTCCCCCAATTTTTGTAAGAGCTTTTCCCTGACGGGTTGCAAAAATAAGTGTTCAACCAATATGGTTGGTACAAAAATTTTAGTGTTGGCAACAAATCTTTTTTTATGCAGAAAGGTGGCGAAGCAAAAAAGGTCCGCAAGGCGCAATCGCAAAAAATGCCGGGCATTGAGCAAAAGATGAATCCCAGGCCTGTTGCCTTAAAACCACAACCAACGCAAAAGCTGGGTGGCAAGGTGGCGCTCATCACCGGCGGCGACAGTGGCATTGGCCGGGCAGTAGCCCTGTTGTTTGCGCAGCAAGGCGCCGACGTGGCCATTTCTTACCTCAGCGAAGACAAAGATGCGCTGGAGGTACAGCGGCTGGTAGAAGAAGAGTTTGGCCGCAAATGCCTGCTTATTGGCGGCGATATTCGCAAGGAGCGGCAGTGCCAGCGCATTGTAGAAAAAACGGTAAAAGAATACGGGAGGTTGGACATCCTTGTGAACAATGCAGCAACTCAAACCGAACAAAAATCGCTGACGGATATTACCGACGACCAACTTTACGAAACTTTTGAAACGAACATCCTGTCCATGTTTCGCATTACAAAATTTGCGCTGCCCTATTTAAAAAAAGGCGCCAGCATTATTAATACCACGTCGGTTACGGCTTACCGCGGCAGCCCTTCACTAATTGATTATTCGGCTACCAAAGGCGCCATTGTTACGTTTACCCGCAGCCTTGCGCACAGCGTTATTGACAAAGGCATACGGGTGAATGCTGTAGCGCCGGGGCCCATCTGGACGCCGCTGATTGTGGGTTCGTTCAAGCCAAAGAAGGTTTCCACCTTTGGTTCTGATGTACCCATGAAACGGGCCGGCCAGCCGGCAGAAGTAGCTACCAGCTACCTCTTCCTGGCATCGGAAGACTCCTCTTACATTACAGGCCAGGTGCTGCATCCAAACGGTGGCGAAATTGTAAACGGGTAACTATTCAGCTTTTCATCTATTGAACTTACTCACGGGGGTGCTTCGTTTTACACGAGGCTGAGAACAGACCCAACACCTGATCGGGGTAATGCCTGCGAAGGGAATGAGTAAAAGGCGCTGGCACAGTCAGCGCCTTTTTTGTTTGGCTATTGGGAAGATGAAAGGTTGCCCAGTGGCAACGCTTCCCTTTTCAAAAACTATAAAGCAAAGGATGATTATGATTAACTGCCAGAAAACAGGCCGCTCATCACCGCTATTAATTCAGCAACCTATTCATTAAATGTTTCTTAAAATAACCGGGCTGTCTGTTTGGTGCGGAACCACAAACCGGGCATCCTCTTCTGTAAGGTGGAAACTCCCCGCCAACTGCTATCTTTGCGGCCTTTAAATAAGGACAGAATGAAGTTTGAACGCAATACCGTCATTGGATTTATCCTCCTCGCCATTAT
>DATKHJ010000069.1:0-2056 GCA_035510335.1 Flavisolibacter sp. | reverse complement strand
AGGGCTAATTTCACGCTGTTATGGAGAAAATTGTGCGAAAACTTTCTGTTCTCTCTCTTTTCTTGCTTGCAGCATTCCCTTCGTTCAGCCAGGATTTGACCGGCATCTGGCGGGGATATTTCATTACTGAGAGTGGCGACCAATACAAGTACGAAGTACAGTTGGACCAATCGAAGAAGGCTGGTCTTTCCGGCGTTACCTATTCTTACCTTGATACCCGTTTTTATGGCAAAGCCACGTTTACGGGCAACTATACAAAAGCCTCTAGTGCCGTATTGGTGCAGGAAATAAAAACGGTGGAAGTGAAAATGGCCGGTGGCTCTGTGGCCTGTATAATGAAGTGCCGATTGATTTATACCCGTTCGGGCAGAGAAGAATTCCTGGAAGGGGAATACAGCAGCACCTACGAAAAAAGCGATCCTTTTTTTGATGTGAAGAAAGGCGGCGATTGTGGCGGCGGAAAAGTTTTCCTGCGCAAAGTGCCCACATCGGATTTTTATGTAGAGCCTTTTTTGCGCAACAAAAAAACGACCACCAATACTCCCAAAGACGAGGTAGCAAAAACTACCAAGCCGGTGGTAAAGCCAACGCCCAAAACCACCAAGCCTGCCGCAACAAGGCCGGCACCTAAGCAGGAAACCGCAGCCACCAAACCGGTTGAAAAACCTGTTGCCATTGAAACACCAACCACCAAGCCTGCCGACCCGGTTATTGTAAATACGGCGCCTGTTGAACGAAAGGTGATTCAAACGCCGCCAACCATTCGTGAACGGAAAAACGAACTGACGAAAACCATTACGGTCAGCAACAATACCATTGAGATTAGTTTGTACGACAACGGCGAGATTGACAACGACACCGTGAGCATTTACCTGGATGGTGCGTTGGTGCTATCCAACAAACGCTTAAGCAACAAACCCATTACGTACAAGCTGCAACTGGAAGAAAGCAATCCTGAACATACGCTGGTGATGGTGGCGGAAAACCTCGGCACCATCCCGCCGAACACCTCGCTGATGATCATACAGGACGGCGACAAACGCTACCAGGTGAGCATTACGTCCACCGAACAGAAAAATGCGATGGTGCGGTTTCGATACGAGAAGCCATAGAGGCAATCGGCAAACGAGAATCAGCAATGAGATATAAAAAAAGGAACAGCCTATCATTTTGATAGGCTGTTCCTTTTTAAGTCTTTTATTGACGTTTGACGATTCACGAACTCATTGCCGATTCTCGTTTGCCGATTGCCGTCTAGAATCCCCGCTGTGCTCCTTCCCTTGCCTTTGGCAATTCTTTTCTTGGCAGCATTTCGTCACGCTGCGCTGTGTTGAAGACAAACGCCGCAACAATGGTAGAAGCCTGCTTCAGGTCTTCGGGTTGCAGGTGATCGTAAGTATCCATGTTGGTGTGGTGCGTACGGGTGTCGTACTGAATTTCATCCTGGATAAACTGGAAGCCCGGAACGCCAACTGCATCGAACGCCAGGTGGTCGGTGCCGCCGGTGTTGTTGATGGTTACGGTGTTTGCGCCAAGGTCTTTAAACGGCTCCAGCCATTTTGAAAACACCGGCTTCAGCGCCGCATTGCCCTGCAGGTAAATGCCGCGGATTTTGCCGGTACCGTTATCTAAGTTGTAGTAGGCAGAAATTTTTCCGTGTGCCGGTTTCAACTGCATGTTTGCCGGGTCGGCCACGTGCATTTTTACATAGTTGCGTGAACCGTGCAGGCCTTGCTCTTCGCCACCCCACAACGCAATGCGAATGGTACGGCGTGGCTTCACACCGGAAGCTTTCAGCAGGCGAACGGCTTCCATCATCACGGCGCAGCCGGAAGCATTATCCGTAGCACCGGTAGCACCATGCCACGAGTCGAGGTGACCGCCCAGCATTACTACTTCGTCTTTCAACGCCGGATCGGTGCCCGGAATTTCAGCAATGACGTTGTAGCCTTTCAGGTCGTCGGTAAAGAATTTTGCTTTTACATCGGCTTCCAGTTGTACCGGCACACCGGCATCGGCCAGTCGCTGCACACGCAGGTAATCGTCGGTTGACAAC
>DATKHJ010000068.1:0-18569 GCA_035510335.1 Flavisolibacter sp. | reverse complement strand
GTGTTGGCGGTGGCAGCAACGCGGCAGGAGCGTTTTATCATTTCCTGGATGAACCAACGGTAGAACTGGTAGCAGTAGAAGCTGCCGGCGAAGGCGTAAATACAGGTAAAAGTGCAGCAACAACGCAACTCGGAAGAGACGGCGTGTTGCACGGCAGCAGGAGTTTGGTCATGCAAACAGAAGACGGCCAGGTAGTGGAGCCGCATAGCATTTCGGCAGGACTGGATTACCCCGGTATTGGTCCGCTGCATGCGCATTTGTACGACAGTGGCAGAGGAAAATTTTTATGCGTGACGGATGAAAATGCATTGAAGGCGTCGTTTCAAGTAGCGAAGCTGGAGGGCATTATTCCAGCCTTGGAAACAGGCCATGCATTTGCCGCGTTGAACCAGTTAGACTTAAAGCAAGAAGACAACATAGTGATCTGTTTGAGCGGAAGAGGCGACAAAGATTTAGCAACGTATATGCGGGTGATGGAAAACCCCCAAACCCCCTGAAGGGGCTTCGTGGTTGGAGGGTTGACTATTCTTTTTCGGTTGCAGCTTCGTAATTATGAACACAAAAGTTAAAACAGATAGAAGCAAAACATTCGTACACATGCTCCCACCTGCGGAGTGAAAAGCCCCTTTAGGGGTTGGGGTTTTTTTATATGAGCAACGAAGCAACATACACCGGGTTCGAGTTTGATGTGGAAGGCTTTCCGGCCATTGCCATTATCAACAAAGATTTAAAGGACAGGGCGGTGCAGAAAGAGCATCCGCATTCTGTTTTCATCGAGATTGTTCCGGATACGTACAACGAGTTGGGCCATCCCGAACAAACAGAATATGACTACCTCGTAGAAGCGGAAAAAAAGATGATTGATTACCTCGAAAGCCAAACGGCCACAGTGCATGTGGGACATGTAACGCTGTTCCGCATGCTGCAGGTGATCTTTTACACCAAAGAGCCGGAGAAAGTAGAAGGCTTCCTGAATTATTTTTTATCAACGGTAGAAAGAGAACATCACATTGAAATAGAACCGGATGCTGAATGGGAAAGTGTGTCAGCATTTTATGAATTATTATGAGCAGGATTACAGAATTATTTGCACGGAAAAAAGAACGGGTGCTGAATGTGTACTGCACGGCTGGTTACCCGGAGTTGAACAGTACCATTGAAGTGATGAAAGCGTTGCAGGCAAACGGTGCCGACCTGATTGAACTGGGCATGCCGTACAGCGATCCGCTTGCAGATGGGCCAGTGATACAAGCCAGCAGCGCAAAGGCTTTGCACAATGGCATGACGATTGCAAAGCTTTTTGAACAGTTGGATGGCTTTCGAAAGGAGATTCATATTCCTGTTGTTTTGATGGGCTATCTCAATCCGTTGCTACAATATGGTTTTGAAAAGTTTTGCGCAAAGGCTTCAGAAGTTGGCGTAGATGGTTTGATCATTCCCGACATTCCCATGTTTGAATACGAAACGGAATATGCAGCCGTCATCAAAAAGTATGGACTCGATTTTATCTTTCTCGTAACGCCGGAAACTTCGGAACAACGGATAAAAAAACTGGATGGCCTGAGCAGTGGCTTTCTATATGCTGTGTCGTCTTCTTCACTCACCGGTTCGGATAAAGATTTTTCAGCGGTGGAAACGTATTTGCAACGACTTCACGCTATGCAGTTGAAAAACCCGGTTCTCGTTGGATTTGGAATCAAGGACAAGGCAACGTTTGATGCGGCAAGTCGCTATGCAAATGGCGCCATTATCGGCAGCGCATACATAAAGGCGTTGGAAGGAAAAGAAGACGTGGAGGCCGCAACAAAAGAATTTTTAAACAGCGTTTTAGCGTGAGCGGAAGACGGGACTCGAACCCGCTACCTACAGCTTGGGAAGCTGTCGCTCTACCAGGTGAGCTACTTCCGCTTACATGTTTAACGTCTAAAGTTTAATGTTGAGAGTTTGCAAGTAACCTTAAACATTCAACATTAAACCTGCAAACAAATTACTATGAATCTCGCAATCATCAAATACAACGCAGGCAATATTCATTCGGTGATCTCGGCGCTTGAACGCTTGGGTGTTCAAGGCGAAGTGACGGATGATGCGGAGAAAATTAAAGCGGCTGATAAAGTCATTTTCCCCGGTGTGGGAGAGGCCAGCAGTGCCATGAAAAGCCTGCAGCAAAACAGCCTTGATAGTCTTATCAAGGAATTAAAGCAACCGGTGCTGGGCATTTGTGTGGGTATGCAGCTGCTGTGCGAACATTCGGAAGAAAACAACACAACTTGCCTTGGCATTGTTCCCGTCAAAGTGCTAAAATTTCAAAGCAACGCTATCAAAGTTCCGCAGGTTGGGTGGAACAGGATCTACGATTTAAAATCGCCATTGTTTCAAAACATAGAGGAGAACAGTTACATCTACAACGTGCACAGCTTTTTTGCTGCGGACAGCGACTACACCATTGCCAAATGCAATTACGGAATTGAATATGCGGCTGCTGTAAAAAAAGACAACTTTTACGGTGTGCAGTTTCACACAGAAAAAAGCGCCGATACCGGCGACCAGATCATCAAAAACTTTTTGGAAATCTAATGGAAATTATACCGGCTATTGATATCATTGAAGGCAAATGCGTTCGACTTACGCATGGCGATTATTCACAAAAGAAAATTTACAACGAACATCCGCTGGAAGTTGCCCGGCAGTTTGAAGATGCAGGCTTGAAACGATTGCATCTTGTGGATCTTGATGGTGCCAAAGAAGGCAGTGTGAAGAACTGGAAAGTGCTGGAAGCCATTGCCGGTAAAACAGCAATGGTGATTGATTTCGGCGGCGGTATTAAATCGGAAAAAGATGTGCGGATTGTGTTTGATTCCGGTGCGGCATTAGCAACCGTTGGCAGTATGGCGGTGAAAGAAAAAGAAACCTTTGTTCAATGGCTGCAAACATTTGGTGCAGAAAAATTCCTGTTGGGTGCCGATGTGAAAAAGGAAAAGCTCACCATCAGCGGCTGGACGGAACAAACAGAAATCTGGATCTACGATTTTATTGAAGAGTACATTCAGAAAGGCATCCAACAAATCTTTTGTACCGATGTAGCAAAGGACGGTGCGCTGGAAGGGCCGTCAACAGAACTTTACAAAAGCATCATTGAAAAGTTTCCGGAGCTGCATTTCATAGCCAGCGGCGGCGTGAGCTCGATTGATGATGTATATGCTTTGCAGGATATCGGTTGCAAGGGAGTCATCATCGGCAAAGCTATTTACGAGGGGCGGATTCAGCTTGTTGATTTGAAATCATTCGTGTAAGCTGGTGACGTAGGCAACTAAATCTTAAATCGCAAATCTCAAATTGTTTTCATGCTTGCAAAACGAATCATTCCTTGTTTAGATATCAAAGATGGTCGCACTGTAAAAGGCACCAATTTCATCAACCTGCGTGACGCTGGCGACCCGGTGGAACTGGCGTCTGCCTATGCAAAACAAGGCGCCGATGAATTGGTATTTCTCGACATCACTGCAACGGTTGAACGTCGCAAAACACTGGCAGAATTAGTAAAGAGAGTAGCACACACCATCAACATTCCCTTTACTGTTGGTGGCGGTATTAAAGCTGTGGAAGATGTTTCCATTTTGCTCAACAACGGTGCAGATAAGATTTCCATTAATACGGCTGCGTATGATAACCCGTCCGTGATTACGGATATTGCCAACACGGCCGGCAGCCAGTGCGTGGTGCTTGCCATCGACACCAAAAAGGAAGACGACGGCGAGTGGTATGTTTACCTGCACGGCGGACGAACAAAGACGGACACTAAATGTGTTGACTGGGCGAAACGAGCGGTTGATTTAGGCGCTGGAGAAATTCTGCTCACCTCCATGAACCATGACGGAACAAAAGCGGGTTTTGCGCTTGACATTACCAAACAGCTTTCTGAATCACTTCCCATACCGGTCATTGCTTCGGGTGGTGGCGGAACAATGGAGCATTTCGCTGACGTGTTTCTTACGGCGCATGCGGATGCAGCATTAGCGGCTTCTGTGTTTCACTTTAAGGAGATTGAGATTCCTGATTTGAAAAATTATCTCGCAGAGAAAAATATTACAGTGAGGATTTAGTTGAACCCACCCCGGTTTCCTCAATTACAATTTTACGTTAGGTTGCCCCTCCATGGGGGATGTTGTCTTAGGATAATCATGCAACATCTTGATAGAACGACCATCCCCTCCTTGGAGGGGCGAAATGAATGAATGGTTTTGCTTTGAACAATTGGGGTGGGTTTACGCAAAACTGCATATAAACAATAATCGAAGAAACAAGTATTCAGCTCAATAGCGAACAAAGCGTACAAGAGTGCGACGCAACGAAAGTTTAATAGCAGCACTTGCTTCTGGTCCATAAAAAGAAAAAAGACCCAATCAAATTCTGATTGAGTCTTTACAGTATCATGCAAAAGCAAGGGCTGTGCTTAGCACTCCCTCTCCTCAAGGAGAGGGCCGGGGTGAGGTTTAATTCACATCCTGCCCCTTCTTCAATTTATCAATCATTCCCGCTACTGCGTTTTTGTTCGGACCATCAGGTGCAAGCGGCAATGCCTGCTCCGCATATTTCAACGCAGCTTTGTAATCGCCGTTGGCAGAATATCCCCTCGACATTCCCACCAACGTTGTAAACTGGTTCGGGTTCTTTTTAAAATTCATCTGGAACACTTCCATTGCTTCTTTTGCCTTTTTCTGCGTCAGCAGCGAACGGCCGTAACCATGAATCTCCTGCATGTTTGCCAGTGGCAACGCTTCCTTCATAATCGCCATGGCTTCTTCATTTCGACCCAATTTTTCGAGGATCTGTGCCTTTGTAGCTTTCGGACCAAAGAACTGGTTGCCGCCGAATGTTGTACTCGATGCAGAGTCGGCCCACAGCAAGGCCTGTTCTAAATTAACATTGCGCTGCAAACACCATTGCGCCGCCTGTTGCCAGGGCAACCAGTAAAAACCACGTTGCGTACGCAGCTCGTTTTGGAAAGATGCCAGCTGGTGTTTCACATAATCGGTTTCCACTTTGAAAGGAATCATTTGCTTTTCCCAAACCAGCGCAATCGTTGCTGCATTTTCGGTTTGGTTCATGAATTCATAGCGCATCCACTCCACGCTATTATTCATCTTCGCCGGCTTTACTTTCACCCGCAACGCATCGTCTTTCGGATCGTAATAATAGCTTCCCCACGATGTAGAATTGTTTGAAAAGATCAGCGTCGATTCCGTAGAATCGTACGCAATGAACAAGCCGTATTTTCCTTTTTTCAGCGGCTGTCCTTCAATGGTCACGTCGTTCGAAAACTCAATAGTGGTGTTTTCGTTGGCACCGGCACGCCAAGGTGCGGCTTTCGAATTTCCGAAGCCCTGGTCTACATAACCCACAGGTACCAACTGTCCCCAAATCTTTCCTTCGCGGCCTTTCACTGCCGGACGGTCATAATGAATCACCACATCGGTCAGGCCAATGCGTTCACCCACCATTGCTTTTTTATTGCCGCCACTGGGCAGTTGTGTTAAAGTAATTTGTGCTTGCGAAGCCGTCAGCGCAGCCATCGCAAAAAGAGTCAGCATGCAACGTTTCATGGCAGAAGTTTTAGAGGTTAAATCTACTGGATGCAACAAGCGGCCGAAACAATTTTCTACCGAAGTATCAAAATGGCCGACTGATGTGTGAATGAGGGGATGAATGGTTTTGGGCCAGGGGCTAGCGCTGCTATTGAAAAGAAAAAACCGCAGAGAACAGGAGTAAATAGAGTTCAGCGCAGAGAAAATTATCTCTGCGCAAACTTCTGCTTGTCTTATTCTCTGCGGTAAAAGTCCCTCTTGTGAGAGACAGAGCATTAAAGCCCTCTTCGCTTCGCAGCAATTGACGTTGCCACCGAAACAAACGTCACAATTGTAATGGATGTCATCGGCATTAAAATCGCCGCCACCATCGGCGACATTTTCGCCTGCAGTGCAATGCTCAAACCTACTGCGTTGTATAGGAACGACAAGAGCCAGCTCCACATCACAATGCGCTTTCCCGCTTTTGCATAGCTGATAAATGCCGGCAGTTGCTGTACGCCATTACTGTCCAATATTCCATCCGAAGCCGGCGTAAACTGGCTGGTGTTTTCTGTCACCGCAATGCCTACATCACTTTGCTTCAGCGCACCGGCATCGTTCAGACCATCACCCAGCATCATAACCCGTGTATTCTTCTCTTGTTTCAGGTCTTTAATGTATTCCAGTTTGTCCTGCGGCGACTGGCCAAACAGCATCGGCGTAGCCCCACCAAAAAATGTTTGCAGTTTTTCTTTTTCGGCGCTGTTGTCGCCGGAGAGCAGGTGCAGGTTAAAATCTTTATTCTCCAATTCTCCCACCATTTCTTTCACACCGGTGCGGTAACGGTTGTGAATGCAGAAGTACCCTTTCACCTCACCATCAACCGAAAGCCAAACTTCCGCTGCATTGCCCGCCTGCACTTTGTAACCGGTGACGAAAGAGGAAGAGCCAATCTTTAAGGCCTTATTGCCCACCAGCGCTTCGGTGCCTTTGCCTGCTAATTCTTTGTAGTTGAGCACAGGCTCTGGTTCGTCAACGCCCCCTTGCAGCAGGTGATCTTTTACTAGCCGGCTTAACGGGTGCGCAGATTCTTTCACCAGTGAATACACGGCCTTCTTTTCATCACCGGAAAGTTTGCTGCCCACAAATTCAATATCAGCGCTTGAAGAATAAGTGAGTGTTCCTGTCTTATCAAAAGCAATGTGGTTGATTTTTGAAAGCGTTTCAATGACGCTGGCATTTTTCAGGTAGAGTTTGTTCTTGCCAAAATAACGCAGCATGTTGCCGAATGTAAACGTAGCCGACAGTAACAGCATGCACGGACAAGCGACGATCAGCGAAGCAGAAATGGCTGGAAGAATTTTTGATGGGTCAACAACGGCCCAGTACACGCCGGCAATGGCGCAGAGCGAAAACAGCACCAGGGTAAAGTAGCGGCTCCAGGGGTGTACAAACGATTTTTCGGCGTGTTTTTTATTGTCGAAGGCTGCGTTGTTGTTCCAGAGTTGCGTGATGTAACTCTGGTTTACAGTTTTGATAACCTGCAGTTCAATGCTTCCGCCAAGCTGTTTGGCGCCGGCATAAATAAGTTCGCCTTTCTTTTTATGAACCGGTGTGTTTTCGCCGGAAACAAAGCTGTAATCAATGCTGGCTTCACCGTTCAGTAAAACCGAATCGGCGGGAACCATTTCGCCATGGCGGACAATAATCTGGTCGTCTTTTTTCAGGCTGCTGATGGTAGCCGGAACTTCCGCGCCATTTTCAATTCTTGTTATGCCTAAGGGGAAATAAGACTTGTAGTCTCTATCGAAAGAGAACGAATCATAGGTTTTGTTTTGAAACCATCTTCCCGCCAGCATAAACAAAACGATGCCGCTCATGCTATCGAAATACCCAGCACCGGTGCCGCTAAGCACTTCATAAACGCTTCTTGAAAACGTAATGAGGATGGAAAGCGCAATAGGCGCATCAATGTTCAGGAATTTCTGCCGCAGGCCTTTCCAGGCAGAAACAAAAAAATCGGAAGCGCTGTAAAAGAAAACCGGCAGTGCCAGGAAAAGATTCAGGTAGGTAAAAAGGTGTTTCAGCGTTCCCTCTGCAATAGCCCCGGAGGAAAAATATTCCGGGAAACTCAGCATCATGATATTGCTGAAACAGAAACCAGCCACGCCAATTTTATAGAACTGCTTGCGGTTGATCTTCTTGCTTTTTTTCTTCTCTTCATCTTTTAAGCTGATGTAAGGCTCGTAGCCAATGAAAGAGAGAAGCTCGACGACTTTTCGTAATGAAGTTTCGGTATGATTGAACGCAATAAAAATTTCCTTGCGCTGGAAATTTGTTTTCGAAAACAAAATACCCGGCTGAATGGCATGCAGGTTTTCCAGCAGCCAGATGCAGGAAGCGCAGTGCATTTGTGGCAGGTAAAAGCTTACCTGGCTTTGTTTTTCATCTTTAAACGTAATGAGCTTTAGTTGTGCTTCGGCCGTTTCTAGAAAAGCAAATTTTTCGGAGCTGTATTTGCCTTTCACCTTAATGCCCGGTGTGGAACTGAGGTCGTAATAATTGCAAAGACCGTTTTCCTTCAGCAGTCCGTACACAAACTTGCAGCCATCACAGCAAAAGAAATGATCGTCTTCTTTGATGGACGTATCACAACCTTCGCCGCAATGGTAACATTGCACGGCCGTTTTTACGGGCTTTTCTTTCTTTCGAACCGGAGCTTCTATTGCAGGCATAGTACCGGCAAAAGTTGGAAAGAACCGGCAGGCAGGGGATGAGGGGTGTTAAGGGAAAACATGAGAAAAGTCAGTTGTCTTGAACCATGATTTGGGTGGATTTTGAGCATGAGAGGGAAATGATAACAGGCTTAATAGAGCAAGAGTCGTTCAGCAATGAACGACTCTTTTATTTCTTATTAATCTTTATAATCCTATAAATAGTGGTTCAGACAATCATGGTTCAGATGACAGCTCCACCGCCCATTTATCTCTTTCATCCGGGCTAAACTTCCACGGTGCAAAATTGTTTTCTACGTTGCTGTACATGCCGTTCCATTCGGCGGGCTGGTTGCTTTCTTCCAGTGCCAGGTAACGTTTCAGTTGGTTGATGATGTGCAGCGGATCAATCAGCACCGGGCAAGCCTGTACGCAGGCCTGGCAGGAGGTGCAGGCCCACAGTTCTTCCGTAGTGATGTAATCGTGCAGCAATGATTTGCCATCTTCCTGAACGGCACCGTTGTTCTTGTCGCGGGCTGCGCCAATTTCTTCCATGCGGTCGCGGGTGTCCATCATGATCTTTCTTGGCGAAAGGATCTTCCCTGTTTGATTGGCAGGACATTGCTCCGTGCAACGGCCGCACTCGGTGCAGGTGTAGGCGTCCATTAAGTTTTTCCACGTCAAGTCGGTTACATCTTTTGCACCAAAACGTTTGTGCTCTTCTGCCGGCGCATCTGCCGGAACGGTTTCCGGCTGCATGGCGTACAGCACTTCCTTTTGAATTTCGGGCATGTTCACCATCTTACCCTGCGGCTTTAACCGGGTGTAATAGGTATTTGGGAAAGCCAGCACAATGTGCAGGTGCTTTGAGTAAGGTAAGTAGTTCAAGAACACAAAAATGCCGGCAATGTGCAGCCACCAGGCAGTCCGCTCAATGCCAACGAGTGTTGCCGCACTAAAATTTTCAAACAGGGGCGTGATGATACCGGAAAGAAAAAAGTTCGTCTCTACTTCTGCATAATGCCCGTAGCTTTTTAATTGCAAGGCTTTGTCAGAAGCATTCATGATGAGGAAGAGCGACATCAGCACCACTTCAAAAAACAAAATATAGTTGGCGTCTTTTCTTGGCCAGCCGCCGCTGAGTTCCTGGCGATTAAGCCGCGGTACTTTGGTAATGTTTCGGCGAATGAGAAAAACAATCACCGATACCAAAACCAGGAAGGCAAGGATTTCGAAAAAGTTGACGACGAAGGAATAAAAGCTGCCCAGCACAGGAGCAAACAGCCGATGCGTGCCGAGTATGCCATCCAGAACAATCTCCAGCACCTCAATATTAATAATGAGAAAGCCGGCATACACGATAAAATGCAGCAGTGCAACCAGCGGTTTGTCGAACATGCGTTTTTGTCCGAACGCCATCAGCAAAACATTGCGCCAGCGGTCGGGGTGAGGCTCAAATTTTTCATCCCGTCCCATGCTGATGTTCTTGCGAATGAACCCCGCTTTTTTACTAAAAATCCAGATAGCTGCTACCGTTAGAATGACAAATAAAATTTGTTGCACGATTTGCATAATGCTAATTTAACCGCCGTAAAAATAGGTCAAATGAGTTCAGTACAAACAAGAACAGAAATATTGGATGAAGACGGCATTAAACGAAAAATCAGGCGCATGGCGTTGGAAGTTGCCGAGCAGAACGAAGGTGAAAACAACATCATCCTTGCAGGCATCGTTGGCAACGGCACGGTGGTGGCAAAATGCATTGCCGAAGAATTAAAAAAGATGAACAACGTTTCAGCCGAAGTCTTCTCCATTGAACTGAACAAAAAAGAACCCGGTGAGGTAGCGCTTCAACCACAGGTTGATCTACACAATAAAATCATCATTATTACCGACGATGTGGCCAACACCGGCAAAACCATGTTTTATGCACTGAAGCCTTTTCTCCACGCTTCGCCAAAGAAAATTCAAACGCTGGCGCTGGTGGAGCGAAGCCATAAATTATTTCCTATTCAAACCGATTACACCGGCCTGTCAATTGCCACCACTTTGCAGGAACACATTGCCGTGGAAACGGAAGGAGAGAAGATTGTTGGCGCCTGGCTGTACTGAGAGAAGTTGAAGAGTTCACAAGTTTACGGGTTTACAAGTTAGGATTCCGTCAACTAGTGAACTTGTGAACAAGTAAACCTTTGAACTTGCCTAAAAAGCAATGGCTTTGAAGCGGAACTTTCCATTGGAAAACTCCAGTGCCGGTGCCGGAAACTTCAACACGTTTAATGCAGAAAAAACAGACTTCAACAGCTTGTTGTTGGTTTTGATTTTTGTGAGGTCAACATCCGGCGCAAGGTAAAATTGACGGTGGCGTTTAATGTCTGTCCGCTCAAACGTTACAGTACCCGTTGTCTTATCTCTTCCCACATTTTCAAAGCCGCCAAACATGCCGTCTGCTCCGTAGCCCACAGCAATATTCAGCCAGGCGGGAAGTTTTGCGGCCGGCAAAAACGATTTAATGTTGGCACTCAGCCAATATGTTTGCGCATTGTAATCTTTCAGCAGTCGTTCCTGGAACGAGTTGCCAAACAACTGGTCGGCCCTTGCCTTTAGTTGACGATCGCTGTAATCTTTGTTATGCGATGAAAACTTGAAGCCGATGCGCTGTTCTTTCCATCCAAGCTCCTGGCTCACATACAGGGCAGCGCCGCTGAAATTGGCGCCAACATCGGCCCAGCTCCAGCCCCATTCCTTGGAGTGCCCGTCGAGGTATTCAATGGAAAGCATGTAGAGCATACTGCTGCCTGTTCCGTACAGCAGCGCCTTCTTCTCATCTACGCCGGCCCAGCGCCACATGTTGGTGGTAAAGCGGCTGGTGTGGTAAGCCGTCCAGGCATGGCCAATCTTATCTACCTGCTGCCATTCTTTCGAATCATCAAAGGTGTGAAAGCTGCGGCGGGGATAATCCTTATACCAGGCCTGGCTCAGAAAAATGAAGGAGCCGCCGTAGCCTGCTGCCGTGAGACCGCCAATCAGCCATTGTCGTTTTTTGTAATCGATGGTTTTTTGCGGTGCAGTGGTATCAATTGCGTTACCGGTAGTATCCTGGCCGAAGGCTGATATGGAGCAAAAAATTAATACGTAGAGCAGGCATTTCTTCACCGTTCAAATGTACGGACACTTATCTTCGTATTTATTCATTACAGAACTACGCTCAACTTACAAAACCAATTTGCAATATGGACCAACTCATTGAACAAAAAGTGGCAGGATGGCTGAATGGTGCCTTCGACGACGAAACAAAGTCTGGGATTAAAGAACTGCAGCAGAGCAACCCCGAAGAACTGGCCGATGCCTTTTACCGCAACCTCGAATTTGGTACCGGCGGCCTTCGCGGCATTATGGGCATTGGTACCAATCGCATGAACAAATACACGGTAGGCATGGCCACGCAGGGCTACGCCAACTACCTGAAAAAAAGTTTTCCCGACCAGGAAGTAAAAGTGGCCATTGCGCATGACAGCCGCAACAACAGCCGCTTTTTTGCCGAGACGGTAGCCAATGTTTTTGGCGCCAACGGCATCAAGGTTTTCTTGTTTGAAGACCTGCGTCCAACGCCGGAACTGTCGTTTACCATTCGTCAACTGGGTTGCCAAGGCGGCGTGGTTTGCACGGCTTCGCACAACCCGAAAGAATACAACGGTTACAAAGCGTATTGGAACGATGGCGGGCAGCTGGTGCCGCCGCACGACAAAGCAGTGATTTCTGAAGTGGAAAAGATTGCCGATGTATCTGATGTAAAATGGAACGGCGGCGAAAGCAACATTACCATTATCGGAAAGGAAATGGATGAGAAATACATCCAGATGGTAAAGAGCCTTAGTGTTTACCCGGAAGTGATTCAGCAGCAGAAAGATTTAAAGATTGTTTATTCACCGATTCATGGCACCGGCATCAAGCTTGTACCTGATGTGTTGAAGGCATTTGGTTTCGAAAACGTGACCATTGTAGAAGAACAAGCGACACCGGACGGCAATTTTCCAACAGTTGTTTATCCCAACCCTGAAGAAAAAGAAGCCATGTCCATTGGTCTGAAGAAAGCGGCAGAAATTGATGCCGATATTCTTTGCGCCACCGATCCTGATGCCGACCGCGTGGGCATTGGCGTTAAAAATACAAAAGGCGAGTGGGTGCTGATGAATGGCAACCAAACCGCTGTTTTGGCCTTTAATTACATGATTGAAAGCCGCAAGGAAAAAGGCCTGCAGCAACCGAACGATATGGTGGTAAAGACCATTGTAACCACCAACATGATTGATGTAATTGCCCAGCGCAGCGGCATTAACTGTTACAACGTACTTACCGGCTTTAAATGGATTGCCGAACTGATTAAAGAAAAAGAAGCCACTGAAAACTACGTGGTGGGCGGCGAAGAAAGCTATGGACTGATGATTGGTTCGCAGATCCGTGACAAGGATGCGGTTTCGGCCGTTGCCCTGCTTTGCGAAATGGCGGCGTATGAAAAATCGAAGGGCAGAAGCCTTTACGAAAAAATGATTGACCTGTATGTGCAATACGGTTATTACCAGGAAGACCTCATCTCTATTACCAAAAAAGGCCGCAACGGCCAGCAGGAAATTGCCGACATGATGGAAAGCTTCCGGGCTAACCCTCCCAAAGAATTAGCTGGCAGCAAAGTCATCGAATTGCTCGATTACGACAAGCGCATCAAAACCGATCTTACCACGGGTAAAACGGAAGAGATCAACCTGCCGAAATCAAACGTGCTGCAATTCATCACCGAAGATGGCAGCAAGATCAGTGCACGGCCTTCCGGCACGGAGCCAAAGATCAAGTTCTATTTCAGTGTGAACACTGGCCTTGAATCAAAGGACAAGTTTGAAGAAGCGCAGCAGAAAGCAAAAGGTAAGATTCAGCAAATTATTGAGGAGATGAAATTGTCTTGAACTGGGATTGTCTGAACCACGATTTGGGTGGATTTAGAAGATTAGCAGGAAATAGAAACAGTCTTTATAAACAAAGAGTCGTTCAGTACTGAACGGCTCTTTTATTTCCTCCTAATCCCATCAATCCCAAAAATCATGGTTCAGACAAAATAAAAAAAGTGCTCTTTTGGAGCACCTTCTTTTCGTTAGGCGGATGGACTTAATATGTTTAGTCGGTGTGTGTCGGTTGCAGGTAGTATTGGTTGCAGTTAGTATCGCTTGCTTTGATAACACAAAGAAACTCCCAAAGTTTCAATCGTGTAGAAACGTATCGATGAAATCTTTTATTTTGGCGGCGGCCCAAGGAGAGACAGCCGACGATTACCATTTCGGAATGATCTTCGGAACCGTTTTTTGGTAAGCTTTGTATTGGTCGCCAAATTCTGCCACCAGTTTTTTTTCTTCAAACGGAATAGCCAGCAGCGTATAAACGGTAATAATAAAATTGGCGATGAATAAGCTCAGCAACGGCACCAGGATAAACAATCCCCAGATAAAAACAAAGGTGCCCAGGTAAAGCGGGTGTCGCACATGGCGGTGAATACCGCTAATGATGAGCTCCGGGTAAACTGTTTCCTGCAACAGGCTGCGCAATCCGCTCAGGCTCATGAAATATTTTTTAATGCAGGTTAGCATAATGCCAAAGCCCGTAATGGTCACCAGGTAGCCCAGGCCAACTACGATAAAGGAAGGTTTGTAAAACCGCACCGTTTCAATCGATACCTGGTACCAAACCAGTGCTGCCAATGTAAGGGCTGCAAAAATGGTGTAGGCAAGCCGGTAGTGTTTAAAATTTTTTCCCAGCGCCTGTTTCATTTTGCTTTTCACGCCAACGCTTGCCAGCACGCTGTGCAGCACACCATAAACAATCCAAAGCGTGGCAAGAATTATGTGGTTAAGGAGCATAGATGCAATTCTATTTCACAATTCTAAGGTTGACAAATTTATATTTGCCGGATGAGAACGACTGACGACAGTTACCGTCATAAAGGACTGCGCCGCAAGCTTGTGGAAACGGTAAGAAACAAAGGAATCACCGACGAAAAAGTACTGACTGCTCTCGAAAACATTCCCCGCCATTTTTTCCTGGATTCGGCTTTTGATGAAGTAGCTTACGAAGACAAAGCTTTTCCTATTGAAGCCCACCAGACCATTTCGCAACCGTACACCGTAGCCTATCAAAGCCAGCTTTTGGAAATTAAACAACACGACAAGGTGCTGGAAATTGGTACCGGAAGCTGTTACCAGGCTGCTGTATTGGCCGAACTGGGAGCGAAAGTGTTTACCATTGAACGGCAGAAAAAATTGTTTGACGCCAACAAAGGTTTTCAATGGATTAAAAAGTACCCCAACATTAAATTCTTTTACGGCGATGGTTATGAAGGTCTGCCCACGTATGCGCCTTTCGACAAAGTGATTATTACAGCCGCCGCGCCGGAAGTTCCGCAAAAACTTGTTGCACAAATGAAGGTGGGTGGCATGATGGTTATTCCCTATGGCAGCGGCGATGTGCAGGTAATGAAACGCCTTATTAAACAAGCCGATGGAACATTGAAGGAAGAAGTGTACGACAACTTCAGCTTTGTGCCCATGCTGCAAGGAAAGAATGATTAGGAAAGATGTAATCAGTAATGAGTGATGAATAACCAGCTTCTACACTCATTACTGATTACTCATTATTGATTATCCCAACACCTTTCTAAATTTCTCGCGGAAAACCTTTTGCTGACCACTGCCGGGGAAAGGCAGCCGCTCCGGGGCCACATTGTAGCCTTCACTAATAAGAACTGGGTAGCACAGATCGTACACATTTGCTTTAATGAGAATGATAGGCGTTTGATGGTTTACCGTTTTTTGTAATTGTTGAAGAAAAGAAGGAAGGCAATCTTCCAGCGTCTGGTTAGAAACGCTCTGCGGTACTTCGGCAACATCCAGCAGCCAAAACCCATCTTCCTGGAACATCTCCAGCAGTTCAGCCTTCAGTGCAGTTTCCCTGCCGGAAGCCAGGTACCGCTTTTTCTGCTCAGGATACAGCACACCCATGATTTCTAAAAACAGCGAGTCCTGCGTTTTTACATCTTCAAAATAAAAATAGCGTTCAAGGTTATCAGGAGGACCTTCAGCAACAAGCAAGGTTTCAATGCGCCGCGGTTTGTATTTGTTGCGGGCTGCGGCGTAAACATCTTTCAAAAATTCAAGGTCGGTGTTTGCTTTCATGCATTGGTTTTGCTGGTCAACATGGCGTGTGAAAGAAGTGGCTTACCGCATCATCATCTTCACCATGGTAGCGCTTTGCATGGCCTGCGCCTGGTTATACCGCGAAACCATTTTATCGAGGTTAACAAGGTCGATGATGGTACCAATGCCGCAAAAGCCAACAGTCACCAGGTATAAGATACCCATGCCCACTTCGCCAATCACAAACCGATGAATTCCGGCTACGCCAAAAAAGCCAATGATCGCAAGGATCAGCAGGTCTCTTTTTCTTTGCGCTTTGAACGGAGGATAGAAATAAATTGTTGCTGCTGGCTTTCGGTCATGTCCCTGGTCAGGTTTTGAATCAGCAGGAGTTCATCGGGTTGCAGGTCGGGCAGCATCATAAACATTTGTTGTTGGTTCATGCCGTTGTGTTTTGGTTTTTAGTGGTAGAAAAAATTTGATGACCGTGTACAAAATAGCCATTGTTGCCGGTATTCCTAAAACATGTTCATTGATTGATTGCTGCAGGTTAAAATGCAGTGCGTGGTGAATGGCATGGCCGATGCCACAACCAAAGCAGGCCTCGAAGCCAACCAGTTTAAACAGGCAAAACGAAAAACCTGCTTTTGTGCCGTCCATGAAATAAAGAGCCAGCAAGGCAGCCGTCCAGGTGGCAGGTTCAATGTATTTTTTAAGCGTTTTTTTTATGGCGCAAATTTTCAGTGCGTTGAAGTTGCAACTATTTTCCGACAAACACTTTTTTGTTGATGCGACTATCACAAGCTTCCGGCAAAAAGCACAGTTAAGCATTTCATCTTTATATGTCCCTAAAAAATAAAACGCCTTTCACCTCATCACGCCAACCACAAACTCCAAACTCCAAACGCCAAACGCCAAACCCCAAACCGTTATCTCTTTTCCAACATCTTCCTATCTTTCGCCTCTATTCATTGCTTATGCGGATTGTACCATTTATCATCAGTACAGTTATAACGGTTGCATTGGTTTTTGTTCTCAACAGCCGCTGGGGCAGTGTGCCGGCGCTCGGGAAATTCTTAAGCCCACAAAGCGGCTTTTGGCAGAATGCCGAAGCGGAAGGCGATGACCTGAACGAAGATTTCGTTTTCTCCAACCTCAAAGGAAAAGTATCGGTTTACCTGGATGAACGCCTGGTGCCGCACGTGTTTGCCGAGCAGGACGAAGACGCTTATTTCGTGCAGGGGTTTTTGCACGCCAAGTACCGGCTGTTTCAAATGGATTTTAATGCGAGGGCTGCATCGGGGCGCTTAAGCGAAGTGCTGGACAATCCGCAACTGCTGAATTACGACCGCCTGCAACGCCGGAGCGGAATGGTATATGCCGCCGAAAATATGGTTTCGGAAATTAAAAAAGATGAGTTCAGTCAGCGGGTGCTGGATGCTTACACGGCCGGTGTCAATTCTTACATTTCTTCCCTAACTGAAAGCACATTGCCGCTGGAATTTAAACTGCTTGGCTACAAACCGGAGCCGTGGAATAATTTAAAATCAGCCTTGTTTGTAAAGTTAATGTCGGCAGATTTGGCTGGATTGAACTATGCCCGCGACATTCCGTTTACCAACATGCAGCGCTACTTCAGCCGCCAGGAAATGAGTCTTCTTTTTCCGGCTGTTTCCGATTCTTCGCAACCCATTGTTCCTGCCGGCTCACCGTTCACTGCATCGGCTGTACAACCGGCACCACCGGCAACGGTCGATTCGCTTTACTACAACAACGATTCTACCGTTAACCCCGTAGTTGTAACAAAAGTTACCGACATCACCGGCAGCAATAACTGGGCAGTGAGCGGCAGCAAAACAGCCAGCGGCGCACCCATGCTGGCAAACGATCCGCACCTGCGGTTAACACTGCCGTCCATCTGGTACGAAATGCAACTGACCACGCCAACCATGAATGTGTACGGCGCTACGTTTGCCAGCATTCCGGGAGTGGTGATTGGCTTTAACGACAATGTTGCTTTTGGTGTAACCAACGCGGGGAGAGACGTGATTGATTATTACCGCATTCGTTTTAAGGACGACAGTCGGCGTGAGTATTGGTACAACGGCGGCTGGAAACCAACGCAACTGAAAAAAGAAATCATTCGCAAGGCTGATGGAACCGAGTTTGAAGACCAGGTGGCCTATACGGCCTTTGGTCCTGTGCTGTACGATAAAACGTTCAACAACGGCGACAGTACCATCAACGAAAACCTGGCCATGCGCTGGACGGCACATGATCCTTCTAATGAATTGCTGGTTTGGATAAAGCTGGACCGGGCAAAGAACCATGCTGATTACATGGATGCGATGACGCACATGGCCGCTCCTGCGCAAAATTTTGTGTTTGCTTCCAAAAGTGGCGACATTGCCATTGGCCAGTTTGGAAAATACCCGTTGCGTTGGGAAGGGCAGGGCTTGTATGTTATGCCTGGCGAAGACACGGCTTATGCGTGGAAAGGCTGGATTCCGCAAGCCGATGTGCCGCATGTGCTGAACCCGGCGCAGGGATTTGTACAAAGCGCCAACCAGCGGGCGGTGGATGCTTCTTACCCGTATTTTATTCCCGGCGATTACATTACGCCAAGAGGCGTTACGCTGCACAACAAACTGGCAGCCATGCAGGGCATTACAGTTGACGATATGAAGCGTTTGCAGAACGACGTACATAGCTCGCTGGCGGCAAGCGCCATCCCGTTTTTACTGCAACACGTTGATGAAGCCTACCTGAACGAAGCCGAATTAAAATACCTTACGCCGTTACGAAATTGGGATTATGCCGTAACCGCCAATGCTATTGAACCCACCATTTACCAGGCCTGGTTTGATAGTTTGGAGAAACAGGTCTGGAGTGATGAATTTGAAAGAATCAACAGTACAGCGGAGTGGCCCGATGAGCAAACGCTTTTTGAAAACCTGAAGCGGGATAGTTTGTTCCGGTTTATCGATGACATAAAAACATCGCAAACCGAAACACTGAACCAGCAGGTAACAACTGCATTCAAACTGGCGGCGGCCGGTTTGGCAAAAGAAGAAAAAGAAAACGGCCTTGTTTGGTGGAAGCACAAGGGC
>DATKHJ010000067.1:0-2618 GCA_035510335.1 Flavisolibacter sp. | reverse complement strand
ACACATGACACACTTTACTCCCTCAGCAAACGAACTACAGAAAAACATCGAAGTCGTCTCCGGTATGGAGGCGTTTGCTTCCGAAGCAGTTGATTCTTATTTGGTGGAAGCCGAAACCGCCTGGCAGCCAACTGACTTTTTACCCGACATGACCTCTCCCGATGCTTTGCAGGCCATAAAAGAACTGCAAGAGCGGGCTGAAGGGCTTCCTGCCGAAATTATTACCTCCCTGGTGGGGAACATGATTACGGAAGAAGCGTTGCCAACGTACACCACGTATTTCAATCTTTTGGAAGGCATTAATGACGAACGCAACATTGCTTCTGACAAAGGTTGGGTAAAATGGTCGCGCCGCTGGACGGCCGAAGAAAACCGCCACGGTGATTTGCTGAACAAATACCTCTACCTCACCGGCCGTGCCGACATGCGCCAGGTGGAAATTACCATTCACAATTTGCTGGCCAATGGGTTTGATCCCCGCACCGATGGCGATCCATACCAGGCTTTCATTTATACTTCGTTCCAGGAAAGAGCTACCAAAATTTCGCATGTAAACACGGGCAAGCTGGCCGACAAAAACGGTGACAATGTGTTGTCGAAAATTTGCAAAACAATTGCCGGTGACGAAGCCCGCCATGAGAAGGCTTACAAAACCTTTATGGCGAAAATCTTCGAGATTGATCCCAATGGTGCGCTGGTAGCATTTGAAAAAATGATGAAAAAGCAAATTGCCATGCCGGCCATTATGATGGACGATTCGCCGGTTGACAACCTGTTTACCCGTTTTTCTGCCATTACCCAAAAGATGGGTATTTATACAACATTTGATTACGCCGCTATCATTAAACACCTGACGCAACTCTGGAAGGTGGAATCACTTACCGGTCTGCACGATTACGCTGCCAAAGCACAGGATTACCTGTGTAACCTGGGCGACCGCTACCGCAAAATAGCGGAGCGAATGAAAGAGCCCGAAGCAGTGAAGCTGGCCTGGCTGGTATCATAAGTTAAAGTAGGCAAATACAGTAACGAATTGGGCGGCATTGCCGCCCAATTCGTTACCTTCATGCCCTATCACGTGTAAGCACCGGTACCGGAATTCCCGCCTCTTTTCTTTTTCTCTACTTCTGCTCCCACGCTTTTGTACATTTTAAAATCGTTTGACATGACTATTTATGTTGCCCAGTTTGACCTGGATTGGAAAGATGAAGACCTGAAAAATTTATTTGCGCCGCATGGCGATGTAGAAACCGCAAAAGTGGAAATGGATGCTTTTACCGACCGGTCAAGAGGATTTGGTTATGTAGAAATGCCAGACGACTCACAGGCCCGCACGGCCATTGGCGCACTGAATAACGCAGACCTGAACGGAAAGAAAATTACCGTGCAGGAAGCCGAGCCGAAAGAATTAAAAAGAGGTTCGTATAAAGTAGGCAACGGCGGTGTAAATCCCTATCGCTTCAAAAAAAGTTAAGTTGCCATCTGTTCATAAAACAGATGTGATAATCTTATACTGAACAAAAAAAGCAAGCGCAGTTTCAACACTGCGCTTGCTTTTTTCCTGCCCGATCTTTCCTGTAGAAACCTAACCGTTTTCATTCCTCCATCGCCTGTGGCCGCAGCCGGAACCAGCGATAACCATAGGCATCCAGCGTAATGGTATAATGGCCGTTTCCGTTTTCAATTTCTTCGTTCTTCATCAGGTCAATTAATTTATTGCTGCCTGCTTCTTTAATGGCCAACTTTATCTCGAGCTGCTGCGCCGAAAAATTATGCGTAACCAGCAGGCACCGGCCGTTCCATTGGTAAAGCAGGCACATCACCTGCGGGTGTTTTGTTTTTATAAACTTCCAGTCGCCAAAACCAATTTCAGGACATTCTTTGCGCAGGCGAATGAGGGCTGTCATCCAGTTTAAGATCGAATCCGGTGCCCGCCGTTCGTTTTCCACGTTTAGTTGCTGGTAGGCATAAAAGCCTTCATCAATTACAGGATGAATGAGCTTGTCCGCTGAAGAAAAACCGGCGTTCTTCTCCGTTGTCCACTGCATCGGCGTTCGCACAGCTTCGCGTTCTTTCAGCGAAAGGTTTTCGCCCATGGCTATTTCATCTCCATACCGAATCACCGGCGTTCCCGGCAGCGAAAACATCAGGCTGTAGGCAAACTCCAGCCGCTGCCGGCTTCCCAGCATCGGCGCCAGCCGCCGGCGAATGCCTCTTTCGTACAACTGCATGTTTTCATCGGGACCAAACTGCTCAAAAACTTTTTGTCGCTGTTCATCAGTCAATCGGCCCAAATCCAGCTCGTCGTGGTTGCGCAGGAAGTGAGCCCACTGGCTGCCGGGCATTTGTATTCTCGTTTCTTCCAGCGCTTTTACCAACGGTTCTATTTCGCCGGTGGCCAAGGCATAAAACAAGTGCTGGTTCACATAAAAATTGAACATCAGGTGAATGCCGTCGCTCTCTTCACCAAAATAATTGATGCTCTCCTTAGGCAGTACATTGGCTTCGCCAAGAAGAACGGCTTCGCCCTTGCGCCATTGCAGAAAACGGCGCAGATCCTTCAGGTAATCGAAACGCATTTTTGGTTTCTTTTTGTCTGGCCGGGGCGACTCCAAAAT
>DATKHJ010000066.1:0-7356 GCA_035510335.1 Flavisolibacter sp. | reverse complement strand
GCGTAATAAAAACAACCGGCGTTACCACAAAGCCCGAAGGCTTTTGCTGAAAAATGCTTTTGGCAACGGGGCCGGCCGACTGGCTGGTGCTGTTCCAGGTTACGTCAAAAAACTTCACGTACAGGTTTTGCACGCCGTGTTGCTGCAGGGTTTCTTTTTCTTTTGGACTAAGCGTAAAAACTGTTTTCCAGTAATAAAACGAACGCTGCACATTTCGGGGCTCTTTTCCCTTGCAGGAAGAAAAAAGAAGCACCAGAAAAATGCAGCGTCCAATAAAATTGAGGCAGGGTGTCAACGGCGATTATTTGTCGCCAAACATACTATTTACGGCGCCTCCCAGCATAGGGTATTTTTCTACCACGAAGTTTTTCATGGTTTCAATCACCTTCTGCGCCTGGTCGTCAGTAAGGTTAGCGTTGCTCTTTAATTTTTCTACCAACTCGCCAACCTGGCCTTGTACATTGTCTTTGTTTAATCCGAACATGATAGTTTAATTTGATAATGTGATAATACGATAATTAGATAATGCGCTTAAAGAAAATGTGCCAATGGACCTGGCTTGATTTGCCATTATCTCATTAGCACATTATCGAATTAGCTAATTGCTTACGCAACTTTCAACAGGCTCAACTTGCTCTTGTCGAATTTGCGGGTGGCATAGGCCATATCCAGCGTAAAGAATTTTTCTTTTGAAGAAGGCAGCTCAAACATGGCATCGGTTAAAATGCCTTCGCAGATGCTGCGTAAACCTCTTGCACCCAGTTTGTACTCCACCGCTTTTTCTACCATAAAGTCCAGCACATCGTCTTCGATGGTTAACTGAATTCCTTCCAGCTCAAACAGGCGCTGGTATTGTTTGATCAACGCATTCTTTGGTTCGGTCAAAATGGCTCTTAAGGTAGCTGCATCCAACGGGTCGAGGTGGGTGACAACCGGCAAACGGCCCAGCAGCTCCGGAATCAATCCAAACGCTTTTAAATCTTGTGCGTTTACATAACGCAGCAGGTTTTTCTTCATGTTCTCCTGCAATTGCTTGTCCACGTTAAAACCAATGGTGTTGGTTTGTACGCGGCGGGCAATTATACGGTCGATGCCATCGAAGGCGCCGCCGCAAATGAACAGGATATTTTGCGTGTTGATCTTGATAAGCTTTTGCTCGGGGTGCTTGCGTCCGCCTTGTGGTGGTACCAATACGTCGGTCCCTTCCAGCAGCTTCAGCATGCCCTGCTGTACACCTTCGCCGCTAACATCGCGGGTGATGGAAGGATTGTCGCTTTTGCGGGCAATCTTGTCAATTTCATCAATGTACACAATGCCACGCTCAGCAGCGGAAACATCGTAGTTGCACACCTGCAGAAGACGGGTTAAAATGCTTTCTACGTCTTCGCCCACGTAACCGGCTTCGGTAAACACGGTGGCATCTACAATGGCAAACGGAACGTTGAGCAATTTGGCAATGGTTTTGGCCAGCAGGGTTTTGCCCGTACCGGTTTCGCCAACCATTACAATATTGCTTTTTTCAATTTCAATTTCGTCTTTGGGGGCGTCGTTGGTTTTGTACTGTAAACGTTTGTAGTGATTGTAAACAGCTACCGCCATGACTTTTTTCGCCTCGTCCTGGCCAATGATGTACTCGTCCAGGAATTTCTTGACCTCCACTGGCTTTTTCACTGTGAGCTTAAAGGTAGATGGAGTGGTTTTTTCGTCACGCACCATCAGCTCCTGCTCAATGATCTCGCGGGCATGGTCCACACAGTTCTCGCAAATATGTCCTTCCTGCCCCGCAATCAGGATTTTTACCTCATCCCGGCTGCGGCCGCAAAACGAACAATGTAAAATATTTTTCGCCATGTTGGTTATTATCAGGTATTAGAACGAAGAATGCGCCAAAAAGCTGCATTCAGCCGGCAAAAATAGAAAAATCAATCAGGCCCTTACCGGCATTTATAGGAATCTTAGGATTCGCAGGTTGAAATAAGCAATTTATTGGCTGAATTAAAAGCAAAACCCCGCTTTTGCGGGGTTTTGCTTTATTGCTCGATGTCGTTTTAGATCTTATCCAGCTTTGTGACAATCTTATCCACAATGCCGTATTCAATGCTTTTTTCAGCATCCATCCAGTAATCCCGCTCAAAGTCCTTCTTTACCCGTTCGATTGTTTGGCCTGTATTTTCTGCCAAAATGCGGGCACCCATTTCTTTGGTGCGAAGAATTTGCTCAGCGTGGATTTCCATATCGGCACTTACAGCCTGGATGTGGCCACCCAGAGAAGGCTGGTGAATCATCACTTCGCCGTGCGGGAAAATATAGCGCTTGCCTTTTTCGCCGCCGCTCAGCAAGATGCTTCCCATGGAGGCTGCCAGTCCCATACAGATGGTGCTGATGGGGGAGGAGATGGCCTTCATCATGTCGTAGATGACCATGCCGCTGGTAACAGAGCCGCCGGGGCTGCTGATGTAAAACTTGATTTCTTTGCCGGGATTTTCGGCTTCCAGCAGCAACAGTTTTGTTACAACGTCTTTTGCCGATTTATCATCCACCACACCCCAGAGGTAAATGCTGCGGGTGTCGTAGAAATGTTTTTCCATGCGCTTGTACAACATGCGGGTATCCACCTCGGCACGTTCTTCTTTTTCTTCTTCGTCGTGCTCTGGTTCGCCGGGAACGCCGGGCTCTGGTCCAAATCTGTGGTAGCGGTTCATCAATATATCCTGAAAACTCATCTTGAAATTCTTTTAAGGTTTAAAATGGTTGTGAATCGGAAGTCAGAGGTAAGAGATCAGACGTCAGACTTCCCACTTCTTATTTGTCTTTCTTTTCCTTGCGCGGGTTGGTCAGCAACACCTCGTCCACTAAACCATAATCTTTTGCTTCGGCGGCTGTCATCCAGTAGTCGCGGGTTAAATCTTCTTCTACCTGCTCAACTGTTTTGCCGGAATGGTTGCTGTAGATCTCGTAGAGTTCCCGCTTCAGCTTTTTCACTTCCCGAACGGTGATTTCAATATCGGTTGCCTGTCCGCCAATGGCGCCGCTTGGCTGGTGCAGCATTACACGGGAGTGCTTGAGGGCTGCCCGTTTTCCTTTGGTGCCTGCGGCTAGCAGCAGCGATCCCATAGAGGCTGCCATGCCAATGCAAATGGTGGCTACATCGGGACTAACATACTGCATCGTATCGTACACGCCCAGGCCGGCATACACCGAACCGCCGGGAGAGTTGATGTACATATTGATGTCTCTTGTTCTGTCGGTAGAATCAAGGAAAAGCAGCTGTGCGGTGATGATGTTGGCCACTTCGTCATTGATGGGGTAACCAAGGAAGATGATGCGATCCATCATCAGGCGGCTATACACGTCCATCACGGCTACGTTCATGGGACGTTCTTCAATGATATTTGGCGTAAGGCCGGTAACGACATATTTGTTATAACTGTCTAAGGTATTGCTCGAAAGTCCTCTGTGCTTAACGGCATATTTTTCAAATTCTGAATTAAAACTCATGTTCGTCTGAATTAGGTTTTTGCAATTTAATGGAAGATGGACTTACAAATACCATGCTTGGCCAAAAACCGGACATTTTGCCAGATTTCCTACCGCAGAGAAAAGAGGTGCAGAGGTTTCGCAGGGTTAAAACTTGTGAACCACTCTTTTAAAGCCATCTTTTAAGAGAGCAACATTAAAGTTTACCAGGTAGCCAAGATGAAGATTGCGCAGCTTGAGATAGGTAATGATTTGGGCTGTATAAACCGGATGCATTTCTAATACAGACTTGACTTCAATGATAATTTCGTTTTCAACAAGCAAGTCTATTTCGTAGGCTTTTCCTAACCCGAAGCCCTTAAAGGTTAATTCAATGGGTACCTGCCTCTTTACATTCAGGTTTCGTAGTCTCAGTTCATGAAACAATGCCAATTCATAGGCTGATTCCAGTAGCCCTGGCCCCAACTCTTTGTGAACCGTTATTGCAGCATCTAAAATGATGCTTCCCATTTCATTTAACTCATCAGCAGTCATTCTTAAATATAAAAAATCTCTCTGCGAAACCTTTTCTTCTCTTGTTCTCTGCGGTAAAAGCCACGGAACACCGTTTGCATCATTCTCCCCAAAAAAGCATGTTCCTTCCCATTGGCGATGATAACCGCGACCGGCGAACAACACCCTACGTCAACTATTTATTCATCTTTCTCAACATACTGGTGTTTGTTTTTGCACAGGGCATGAGCGGTGATAGCTCCTTTACATTTGCCTACGCCACAGTGCCGGCCGAAATTCTGTCGGGGCAGGATATTGTCACCGATGCAAAAACCTTTCGCGATGCCATCACCGGCCAGCGTTTTGTAATGCCCGGGCTGGAGCCAACGCCAATTCCAGTTCACCTTACTTTGTTCACCTCCATGTTTATGCACGGTGGCTTTGCCCACCTGGGCGGCAACCTGCTTTTTCTTTGGGTGTTTGGCGATAACATTGAAGATGAAATGGGCCACGGCCGCTATTTTATTTTCTACCTGCTGTGCGGTGTGCTGGCATCGCTGGCCCATGTGTTTACCTCGGCCTATTTTGGACAAAGCGAACTGATTCCTTCGCTTGGTGCTTCCGGCGCCATTTCCGGTGTGCTGGGCGCCTACATGCTTCAGCATCCCACCCGTTCCGTGCATGTGTGGATTTTCTTTTTCATTGTTGCCGTTCCGGCCTTCCTGGCAGTGGGCATCTGGTTTGTGTTCCAGGTTATCAATGGCATGGGCATACTGGGGGGCGAAGAATCGGCTGGCGGTGTGGCGTACGCGGCGCACATTGGCGGCTTTATTGCCGGACTGTTGCTGGTAAAACTGTTTATAAAAAAGAGGCCGCCGCGGCGATCGTTTTTAATAAAGGAAAGAGAAACGTCCTGGTAAGCACTCAATCACAAATTCCGATGCATCGAAGTATTCGCCATCGGCATGTGCCGGAACAATTTTACCGGCTTTAATGTGAATGCCACCTGACTTGAGATAGGTTACCATAGGCAGGGTTACGTGGGTGCCTTTGCCAATGGCCGACAGAAGACCAATGCGAAGAAAAGGATTGATTTTTCCAATAATGCTGATGTCGAGCAACTGGTCATCCACAAGGCCATCCGGGTTTACGGTAAACCCGCCGCCATAACGTTTGCCGTTGGCTACGGTAATCATCAGGCATTTCTTTCCCCAGTTAAAAGCGCCGTTACTAACCGTGCACACAAACTCGCTGAAAAAAAGAATGTTCATCAGCACCACCTTGAGGTACGACATTTTGCCGGTCCACTTTTTCTTTCCCAAAAGATCCTGCACCACTTTGCCATCGAAGCCAATGCCAATGCCGTTTAAAAAAAGATGATTGTTGCAATAGCCCGCATCCACTGCTTTTGGCGTTGCTGCCAGTACCAACTCTACCTGTTGCGGAAGCGAAGACTCGCCATAAAGCATCCAGTGAAAATCGTTGCCGGTGCCGCCTTTATAAATGGCAATGGGTAAATCAAAAAGCGGGTATTGGTTGATGAAGTAGTTTAAGGTACCATCGCCGCCTACCACCCAGGCTTCGGTGAAATCGGTAAAATGGGAAGGCCAGGAAGTGGTAAAAATCTGGTGTGCAATTTCTTTTTGCTGTAACAGTTGCGTGATTTGATTGCCCACGCACAACGCTGTTTGATGCAGGGGGTTAATGACCAGCGCAATGTTACGGGAGGTGTTCATAGGATGTTCTGCAGTTCGGATAAACGAAGCTACGCCAAACACCCAAAGCAGGTCAATCTGTTTAGGCGTTTTAAGTAGATTCAATTAGTAGTGTAGTACGCAAGAACGTTTAAAACGCAAAGAGGCAAACATTTGCTGTTTGCCTCATTGACAGGGAATGAAGTTTTTTATTGAACAATCCGGATCATCTGTGCACCGTGGTACGAATGCATTTCGCCGTTGTACATGGCATCGGCACTTACCGGGCCTTGCTTGAACCTTCCTAACGAAACGGCTCTCACCGCATAATAATATTTCTGTCTGGCTGAACGGCTGTCCACAAAAAAGTGAATGCGGTCATCCCGAACATCCAGTGCTGTTGGCTCGGCGCCGTCTTTAATCCAGTCGGTGCCGGGTAACTCTTTGGTGCGGGGGTTTTCAATTTCAAAACCGGCCGGCAGCAGATCGGTGATAACGATGTTCTGAATATCGTTGTCGTAAGCTTTTTCCAGCGTTATGCCAACAATAATCAGGTCGTTTTGCTTGAAGGTTGTTGCCGTCAATGGCTTTCCGGCACGGTCGTAAAACTGGCGGCGCACTTTCAGGTAATTGTCTTCCTGTTTGTAAGCACCGCTGATGCTGATGCCTTCTGCCATCCAACTGTAATACAATTGGCCGGTGCCTTTTGTCACAATCTCCACAGTTGCTCCTTTCAATAGATCGTTGCTTCCTTTCCAATCTTTGTCACTTACGGTTGCCACTGTTTTCCCGTTCACACGAACATCAGCTGTTGCGGTTGAGCGGGCGGCATTGCGGGCCACTTTACCCAATGCCAAAAACGAGAAAGCTCTTTCCTGCGTATTGAGCCAGCGGTCGCTTTTTAACCTGGCGGTTACATGCTTCACCATCTGCGGAATTTGCCCGTTGCCGGGATCTACATCTACTAGAGCATTCAGCGCAATGGCCTCATCACGCAAAGCGCTGTAATAGCTGCCGCCGGTTTGCTGTACCGATTCTTCGCCGCTAAACGCAGAAGGCAGCAAGGCATTGAAAGATCGTTTGTCGCCGGCAACGGCATACGCTGCCGATAAAAGATAGCGGCTGTCCAGTGCCAGCAACGGACCGGCAGCTTTGTAATAGTTCATGGAAGAGGCCTGCGGACGATTAGCCAGTGACAACACATATAGACTATAGGCAACTTCTTTCGGTGCTATTTTTTTCTGCTGGTTACGGTTGTAATAGTAGTTGACGGTTTCTTTTGTTTTTAAGCGGTTGCTCAGGTAACTCAGCATTGTTTCAACCAAACTATTGTCCACGTCATAACCGGCTTTTCTTGCTTCCAGTAAAAAGTGAGCGGCATAGGTAGTGGTCCACCAATCAGCTTCTCCTTCGCCATCCCACAACGTAACGGCACCATTGTACAACTGCCGCATTTTTATTTTCCGAATGGCTTCCGCAACATTGAACGCTGCGTTCTGCTTGTTCTCTGGAGCTAGTTTTAATGCATCCACAAAATCGCCGTAATACAATTGCGGAAACGCAGACGAAATTGTTTGTTCCGTACAGCCGTGCGGATAGGTAACAAGGTAGCGAAGCTGGTCGGCTACTTGTGCAACCGGTGAACGACTCACAACCAAATCATATTTAAAACTGCCCGGCATGAAATCGTTTT
>DATKHJ010000065.1:0-8332 GCA_035510335.1 Flavisolibacter sp. | reverse complement strand
GAACGTATTCCGTTACGCTGACGGTAACAAACGATACCTGCTCAAACACATTTACCAGGACGGTAAGTGTAATAAACGAAAAGGCTGTTTTTGCCACAAACGACACGGTCATTTGCCGGAACCAAAGCGCTGCCTTTGTTTCTTCAGGCATTACTGCCGCCAACATTGCCGGCTGGCGCTGGGAATTTGGCGATGGAACAACGGCCAACACTGCATCGGCGGTGAGTCACACCTACACAACTTCCGGCACGTACACGGTGCGGTTAATTATTACTGATTTACTGGGCTGTCGTGATACGGCAACCACACAAGTAACCGTGCACGGGGCAAGAGCTGATTTTTCTGTTTCCAATGCAGTTTCCTGTCTTGATAACAACCGCACAACCTTTACCGATTTGTCCACCAGCGATGGCATTCACCCAATTGTTAAGTGGGAATGGAACTATGGCGACGGCACGGTTGATTCATCGGGCACAGCTCCCTATCAACACAGTTACGCCACTGCCGGCAATTACACGGTCAGCCTTTTAGTGAGAGATGCCTTTGGCTGTACGGATGTGGCTTCGCGACCGGCGGCGGTTGTGATTTCGCAGCCGGTGGCGGGATTCTTTTCACCGGATACGGTAAACTGTACCGGTGGTGTCGTCAATTTTACCAATACTTCTACCGGTTCCGGTTTGCAATATGCCTGGACCCTGGGTGATGGCAATACGTCTACCCAACAAAACCCGGTTCATAATTATGCGGCTATTGGCACGTATTCAATCGGGCTGGAAGTAACAGATCAATACGTTTGTAAAGACAGGCTGGACCGCCCTGCCTATGTTTCCATTTCTTACCCAAAGGCAAGTTTTTCCATCTCTGATTCAATGAGCACCTGCCCACCGCTGCTGGTGAACTTTACAAACCATTCAACCGATTATACTTCGCTTAGCTGGGATTTCGGCGATGGCACCAGTTCTAATCTTGATTCGCCTTCGCACTTCTACACCACCGCTGGTATTTACTATGCCATACTTACCGTTCGCGGCCCCGGCGGCTGTACAGATACCGCCCTGAAGCGCATCGAGATCAAAGGCCCAAGCGGAAGCTTTAGCTACACACCGCTGACCGGCTGCCGTCCGCTCACGGTTAATTTTACCGGCACCACGCAGAACAACGCAACGTACACCTGGGATTTTGCCGATGGAACCATTGTGGTAACAACCGACTCCGTAATCTCGCATACCTATACCAATGCCGGCGAGTTTGTGCCAAGATTGATTCTGACAGATGTTAGCGGTTGCAGCGTTCCTATTGTTGGAGCCGATACAGTACGAGTGACCGGCGTAACGGCAGGTTTCAACATCGGCGCAAGCACCTTCTGTAACGATGGAACCGTGCAGTTTACCAACACCACGGTAAGCAACGATTTTATTGCTTCTTACGAATGGAACTTTGGCGACGGAACCACCAGCACACAGCAGCATCCTTCTCACCATTATACAACTCCCGGAACGTACACCGTTTCGCTGCTGGTAACTTCGCAGGCAGGTTGCCGCGACTCCATCACGTTGATTGATACGGTGAAGATCTTTGCGAATCCATCGATTGCTATTGCACACGATTCATCCGGTTGCGTACCGGTAACGGTAGGTTTCAGCGGCCAGGTGATTTCCGGCAACCCGGCTCGCTTGCAGTGGAACTGGAATTTTGGCAACGGCCAGACTGATACCGTACAAAACCCGGCATCGCAGATCTACACCAATGCCAACGCCTACACGGTTACCAGTATGGTAACGGATGAAAACGGCTGTCGCGATACGGCTTCTGTGGTTATCAACGCTTATCCAATTCCGGTGGTAGATGCGGGTGCCAACTTAGCTATCTGTCGCGGAAGTTTTGCCCAATTGAACGCAACAGGGGCCGATACATACACCTGGAACGCAGCGCCTTCGTTAAGCTGCACCACTTGTCCTTCGCCACTGGCAGCGCCAACCGATTCAACACGGTATTATGTAACCGGCACCACGCAGTTTGGCTGCAGTGCACTTGATTCCATTACCATCCGTGTGCACCAGCCGTTTACCTTGCAGGTGGGCAAAGGCGATACCGTTTGTGCCGGAACGCCGGTGCAGTTAAGAGCAACCGGTGCCGACCAGTACACCTGGCAGCCATCTGCCGGCGTAACCAATCCCGATGCAGGTATTACAACTGCTATTCCCTACACCACTACCACTTACCGCGTCGTGGCGAGGGACAATTACAATTGCTTTGTTGATACGGGTTCGGTACACGTTCTTGTATGGCAATACCCAACTGTTGATGCGGGTGTTGACAAAACCGTTTCCATCGGTTCTACGCTAACGTTGCAGCCCAAATATTCCAACGACATTACCCGCTATCAATGGAACAACCCGTTGCAAACATTAAGTTGTACCGATTGCCCAACGCCGGTGGTAAAAACCAAAGGTGCACAGAATACCTACCGCATACAGGTAACAAATGGCGGCGGTTGTGTAACCACCGACGAGATTACCATCTACGCCATTTGCAACGGTGCCAACCTGTTTATTCCAAATACGTTCTCACCAAACACCGATGGAAAGAATGACAGGTTTTATCCAAGAGGTGCAGGGCTTACGCAGATAAAATCGTTACGGGTGTATAACCGTTGGGGAGAAGCCGTGTTTGTGGCCAGCAACTTTAATGCAAACGACGCGGCAGCCGGTTGGGATGGCAGCTACAAAGGAAAAGTGTTGCCACCCGATGTGTACGTGTACACCTGCGAAGTGGTTTGCCAGAACAACGAAGTGCTGATTTATAATGGAAACGTAACATTATTAAGATAACGTGAATGGTGAATCGTCAATGGTGAGTAGTAGAAAGTGGAAGACAAACTTCTGAACCGAATTCACGATTCACCATTGACCACTCACCACCAAATCCAACATATGAAAAACCTTTATAAAAAAATCTTTCTCCTTGCCTGCAGCCTGCAGTTGATGGCTGGCAGTTTTGCACAGGACATTCATTTCTCACAGTTTTTTGAAGCGCCGCTTTACCGCAACCCGGCTTTGGCAGGCATTGTGAATGCCGACTACCGGATTCAAACGGTTTACCGGTCGCAGTGGAACAGCATTACATCTGCTTACAAAACCACATCGGTAAATGCCGAATACAAATTGCCGGTAAAGGGCGATGATTTCCTGACGCTGGCCATGCAGGTGTTTCACGACAAAGCAGGTACCACTAACCTCACCACAACGCATGTGCTGCCTGCGCTGAACTACCACAAATCGTTAAGCACGGAAAAAAGCATGTACCTGTCCGTTGGTTTTATGGGAGGTTATGTACAGCGCAAGATTGACCGCAGCAAGATCACCACCAACAGCACTTACGATGGCCTGGGCGATGGCGAAGATGCCCTCATTCCAAACTATGGTTATTGGGATGGTAGCGCCGGCATCAGCTTCAACACGCAGCTTGGCGACAACCAGGAAAACAACCTGGTATTAGGCGCAGCGCTTCACCATTTTATTCGTCCAAAAAATTCTTTTTACAACAACGGGTCGGCGATTGTAAACCCCAAATGGGTATTCAGTGCCGATGTTCGTTTTGCGTTGAACGATCAGGCTTATCTCACCGTTCACAACGATTACCTGCAGCAGGGATCTTATTCGCAAAAGCTAACCGGCGCCATTTATACACACAAGATTGGGCCTTATTCTGAAGAACCGGATTTTACCATTGGCGCCGGCGGCTTTCTGCGTTGGGGCGATGCATTTATCCCAACCATGCAATTAGCCTACAGGCCATTCTCCTTGTCCATGAGCTATGATGTGAACGTATCGAAACTGGCGGCCAGCAGCTATGGCCAGGGCGGCTACGAAATGTCGTTAACGTATGTTGGTTTTTTAGACCGGGATAATTCCAGCGCCAACGCTGTTCTTTGCCCGCGTTTTTAATTATTCAGCCAATCGTTTTTATAAGCAGAAATCTCTAACGAACAATTAAGATATCTTTTCACCGTTGGCCGGTGGATTTTGGTAAGTTGCAAAACCAGTGTTAACACCTTTTGTACATACAGATTCGATTGTGCGCAAAATCTGGGGAAAGAGTGATACCATTCTTTTCATTTTTGCCGGCGCCGCAGCGGAGTTTGCCCTGAACAAAGCCGTGGACTGGCTGTACTTTACCGGCCGTCTTCCCAAAGACCCCATCGGAAGACTTTTCTCTACTGTTGGCTATGCCCGGCAAATTGTGTTTGCCACAAAAGACGACGCAGAAAAAGCCATTGATAAAATCACCCACATTCATGGTGCGGTGGAATCGGCCCGCGGGGCAAAAATTCCGGCTTGGGCTTACCGCGATGTGTTGTTTATGCTCATTCATTACTCCATTGCCGCCTTTGAATTGCTGGAAAGAAAATTAAGCAACGCAGAAAAAGAAGATGTGTACGATGTGTTCCTGCGCATGGGACGGCGTATGCACATTCCCGACCTTCCGCACACCTATGCCGCATGGCTGCCGGTGAGGGAACAGCACCTGCAGGAGAACCTGGCAAGGAGCCAATACACCGATGATCTTTTTTACCAATACAAACGCAGCCTGGGTACATTTCGGTACCATGTGCTGCTTGAAGGACAAATACTCGTTGTTCCGAAAAGAGTAGCCGCACTGTTGCGGTTCAGAAAACTTTCTCTACTTTCAGCTGTTGTTCCGGTTTATAAATTCAGTCGGATTTTAAAACTGGACGGCGCAATCAAATGGCTTCTACTTCCAGCCGAATACAAAACCCAGATTAAGGAACTGGATGTAGTGCCCTCATGAAACCACTGTTTATGATGCAAGAAGAATTCAAGACCCTGATCTTGCGGCATGCGGCCAACGAGGCGCTTGCCGACCAGCTATGGCTTCAGTTACAAACAGCCTACACGCAGCCTGACCGATACTTTCACAACCTCTCCCACCTGCAGCAATTGATTGCTGCGCTGCAGCCGCTGCAAGTACAGGCGCAGGACTGGGACACCTTGCTTTTTGCCGTGTTTTACCACGATGTGGTGTACGACGTGGTGGAGTATGTTACGGATAACAACAACGAAGACAAAAGTGCCGAGGTGGCGGAAAGGGCATTGGCATCTATTGGCTACCCGGCCGATAAAATTGAGCGCTGCAAACAGCACATTCTTGCTACAAAAAAACATTTGCCTTCGGCAGATAACGATACCAACCTGCTAACGGATGCTGACCTTTCCATTTTGGGCCAGCCCTGGGAAGCGTATGATGACTACCGCAAAAACATTCGCAAGGAATACGACATTTACCCTGATGGGATTTTTCATGCCGGGCGGATAAAAGTGTTGAAACAATTCCTCCAGGCCGACCGGCTTTACAAAACCGACCTGTTTCACCAGCAGCTGGAATTACAGGCGGAAAAAAATCTTAGCAGGGAACTGGAACTCATTTCCCTGTTATAACCTCATCTGGTACGGCGCTTGCAACCTGTTCCGAAACAAAAGTTATGAAGACAATGTTTCTTACGGCCGCTATTGTTGGCGCCGCTATTGCCGGATATATTCTTTACGAACAACAACGCAGAAAACCAAATAACCGGATTGAAGACGCAGCCGAAGATGCCTACGACACCATGAATGAAGCCATTGGCAGTGTTGAACGGCCAATGCAGCATGCGATGGGATGACGACGTTAATTGGTTAAAAAGTTAATAGGTTAATACATTGGGAGTTTCCCTACATATTAACCTATTAACAAATCAACGTATCAACCTACTCACGCTTCCGCATACATTTCTGTTGGCAGACAAACACAAACCAGGTTTCTGTCGCCGTAGGTGTTGTTTACTCTTGCTACGCTAGGCCAGAATTTATTTGCTTTTACATACGGCAGCGGGAAGGCAGCCATCTCGCGGCTGTAAGGTTTTTTCCATTCATCGCTGCACACCATAAACATAGTATGGGGTGCATTCTTCAGCGGGTTGTCTTTTTTGTCAATCTCGTTTTCTTCCACCAGCGCAATTTCCCGGCGAATGCTTAACAAGGCGTTGCAGAAACGATCCAGTTCGCCCTTGTCTTCGCTTTCGGTTGGCTCAATCATAATAGTACCGGCAACAGGGAAGCTGAGCGTTGGCGCATGAAAACCATAATCCATCAAACGCTTGGCAACATCCTCGGCTTCTATCTCCGCTGATTTTTTAAACGGGCGCAGGTCAACAATAAACTCGTGTGCACAGGCGCCGTGGTGGTTGGTATAAAGAATATCAAATTGATCTTTCAGGCGTGCCAGCATGTAGTTGGCATTTAAGATGGCATACTCGGTTGCCTTGCGAACGCCATCTGCCCCCAGCATACGGATGTAAGCATACGAGATGAGAAGAATAGACGCAGAACCATATGGAGCTGCAGAAACAGCACCACCTGCATCTCCATTGCCGTTTGTCGATTGCTGATTACCGATTGAAACGTGTCCGGGCAAGAAAGGCGCCAGGTGTTCTTTTACACAGATCGGGCCCATGCCAGGACCACCACCGCCATGCGGAATTGCAAAGGTCTTGTGCAGGTTCAGGTGGCAAACATCGGCACCAATTAAACCCGGAGCCGTTAAGCCCACCTGCGCATTCATGTTTGCGCCATCCATATACACCTGTCCGCCGTGCTGGTGAACAATCTCTGTAATTTCTTTTACCGTTTCCTCGTACACACCATAGGTAGAAGGATAAGTGATCATGATACCGGAAAGATTGGAGGCATGTTGTGCTGCCTTTGCTTTCAGGTCCTCTACATCAATGTAACCATTCTCCAATGCTTTTACCACCACCACATGCATACCGCACATTACCGCCGAAGCCGGGTTGGTGCCGTGTGCAGAAATAGGAATGAGCATCACGTTACGGTGTGCTTCTCCCCTGCTTTCGTGGTAGGCTTTAATGGTTAACAGGCCGGCGTATTCGCCCTGCGCACCGCTGTTTGGCTGCAGGCTGCAGGCATCAAACTTGGTGATCTCGCAGAGATAGCTGCTGAGTTCTTTTACAATGTAAGCATAGCCTTCCGCCTGGTCTTTTGGCGCAAACGGATGCATCTTGCTCCAGTGCGCCCAGCTCAGCGGAATCATCTCGCTGGCGGCATTCAGTTTCATCGTGCAGCTTCCCAGCGGAATCATGCTGTGCACGAGTGAAATGTCTTTGCTTTGAAGCTGCGTAATGTAACGCATCATCTGTGTTTCGCTGTGGTGTGAATTGAAAACAGGATGCGTCAGGAATTCTGATGTTCTTGTAAGCGCCGTTGGAATAATATCCAACGTGTCCTCGTGTTCCAGTTCATACGCCACCGGGTCAACATCATTCACAAAAGAGTTGATAATATCGAATAAATCAGAAGGTGTGGTGGTTTCGTCCAGTGAAATACCAATCTGCTGGTTGTTGTAATAGCGGAAGTTGATTTGTTGTCTTTCTGCTTTTTCGCGGAACGCTTTCACGTCATCCACTTTTACAACTATGGTATCGAAGAAATATTCGTGGGCCAATTCATAGCCTCTTTCTTCCAGCGCATTGGCCAGCGTTTGCGTTAACAGGGCAACACGCTTTGCAATATTGCGCAATCCATCCGGACCATGAAACACAGCGTAAAAGGCTGCCATGTTTGCTAACAAGGCCTGCGCCGTACAAATATTTGAGGTTGCTTTTTCCCGCTTAATATGCTGCTCTCTTGTTTGCAGCGCCATGCGCAATGCACGGTTGCCCTGCGCATCTACACTCACGCCAATAATGCGTCCGGGAATGTTGCGCTTGAAATCATCTTTACAGGAGAAAAAGGCCGCATGCGGACCGCCATATCCCAACGGAACGCCAAAGCGTTGCGCTGAACCCAGTGCAACATCAGCACCCAGTTCGCCGGGAGGCGTTAACAAGGTTAGCGCCAATAAATCAGTAGCCATGGCCACATAAGCACCCAGGCCATGCACTTTGTTGATGAATTCGCGGTAATCTTCAATCGAGCCTTTGTCGTTTGGATACTGCACCAGCGCACCAAAGAAAGTTTCGTCAATCTGCGCTGTTCTGTAATCGCCGTATACCACTTCAATGCCAACAGGAATGGCCCTAGTTACCACCACATCTTTTGTTTGCGGAAACACATCTTCATCCACAAAAAACTTAGGGCGGGTTGTATGGTGAATGTCTTTGTTGAACATGTTGAAGAACATGGTCATGGCTTCTGCAGCAGCCGTTGCTTCATCCAGCAGCGAAGCGTTGGCAAGGGGAAGCCCGGTTAATTCGCTAACCACCGTTTGGTAGTTCAACAGGCTTTCCAAACGGCCTTGCGAAATCTCTGCCTGG
>DATKHJ010000064.1:0-4656 GCA_035510335.1 Flavisolibacter sp. | reverse complement strand
CTCCCTGATGGCTTGCTCCTGCTTCAAATGTTCTTTTGTATGCAGCCAAAAATTGTAGGCATGAAACAACGCAAAATGCGAGGTGTAGGTGATCATCAGGTTGTAGATGTCACCGATTCTTGCGTTGCGGGAGTAAGGCACCTGCAGCACATGCACCAGTGCCACGTAGAAGAACGCAATGCAGAGAACTGCGTACACCGGCGCCGTAACAAAATGCAAGGTCATTTTTTTGGAGAGACTAAGGTTCTTGAGCTTTATAAAATAGAGCCACCAGAACAAGAGCAAGAACAACGCTTTGCCGGAAAGAACAAAAGCTTGTATAGAAGCAAATTGAGAAAAGGACATAAACCCCGGATCATTGAACTTACCGGTGAGCTTGTAAATGGCCACCAGCATCATGGACCAGCTAACGTGAAAGGTGAGCCAGCCAATTAATTCGGCTAACCGCAACCCCGGAAAGATGCGCTTCTCCAATAAGCTGTAAAGCCGTTTCCAAAACAAGGTTTGAACAGGTCTTCTCATGTTTCCGGCTGCCGCCGGTGCAATTAATTGCATACAAAATTTTAAAAATTAGAAAGGCAGGGATTCGTTGGTGAACGAACAAAACAAACTGCCCGAATACTGTCTGTGAAACTAAAGCGTACGCAGACAGCTCGCCTTCACTTTCCGACGAACGGCTATTATCTACGACAAACGTCAATGTGGCAAACAGCAGCGGCATTGCAAAAACTTGTTGCGCAGCTTTTGCATCAGTCTTGATGCAGTAACAGAACCAGCAGTTGCCTGTATACATCTTTCGTTCGTAGCGCTATAATGCCATTGGTCGGAAAACAAATGGCACAAGTGAAGGGCACCAATACATTTGTTTTCTAAACCTACTGAAATGAAACGCCTGCTATTACTACTGCTTGTCACCGCCTTTTTCAGCTGCAAACAACAAAGCATACCGCTGCACACGCCTTACCTGCAACGGGCCGCACAGGAAGAAAAACCAAGGACAGAGAAACAACTTTCCATGATCAACCATACCGGGCATGCTGAACGAAAAGGCTGGCTGTAAAGAACAGTCCTTTGTTTCAACAGTTCGCACTATTTCTTTAAGAACAAGCCTGCTATTCTCCCAACCACCGTTTAAATTCCGCGGCCCGTAACCGGCTGATGATGATCTCTTCGTAGGGCTGCGGTTTTACTTCCACTTTCAGTTTTCCGCCAAACCAGGGATACACTTTTTCAATGCACGAGTAGTGCAGGATAAACTGCCGGTTCACCCGGAAAAAACGCTGACTGTCCACTTCTGTTTCCACGTCGTCGAGGCATTTATCAAAATGCAGGTCTTCGGCGGTTTTTGTTTTTATGTAAAACAATTTATTGCGGGTGTAGAAGTAAGCAATGTTGTCAACCGGCACCGGTACCAGGCGCATACCAAGCTTTGTCAGAAAACGATTTTTTACCGGCACCTGCGTTTGCGAAGCCTGCAACGAACGAATGGCCGAGGAAAGTTCCTGCACGCTGGTGCGCTGAAAAAGCTGGCGGTATTTTACCAGGGCTGCTTCCAGCTCGTTGCGGCGAAGCGGCTTCAATAAATAATCAACGCTGTTTTGTTTAAAGGCTTTTAAAACATGCTGCTGGTAAGCCGTAATAAAAATAACCGGCACGTCTATTTCTACTTGGTCAAAAATGGCAAAGCTTTGGCCATCGCCCAGTTCAACATCCATAAAAATAAGATCGGCGCTAACCGGCTGACGCAGGTAGTCAATGCTGGCTTCTACACTCTCCAACACCTGCAGCACTTCAATGTTTTTATCAAGGCTGCGCAGCATTTGCCGCAAACGCTGTGCGGCAATGGGCTCGTCTTCAATAATCAACACTTTCATACACGCTTTTTTTAAGCAAGGGCAAACGAACAATAAACGCTGTTTCATTTTGTGCCGTTTGCACGGCCGGCAAACCAAGCAGCGCAAACTTTTTGTGCAGGTAGCGCAGACCAATGCCATTGCTTTTTACGCTGGCCCTTGCCTGGCTGTTGTTTTGCACGGTTATGTAACCGGTTTCTTCATCGATGGTAATGCAAATGCGCAGCGGCTTTGTTTTGGAGATGATGTTGTGCTTCACTGCATTTTCAATCAGCGTTTGCAAACACAGGGGCGGAACAGAAAAGCGACTTGCATCAGCAATTTGGCACCGAAGTTCCAGGCCTTGCGGGTAGCGGGTTTTCAGCAAAGCAAAATAGCGTTTGGCAAAAAGAATTTCATCTTCCAGTCCAATCAGCGTGTTTTCGTTTGCTTCCAAAAGATAGCGGTACACATAGGCCAGGTCTTGTGTAAAACGCACTGCCTTTTCCTGGCTTTCTTCTACCAGCCCAATCAGTGTATTTAAGGTGTTGAATAAAAAATGAGGCTCGATCTGCTGCTTAAGCGATGCCATTTGTATTTCTACATTCAACCGCTTTACTTCTTCTGCTTCCAGTGCGCTGCGGTTCCACTCAGAAAAAAAATAGAGGCTTTCGTAAACGGCAATCTGCAGCAGCACAAACAACAGCGTAATACCAATGGTGTAAGAGTAAGCGCCCCAATGCGCTATGGGCACCCCCCACAGGTTCACCCGGTCTTCAAAAAAGATGCGCAAAAAACCAATGAGCACGGCGTACGGCACGCCAACACCGGCCAGGATGAACAACCGCTTTTTCACCAGCGGAAGCCCGCTGTAGTTTTTTCTTGCCCACAAAATCAACAGGCGTGTTGGCTCCCACATAGCCAGCGTATGCAGCAGGGTAAGAAAAAATATTTTTGTATAAAGGTTTTCGTCCTGCCAGGAAAAAACCATTTCCAGCATAAAAAAGAAAAAGAAAATGCAGGTAACGGTGAGGTAACCGCCAATGCGAAGCTTCTGCTCGGCGAGTGGACTGTATTGGATTGCGGTAAAAGGCTTCATGGTAACAGGCAGTGTTTTGGTTGGTGTTTTTACAAGCGGCGGTTTATTGGCAAGCCGATGGATTGGTTTTGCAGTAGGATACTTTTTCCATACTATCGTCCATTACCACTTTCTTATACTTTGCGCCAAGCAGCACCAGTTTTTGCAACACCGAAAGTTCGGTTTCCACGTATTGCATTCGCTCATCTTCCTTGCTGCTGGCAAACATTTTTTCATTGGCCTTTAGGTAAGCAATTTCTGCCTGCACCAGTTTAAAAATGGCATCGCGGTATTTTACCAGTGCCGGCAGGCGCTGTTTGTAAACCGAATCACACACGGTGAGATAGCCCTTTGCCTTGTACATTTCTTTGCTGCCAAAAAACGACGGCGCTTGCTGGTTAAAGGTTCTTTCCAGGTTATCCATTTTATTCCACTCGGCAATAAAATAGCCCATCATCTTTTGGTTAGGCGGCAGTAACAAAAGCGTTGCGCTTTCTTCATTGTAACCTGCCATGGAGTTTAGTTTGGCACTGCGCTTTTTCATTTTATTAGCCAGAGCTGTATAGGTTTGTTTCAGTAAATTTTCAAGACTATCAAACTGCTGTTTTTTATCGCCATACACGGCATAAGCCTGGTGAACATCGGCAGGAAGTTGCGCCGTTAAAAGCGTTACCTGCTTTAACACATCTTCACTGGCCAGTTTGTTTTGCGCCGTTGTTGCAGCAGCCATCAAGATGAAAAGAGAAAGAAAAAGCAGTTTCATTTTATGCCGGTTGATATGGTTCTTTAAAAAGAAAATAGTTTGAAAACAGCAGTAGGCAAACAACCGTAAGCCGCTGTTGTGCAAACCTACTCCTGCCCAAAAAAAGAACGATGCATTTCGTCGAGGTATATGACCGCTTATCGAAAGCTGTGGCAGTTAACACGATCCACACCCGTGTATGCGGCAGAACACCTGCCTTTGTGGCCTGCAGCTTTCATGCAAAGTTTTCCACCCTTTCTTTACTTTGCAGCTATGTATGAAGTGTTCGTTAAGGCGCTGCGGGAGAAAGTAGATTTTACCGATGAAGACATTGCCGTTATTCAAACTTTTTTACAACCCAAAAAGTTGCGCAAGCGCCAATATCTTTTGCAGGAAGGTGACATTTGCAAGTCCATCGTCTTCGTGGAGAAAGGAGCGCTGCGTTCGTATGTGATTGATGAAAAAGGCAACGAGAACATCATCCAGTTTGCACTGGAAGGCTGGACCATTTCTGACCTCTATAGTTTTTTAACTGCCGAACCGGCCACCTATACCATTGATGCGCTGGAAGACGCCGAACTGGTGCTGATTGGCAAAGCAGCCCACGAAGAATTGCTGCGCACCGTGCCACGTTACGAAACCTACATTCGCCTGCAAATGACCAACGCTTACATTGCATTGCAGCGGCGCATCTCGTCCGTCATTAGCCAGAGCATAGAAGAACGCTATAAGGGTTTTGTCAAACTCTATCCCAACATTGCGCAGCGGGTGCCGCAGCACATGATTGCCTCCTACATGGGGCTCACCCCTGAAACACTGAGCCGCGTTCGCAAGAAGATATCAGCTAAATAAAGCAGCAGGCTTTCTTTTAATTAACCCAAGTTGCTAGTTAAAACAAAGAGCATCGGATAAGTAATAATTTTGAGTTACCACACTTAAAATTATCAGCCGATGCTCAGAGAGGATAAAATTATAGCTCTTTATTGTATTGTGGATGATTTATT
>DATKHJ010000063.1:0-2556 GCA_035510335.1 Flavisolibacter sp. | reverse complement strand
ATTACATGCCACGGTCTCTTTCTTCGTCGGCTTCTTTTTTTGTTTCGTCCGTATCAAACGATTCGCCGGTTTTGTGCATCAGGGAAGAAACAGGTCCTTCCATGTTTTCCTGCGGATCGGTGGTGTGAAGGGTTTCCGGGTCGGGCTTTGGCGTAACGTTTTCATTGTCGTCGGCCTGCTGATTCAATTTGTTTCTATCGTCGTTCATAATGATCGTTTTCCTAACCTCAGCAAATTACAGGCCGCGGGTGGTGAGGTTGTGAGGGGTGAGGGGTCAGTGGTGAGCTGTGAGTGGTGAATAAAAGACTCCATCTTATTCACTACTCACTATTGACTATTCACCATTCACCCTTCCAACTCAATCCACACCGGTGCATGGTCGCTGGTTTTTTCCCAGCCGCGAACGTCCTTGTTTACGCCGCCGGCTTTTAATCCTTTTGCGGCTTTTGCATTCAGCAGAAAATGATCGATGCGAATGCCGGCGTTTCTGCCAAAGGCGTTGCGGAAGTAATCCCAGTAGGTATAGATTGTTTCCTGCGGGTAGAGCTGGCGCAATGCATCCGTCCAGCCCTGCGCCAACAGGTTTTGAAACGCTTCCCTAGATTCGGGAAAGAACAGGGCATCGCCTGTCCAGCGTTCGGGTTTATAGGCATCAGCCCCTGTTGGAATGACATTGTAATCACCGGTCAGCACAACAGGCATGTCTTCTTTTAAAAGTGTTGCAGTGTGTTTGGCAAACCGTTCCATCCATTTTAGTTTGTAATCGAATTTTGGTCCCGGTGCCGGGTTGCCGTTGGGCAGGTAAAGACAGCCAATGATCACATCGTTCACGGTTGCTTCAATGTAGCGGCTTTGCAGGTCTTCGTCATCGCCGTCCAGGCCTTTTCGCCGCTCCTGCGGCTCTCCAATTTTTGAAAGAATGGCCACGCCGTTCCAGCTTTTTTGTCCGTGCCAGATGGCGGAGTAACCTGCTTCTTTTATTGCTTCTTCCGGAAACTTTTCCTGCGGCGCTTTTAACTCCTGCAGGCAGGCTACATCGGGTTCTGTTTCTTTTAACCAGCGAAGCAAAACCGGTAGCCGTGAAGAAATACCGTTGACGTTATAGGTTGCGATTTTCATGATTCAGTAAATTAAGTTACTCAACTTACGCAGGGAATTTTATTTCGCAGTGCAACTTTTACAAGCGGATGCGAACCTTATGACCTTCGTAAATAGATGTAAAGAAGAAACGAGAACCTTATTACTTCATTTAGATATCGGTTGGCTAAAGAAAAAGGTAATAAGGTTGGTTGTTATTGGGCAAGGAATAATTATGAAGGTGATAAGGTTAAGCCTACTACCATGAAACGATGACTTAGGATAGGCAGGTTAAAAAGTAAAAGATTCCATTTCTTGAAGAAATGGAATCTTTTACAAACAGAGGCCTGCGTTTTAATCAGAACAACATTTATCAATGCAGAGTAGCGCCAAACAAATCACCTTCATTCCACTTCGGCCGTGCCGTTGTATTGGCAATGGAATAAGAAATTAAAAAGTTCAACTGCACATAGGTTTTTGCGGCGGCAAAATCAAAAATGCCGTCCATGCCATCGGCTGCCTGGTGATAGTATTTAGCTCTCCATTCTTTTACAAACTTCACCATGTCAAAATTGGGATCGGCACTTTTATTCCCATACTTAATGTGCAGCGCCGGAATGCCGTTCATCACAAAGCTGTACTGATCGCTGCGTACAAAACGGTTCTCGTTCGGCTCTGGGTCTTTCTCAACATCCAGCTTCAGGTAACCCGCCGCAAACTTCACATGGTCCATAATGGTTGAATGTTCGGCACCCAATGGCACAACCGATAATAACGGCGCAATTACAGTTGGCATATCGGTATTTACATCGGCAACAATAGAAGCTTTCGGCACGGTTGGATTGGCTGCGAAATACGACGAACCAATCAGGCCCATCTCCTCCCCTGTTACCATCACAATTAAAACAGAACGCCTGGGCTTTGCGCCGGATGTTTTGTAAATGCGGGCAATCTCCAGCAGCGATGCAATGCCCGATGCATTGTCGTGTGCACCGTTGTAAATGGAATCGCCGTTTTGCGGCCGGCCAATGCCCACATGATCGAGGTGCGCCGAATGCACAACATACTCGTTCTTCAATTTTGCATCAGCGCCGGGAATCAATCCCACCACATTGTAGCTTTCAATATCTGTATGAGCCGTTGCGTAAGTTGTAACAAGCGTCAGAGGCAAGGCAAAAGAAGAAGGCTTGCCGCTTTTGATGCTTGCCATTACCGCGTTCACTTCTTTACCGGCAGCAGAAAACAAACGCTCCAGCAGGCTTCTTGTTCCATTTAACGCAACCGGCAGGTTGCCGATAAAACGTCGTCCGTACGCAGCTGTTTTTGCCGGATTCAGCGCTACGTTATGCTGCACAACCGGGTTGGCATTGGCCGGCGTTCTTGCACCGGGTTCAATCACCACTACGCCTGCTGCGCCTTTGGCAAAAGCCGTGTTCATTTTATTTCCTGCGTTTGAAAAATGAGCCGTCAGCGTAGAGA
>DATKHJ010000062.1:0-3250 GCA_035510335.1 Flavisolibacter sp. | reverse complement strand
GGGAAGCTGGTTTTGAACCGCAGTTGCGCAACCAGCAATACGAGTGGCGGGAGATTCCGGAAGCGATTGAGGAGCAGGTGGTGAATTATTAGTAATACCTGGCTGCCAGATAAGAAGTATAGACAAAATCGCTACATCTCCTGACGAAATTGTGAGCAGATGAATTTTCTTCAACGATTGAGAAACTTGCTTTTTAAGCCAACCAGCAAACCTGTTGAAAAGGTATCAGCAGTAGAGAAAATTAAAGTCGAAGAGAAAATCGATAAAGTTTCCAATTTCGACATGGTTGTGCCGCAGTTATTTAGTCCACGACTCAAAGAGTTTGGCTATGACTTCGACAACATCGAACATTTTGAATATGGCGGTTTGCTTTGGTCGTCACATCACTTTTACGCTAACAAAAAGCTGGAACTTATCGTTAAGATTGAGCAAGCGCCATATTACACGGATTACGGCTTCTCCATATTTCTTATCAGTACTGCCCGAAACGACATCAAATTACTTTGTAACGTTCCGCATGAGTTGCAGGAGAAAGAAGATCGTTTTCTAGTGCATATCTGTGACAGGTTTTTTGCCGATCGAGGCGTAATATCAATACTTAAAGGAGAATCGTGGGGAGCTATAAACCATGTTCGCAATGAGTAAGTGCATTGTCTAATTGAACTTCGCATCTGCATCTAAAAAGAAGAAGATATTCTTGCAAGGCCGCAGCACAAACAATCAAAAAGCGAATGTATCTTTCATTCCTAACGTATGAAAAGGCTGCTGCTTTCTTTGTTTTGCTGGTTGGTTTCGGTACTTTCTGCCAATGCGCAGGACAGCCTTCATTATTCAGTGTTCTGGGCGCCAACCCATGCCTACCAAAAAGCCGGCGTTAAGCAGGAAGGTGTTTTTCTGTACCGGTACAAAAAAGGTATTCTGAGCGATTCACTTATACAACAGTCCCTTGTGTATGACTCGCTGGGCCGGGTTATCCGGTCCGAAGAATACCGGCAGAATAAACTGCTAAGGCGGTACCACTATTTTTATTCAGGCAGTCAGTTAGATAGCCTGGAGCAGGACGAACTGTGGCTGCGGGCCAAACTTGTTCATCGCTACAGCTACGATGAAGCCGGTAACCTTATTCTTAAACAGGTTTTCAACGGCAAACGAAAAACAATCCAGGAACGCTACGTTTACAACAGCTTTCGTCAGCCCTTGAAAATATACCTGCAAATAGAGAATTTGCCCGAAACGCTGGTGAACGAATTCAGCTACCGTAAAGACCGTCGCATTCAGCAAATCAATCATTGGTTTGAAGGCAGTGCCGCCAGTAATTTTTCCTATCTCTATACATATCCCGATGATGGCCGTTCTTCCAAACGGTTCTTTCAGCGGAGGACAGAGGAAAAGCGTTTTGTTGATTGCTTTTTAACCTACAATGAGAAAAACCAGCTGATTGAAAAAATCATCCCGCCTTTGCCCAAGTCAGTGAGGCCGCCAGAAGGGCTTTCAAGACCAGAAGAAGTGGTGGAAACGTATTCGTATTATCCCAATGGAATGCTGAACGAAGTACAGACAAAAATCAACGATCAACTGATTTCCGTGCGAAAGCACATTTATTTCTACTAACTAAAAATGCCGGCATATTCAGCCGGCATTTTATAAAGAAAGTTTCTTTCAACGTATCAATGCTGTCGCAGTAAATACTTCTCCAACGCATCCACGGCCGCATCCTTCACTTCTTCCGATGCGGCATCTGACGCTATCCATTCGTCGTGTTCCCGCTTAAAACGATAGGCCATCTCGGAAGATTCTTTTGGCACAAAACGATATTCCTCTTCCTCGAAAATGATATGGTATTCTTTCTGTGCTCCGTTCAGCGATAAGGTTGTCCAAAATAAATCTTCCATCGTTCCGTATTTTCGTAATGATTAGGTCCATTCTGTTAGACACACCAATGGTGTGTCGCTACTAGTTTGTGCCCATTTCGCTCATGGCCTTTGTTTGCTCCAGCAACTGCAAAATCTGGTCAAGCTTCGGTGCCAGGATGATTTCCGTGCGACGGTTTTTTGCGCGGCCTTCCGGTGTGCTGTTGCTGTCCACTGGTTCAAAATAACTGCGGCCCGATGCTGTTACTCTTGTTGGATCAACCGCGTAGGTATTGGTCAGCAAACGCACTATCGAAGTAGCCCTGGCCACACTCAACGCCCAGTTGTCTTCAAAGGTTCTTTTAATGGGAATTGAATCGGTATGCCCTTCTACCACCACGTTAATATCGGGGTTGTTATTAAGTGCCTGCGCCACGGTTTGCAGCGCTTGTTTTCCTTTTTCGTTTACCGCCGCACTGCCCGATGGAAACAGCAGGCTTTCCTGCATGCTCACATACACTCGGCCGTTTTTGGTAAACACGGTCAGCTCGTTGGAGCTAAAGCCGGTTAAGGCATCGGCCATTTTCTTGCGCAGGTTTTCTACCGCTTCGCCCTGCTGCTGCAACAGGCGCCGAAGTTCGAGCAGGCGTTTTTGTTCGGCTTCCAGTTGTTTTTGGGTAAGATTGGCCTGGCCGCTTGCCTGCGAATATTTCTGCAGGGCCTCGTCAATCTGTGCAATCAGGCGGGCATTCTCTTTTTGCATGTTTTCATTCTGCCCTTTCAGCCGAACGATCTCGTCGTTCAGTTGCGTACTCTGGCTCAAAAGGCTTTGTTCACGGCTTAGCGCTTCCTGGTATTTTTTCTGCGAAACGCAGGAGCTAAAAAAAACGGCAACAGCAAGCGAACAAATAAGTAAGTAGCTGGAACGAAACTTCATTGGTAGAAATTTTTGACAAAGTTCTTAAAAATTATGCCACAGCAATGAACCATTCCTGCACTCTAATCAAATGCTAATGAACGCAGGTTTGCAAAGGCCAATTGGCAATAAGCAATCGGTAACCGAGAATCGGCAATCAGCAATGAGTTCGTGAATGGTGAGTGGTCAATTGTGAATAAAAGCCTCTCTTACTTTCTGACTATCAAACGTTGGGTTGTACTACAACGTTTCTTCAATTGCGGATTCCCGTTTGCCGATTGCAATTCAAGCTTTCGCATCAGGCTGTATTGGTGCGGAATCGCAGCTTGCGGGGAAACAGCAGTTCGGTGGTAACAATCAGCAGAATGCTGATGGCGGTAGTGGCAGCCACTTTAATGAGGAACTGCAAAAAGCTGCCAAACTGCAGCCATTGCAAAAGGGTAAGATAGATGTGATGAAACAGCGTTAGCACCAGCACATACAC
>DATKHJ010000061.1:0-2883 GCA_035510335.1 Flavisolibacter sp. | reverse complement strand
TATGCGTACAGGTTGTAATCCCGTGCATTGAACAGAAGCAAACTATCGTTCAGGGTAACGGAACTGTAAAATTTGTTGGGTTGTTTGGTAGCAAACGATTGCTGCGAGGTAAAAAATAGTTTTTGTCCGCTTGCCAGCACGGAAGTCATCAGCAGGGTACTCAGGAGCAGTTGTTTCATGTTCCCTTAAACGTGTGTACGGCTTTTTTATTTTCAAAAGAAGCAAAAGGGAAACTGGTTGCGGAAACGAAGCATTACTTCCGCAACCAGTAAATATTCTTTCATTGCGGCAGGGAAGTTTTGTTGTTCAGCAGTCGCATCACTTCTTTTCTTTTTCTCCTGGAAACCTTCGTTCCATACGACGGCATTTTGCACCGCATCAACCAATGATTATCTCCCGGCACGAAAGCCAATACCAATGCGGTCTTCGCCATTAATTTTTCGAATAAGATCTTCCGACAGCATCGCTGCTTTAACCGGTTCTGTATTGGCGCCTTCCAGTTCAATCAAACAGGCGTTTTCTTCTTCCAGCTTTTTAATCAGCACAATCTTATCAAGACTGATGTACACTTCCGCCTTGCGGTTCTCGCAATAAACATTCAAAAATTTCATAGCTACAATTTCCAGTTTAGAGTTTCTAACCCCAATCCCCAATTCCATTTATCTTTCTACCTCTGACTTCCTACTTCTGCCTCGCCTACACATTAATTCCCCCGCTTACTTCTATCCGCTGCCCATTGATCCACCGGCCTTCTTCCGAACACAAAAAAGCCACCACGCCGCCAATGTCTTCGGCTGTGCCTACACGTCCCAATGGTGAAAGAGAAGCCAGTCGTTCTTTTATTTGCGGGTTGTTGCGAATGGCTGCGTTGTTGAAATCTGTTTCAATAGGTCCCGGCGCCACAATATTGCAGCGAATGCCTTTTTCGCCCAGTTCTTTTGCCCAGTATTTTGTGAGTACTTCCATAGCGCCTTTCATGGAAGCATATATGGAATAGCCGGGATTGACAAAACGGGTAGTGCCGCTGGAGATGTTGACAATGCCGCCACCATTGGCCAGGTAGGGCAGCAGTTTTTGGGTAAGAAAATAAACGTTCTTGAAATGCACGTTTAAAAACTCGTCAAACTGTCCTTCGGTTGCATCAGCAAACGGAATGTTGCCGCCAATGCCGGCGTTGTTCACCAGGTAATCAAAGTCGGTTCGCTCCCAGGTTGTTTTCAGCTCAATGCTAACTGCCTGCACAAACGATTCAAGAGCGGGTACATTGTTGTTCATGTCAAGGGAAAGAATGGCTGCTTTGCGGCCCAGTGCTTTAATTTCGTCGGCCACTTCTCTTGCCTCCGCTTCTTTGCTGCGGTAGGTAAGAATCACATCGAGCCCTTTGCGGGCCATGCTCAGAGCCATGTCTCTTCCCAGTCCGCGGCTGCCGCCGGTAACAAGGGCTATCTTGGTTTGGTTCATGTGTAAGCGTTTACGTATTGGCGATAGAAAAAAACAGGCCGCAACAGTTGGTCACCTGTTGCGGCCTGCACAATTATCCTTTTCCGGGTTTTGACGGACGCACTTCAATTTTACTGGGCAGGGTGCGTGGGTTCATTTGCAGCAAATCAACCACCAGCTCACCAATGTCTTCGGGCTGAATCTTCCATGCATCCGCTTCCGATGGCGTATGATTGTTGAAATACGTGGACACTGAGCCAGGCATGATGGTGCTCACTTTAATGCCATATTTGCGGAGGTCAAGCATAATGGCCTGCGTAAAGCCAACCAGTCCAAACTTGCTGGCGTTGTAGGCTGCGCCATTTTCAAAAAAATTGGTACCGGCCAGACTGGCAATAGTGATGATATAACCTTCTGATTTTTTCAGCGGTTCAATACCGGCTTTTACGGTATTGAAAACGCCGGTAAGATTGGTGTCGATGGTGCTCTTCCAATCTTCTTCACTCAATGTATCGATGGGAGAAAAAATGCCCACGCCGGCATTGGCCACCACGGCATCCAAACTTCCAAAATGTTCAACGGTTTTTCTTACCGCTTCTGCTTCGGATTCGGCCGAACGAACATCGGATTGAAGAGCAAGAACGTTAGGGCTGTTCAGTTGTTTGGCGGCTTCTTCCACAGCTTGCAGGTTGCGTCCGCTAATGGCCACTTTCATGCCTTTTGCTAGAAGGGCTTGTGCAATGCCAAAGCCAATTCCTTTGCTACCACCGGTAATGTACGCTACTTTGTTGGTCAGGGTATTGTTCATCTCTGTCTGTTTTAGCAGCGAAGGTAGATTTGGAAACCTTTTTTTGGGCAGCAAGAAATTAGCCATGCCTTTTTGTTCTGTTTACGCTGTTTAGCGAAACAGAAATCAAAACCACGGCTGATTTAGGCTAAAGACCAAAAGAGATTAAACGATGACAGGACCACCATGATCGAGAGCATTGTTGTTGCCACGATGCTTTTGCTGGAGGCTCCTTAGATAATCGGCAATTTGCCGGGCGCTGATGTGCGAACGCCGGATGGTGCTGATCACCTCCTGCCGCGACACCTTGAGGGTGCGTTGAATGTAGCGCAGGTGCGCTTCCTGGAAAAATGAAGATGCGGGTTTCATATAGACAAGTTTTCAAAGCAATAGGGATCGGGGATAAGGCTGAAAAAAAGATGCCAGAAAATTGTGTATAGACGAAAAGGAAATTGGCTGGCCAGGAGAGAAAGGCAGGCCCGGCAACTTCCTAATGTCTCATCTACAGAAAAACGTCAAGGGTTGGTGTCTCATTCTTTTCGCTGTCCTCTTGTTTTTGCACCGTCTTCTGCATCAATCTCCATGCGCCTGGCGAGCATTTGTTCAAAGCTCCATTTGGCATTGTGCGACTTTTCATCCACCAATACTGTTACTGC
>DATKHJ010000060.1:0-2624 GCA_035510335.1 Flavisolibacter sp. | reverse complement strand
GCGCTGCACGGCACCATAAACGGTTTGTCGGTAATGTTGATGTTTAGCGTTTGTCCGCTTACGGTATAATTTCCCACGATCTTGTTACCAAAAACAGATACATGAAAATCGCCGCGGCTGGTATCTCCGTTAAAGTTGCCGCCCTGGCCTTCTACTGCCTTTCTTGCTTTTGCTAAAACGCTTTCCGGTTCGCCGGAAAACGGTAAGGAAAAATCACATGCCATAGAATAATTTTTTACAAAGATGATGAATTAGGAGGGAAGGTTGGTTATTGAGATATTGGGATATTGAGTTATTAAATGATTGTCGCAATGGTAATATCTCAATAACCCAATCTCCCAATATCATCATTTAGAAAGAATGCGCTGAAAGCGATGCACATCTGCCTCCGGCGTAATGGGCAAATCGTGCACATAATGTTGCACCAGTTGGTTGGCAAAGAAGGGTGAAAGCGATGTGCCTTTAGAGCCCATGCCGTTTAAAATACCAATGGCCGGGTAAAGCGGGTGAAAGCCAACAAAAGGCCGGCGCTCAACCGTTGCCGGACGAAATGCCGCTTTATGGTCCAGCACTTTGAAAGGTTTCTTCAGCCAGCCTTCCAGCAAGGCCGTGGTGCTTTTATAAAACTTCTCCGAAGGGCCAATGTCATCCAAGTCCCATTGGTAGGTAGAGCCAACCCAAAAAAGGTTTTCCGTGGGCAGCGGCGCCAGCATCATGCCTCTTTTAAAGATATGATCGTTGGTGAGTTCTTCACATTCAATAATCAATGCTTCGCCTTTGTTGGGCGAAAACGGCAACAGTTCAAACCAGGGGTTTTTTGTAGAAGCCGTCCCATCGCAGAAAACAATTTTTTCGGCGGTGATGTTTTGGTAGGTAATGCCATCACTGGTCACAACCAAGTCTTCCACTATAAATTTTTCTTCTTTTAGCCGACCTGTTTCTTTCAGCTTGTTGCGCCATTGCGCTAGCAGCGTAGCCACATCAGCCATGTAGGCCGGACCAATTTCCCCGCAACCAAAATCGTAATTGAAATACTGGTTAAACCGGTTTTGGTCGGGGTAGCTGTGCAGATAGGTATCGTTCTCCGTTAACCGATCGACAAACGTGTTGCGCATTTGCGGTGTGGGAAAAAAATCAATGATATTTTTCTGGTAGAATAAGTTTGTTCCGAGGTAGTTTCCCAACTCTTCATACACTTGCTTTGCATAAGGGAACAATTCTTCCACCATCCATGTGATGGAATAGCGCCGCCCAGTTACCGGGTTAATAACACCGGCGGCCACTCTCGACGGTGCATCCTGCTGTTCTTCATCAATAACGACAAACGATTTTCCTTCCTTGTGCAAATGCCAGGAAAGCATGGTGCCGCATAAGCCTTGTCCAATAATCAAAACATCTGTCTGCATAGGGCGAAGGTAGGGAGGAGAGGAGTTGGAAGCCGGAAGTAAGAAGTGAGAAATAGGAATTGGGGATTCGGAATTAGTAGTTGCTCCGGGAAGGGTCTGTGTTTTGTGGAGAGTGGAATTTTGATATGAATGTATTATAGTCACATCACCCAGATTGTGCTGAACGTAGGCTTGCGACGATATTCCATTTCTTGAAGAATTGGAATATCTTTTTGTGCTCAACCCATTTCTAAGAATACCAGCTCCTTGAGTTTAATCAACGGCAAGTAACCATCCACTAATTCTTAACCGCCAATTCCTAAATCCAGCTCCCCAATTCCTTCTTCTTCCCGTCCGGCACGGGATTTTACCGTAATTTGCCCGACCATTTTTGTTACCATGAAAAAATATGCAGTCATCGTAGCAGGCGGATCCGGCAAGCGCATGGGTTCCGCAGTACCCAAGCAGTTTTTGATGTTGCACGGCAAACCCGTATTGTATTATACCATCCGTACTTTTTTAGATGCGTTTGAAGACCTGCAACTCATTCTGGTGTTGCCGGAAGAGTTCACTGATCTTGGCCGCGAAATCATTGATGCGTTCTTCGATTATTCACGCATTCAAATTACTTCCGGCGGCGAAACCCGTTTTCATTCCGTGCAAAATGGTTTGCGGTTGGTAGAAGGCGATGCCATTGTTTTTGTACACGATGCGGTGCGCTGCCTGGCAAGTGCTGATTTAATTCAGCGTTGCTACGAGCATGCGCTGCAAATGGGAAGCGCCGTGCCGGTGACCATTGCAAGAGACAGCGTTCGTTTGCTGAACGAAGAATTGAACGACAATGAAGTGCTCGATCGCAACAAAGTGGTGCTGGTGCAAACACCGCAAACATTTCATAGCCGCATACTGCTGCCGGCATTTGAAATTGATTTTAAAGAACGCTTTACCGACGAAGCCACTGTGGTAGAAGCCTATGGCCTCAAGATTTCGCTACTGGAAGGAGAAGAGAACAACATAAAAATTACACGGCCCATCGATCTGCTCATTGCCGAAAAATTACTGGAAGCAAACGTGCAGGAAGGTGTGAGTCCGCTGTCATAAATCAATGCATATTGAAATAAAAAAGACGCCATTCGGCGTCTTTTTTATTTGCGGTTTTTTACAATCGGATATTTAATCCTATCATCCAGTTGGTTCCCGCCATCGGGAAATAATAATTCTCGGTGGCTAACTGGTTGC
>DATKHJ010000059.1:0-2182 GCA_035510335.1 Flavisolibacter sp. | reverse complement strand
TCGTAATCCGGAATGATCTGGTTGTGAAAATAGGTGTACCAGGCCGACACATCCAGCGAAGCAGCCCGTGAACGGTTACCCAACCGTTTGTTGTAATTGATGTTTACGTTATAGCTTTTTTCCGGCGATAATTTTTCCCTTACCTCTACTGCTCTTGTGCCAGTCAGCGCCGCATGTTCTTCGGTAAAAAGATTCACCACCCTAAAACCGGTACCGGCATTTAGCCGCAAGGCTTCACCATCGTTCACCGACCATTTGTAGGCTATGCGGGGCGTAAAAATGCTTTTGTGCGCAGGGTGATAATCGTAACGCAAACCAACCAGCAGGCGGTGTGCATTGTTGATGCGCCATTCGTCCTGCAAAAAAATACCGGGCAAAAAAACCTTGTCAGGTTTGTTCAGCTTTGCCAATGTATCGGCTGTTGCGGTGGAGTTATCATCATAGTAGTTATAACGTCCTGCCAAACCAAGCAGCATGCTTTGCGCACCCTTCGTTTTATCCCACGTCAACTGCCCGAAGAGAATATTTTGCTGCGCAAAATAAGGCGTTGTACCATAGTACGAATCCTGGTTGTGGCCTGTGGCCGAAAACGAGAAGAACATGTTTTGCTGCACCGGCAGTTGATAGTTACCAATCAGTTCCCAGCGTTTGGTGTAAATGCTTTCGCCGTACAACTGGTTGCCACCACGAAAGCGTTTGCTCCATTGCATTTCGCCGCCCCAGCGGTCTTCGTAAAAATAACGGCCGGCCAGTGATGCTACCCGGTTTTTCTTCCGCTGCAGGTTCCACTTATTGAAAACAGAAATGCGGTGCTGCAAGGTTACATCGGTAAAGTTGTCGCCATTGTTATCAACCGGGTTGCCGTAGTTGAAATAGTTTACGCCAAGCATGGAGGAGATGGCAGGTCCGACTTTCCATTTTACACCAAGATCAACCAGGTGCTCACGCCAGGAAGTGCTCATGATGTTGGCCGAAAACAGCGGCGCTTTTTGCGGCGATTTGGTAATGATGTTAATGAGACCGCCAATGGCTTCCGAACCATACAATCCTGAAGCCGGGCCTTTCACCACTTCTACTCTTTCAATCATCTGGCTCGGAATACCAAACAGCCCGTACACAGAAGACAAACTGCTCACGATGGGCATGCCGTCAATCGTTACCATCGTATATGGTCCTTCCAGCCCGTTAATGTGTATGTCGCCGGTGTTGCAAACGTTGCAATTGATTTGCGGACGAACGCCGTTCACCATCGAGAGAGATTCGAACACACTGGGTGATGGATTTTTTTTAAAAAACTGGTGCGAATACACTTCCACGGCAATGGGACTTTCCAGACGGCGCACCTGTTTCATGGTGCCCGAAACCACCACCGCGTCCAACGAAGACGTGGACGGCTGCAGTTCAATAGCCAGTTCAGTTATGGATGAATCTTTCAAAACAACTGTTTTGTATTCCGTTTCAAAACCGGTCATGGAAACCTGCAGGTTGTGTTTGCCTGCCGGCAGATTTAAAACAGAAAAACGGCCGGCCGTATCGGCAACGGCGGCTCCTTTTTTATTAACGGCGATGGTAGCACCCTGCAGCACTTGTCCATTGCCCGTAACCACTCCTTTTATGCCTGCCTGTGCAGAAGCACCCAATCCAAAAACAAGCAGAAGAAAGCCGGTAAAAATTCCTTTCATACCATTCATTTGATTTTCCAAAAGTAAAATATTTGGTCAACCAAATAAATTTATTTTTACAGCCCTTGCGTAATTTTGTGCTATGTCGCACTTCACGCACCATTTTGAGGAGAACTACCTGAAGGGATTATACAAGCTGAGCCAGAAGGAAATTAAAAAGCTTAACAACATTGCTCTGGCAAAAAGCATGGGGCTTAACCCGGCTACAGTGCTGGAAATGGTGCGCAAACTATCGGAGAAAAAACTAGTAGAAACGTTACCCGACAAAAGCATTCTGCTAACAGAGAAAGGAAAAAAGAAAGCGTTGCTGATTGTGCGCAAACACCGGCTGTGGGAGGTTTTCCTGGTGAACAAACTGAATTACAAATGGAGTGAGGTGCACCAACTGGCGGAACAGTTAGAGCACATCGACTCCGATGACCTGGTGAACCGGCTGGAAGAATTTTTGGACTTTCCCGCGTTTGATCCGCATGGCGACCCTATTCCGGACCGAAACGGAA
>DATKHJ010000058.1:0-6695 GCA_035510335.1 Flavisolibacter sp. | reverse complement strand
CAACAAACCAGTTAGCCAACACCCAGTATTTTACCAGCAGCATCAGCAATATTATTGATACCACAACGGCTGTTAGCACCAATAACAACCATCGGCTGAACATGCGCCTGGAGTACCGGATTGATTCCATGAATACCTTGATTATTACGCCAAGTGCCAATATTCAGAAGAACACATCGGACAGAAGCGTAGGAACCGGTACTATTTTTAAAGATGGCAGCCCCATTACGCAAACACTGAACACAAATATCAACGACGCCAAAAGAAATGGGCTGAACTTAAACAATAACATTCTTTACCGCCGCGGGTTTGCAAAACGTGGCCGCTCATTAACCGTTGGATTGAATACATCGTACAACGACAGAACAGGTGAATCGTATATCAATACGTTTCAACGGTCGTTTACAAATCCATCCAACTTTGATGACACAGCATCCAACCGCTTTACCGACCAGGCAAACAATACACTTCAGCTTTCAGCAAACATTAGTTATTCTGAACCGCTGGGCCAGAACTCGCAATTGCAGTTCACTTACAATCCAAGGCTTTCAAAAAGCGAATCGGACCAGCAAACGTTTGAGCTGAACCCAATTGAAAACAAGTACACCTTGTTCCAGGACAGGTTATCGAACGTCTTGGAGAACCGCACGGTTGCGCAGAATGGCGGTCTTTCTTACCGTTGGGGCGACAGAGACCGCATGATTTCATTTGGTGTAAACTACCAAAGCACCAACCTGAAAAGCAACCAGACTTTTCCTACCCGGGTAACGGTAAACAAAACATTCAACAATGTGTTACCGAATGCAATGATCCGTTACAAGCTTTCGTCCCGCAGTAACATTCGGTTGTTTTACCGCTCCAACGTAAACGAGCCATCGGTTACGCAACTGCAGGGTGTAATAGATGTGACCAATGCACCGGTTTACAGCATTGGTAACGTAAACCTGAATACGCAGTTCATGCACATGGGTAGTACGCAATACACCTATACCAATCCTCAAAAAGGATTGTTGTTTGTGGCCAACGTTTTCTACCAAACGGCCAACGATTATATTGCCAATGCCACCTTCACACCAAGAAGCGATACGGTAGTGGGCGGCGTGAAATTATCGCCAGGCTCAAGGATTACTTCTCCCGTAAACCTGGATGGTTACCAGAACATGCGGACGAACCTGACCTTTGCTTTTCCGCTCAGCTTTATGAAATCCAACTTCAACCTGGATGCAGAGTGGAGATATTCAAACATTCCAGGTATCACGAATAGTATTCTCAACGAAACCAGGAACACCACCTACGCATTAGGCGCAGGCCTTGTTAGCAACGTAAGCCAGTATGTTGATTTTAATATTTCTTACCGGGCAAATTTCAACCAGGTGCGGAACGAGGTGCAGGCAAGCGCCAATACAGAATATTATAACCATGTGATTAGTGTGCAAACAAACCTGTTGTCGAAGAATGGCTGGTTTTTTCAAAATGATTTCACCAACCAGTATTACGATGGATTGGCGGAAGGATTCAACCAGAACTATGTTTTATGGAACATGAGTGCCGGTAGAAAGTTTTTGCGGGGACAAAAAGGCGAACTCAAACTCACCGTATTTGACCTTCTGAAACAAAACCAAAGCATTATCCGTAACGTAACCGGTGAGTTCATTGAAGATACCCGCAACCAAGTGTTGCAGCAATACTTCATGCTCTACTTTACCTACAACCTCCGCAATTTTGGTACAGCGGCTGCACGCCAGCAGGCCCGCGGTGGTGGTGGCTTTCCGGGTGGTGGAGAAGGCCCAAGGTTTTAAAATAATTTCTGTCTGAACCACGATTTATAGGATTCGTAAGATTAATAGGAAACAAAAGAGTCGTTCATAATGAACGACTCTTTTGTTATATCTGAACCATGATTTGGGTGGATTATGAGATTGATAAGAAAAGGGAGAGCCGTCGTTTACGAAACAACTCTCCCTGCATAAAAAATGTTTTCATTTCCCACAAATCCCATCAATCCTATAAATCAAGGTTCAGACAATTCTGACAAAACCTTCTCCACTCGCCCCTTCAATGTTTCATAGTCAGTATAACCTTGCGCCAGCAGGTAAAACTTTGAATCGCTTACCTGCATCAGCACGCAGGGAAAACCTGTTACCTGCAACTGCTTTACCAAGGCGAATTCGTAGTAGGCTTTTTCTTTGTACTCTTCGCTTTTCAGCTTTGTATAAAACTCTTCTTCCGGAACATTGTATTTGGGAAACAGGTGCCGATAAGCTTCTTTGTCGGTTAAATCCCGTCCTTCGTAATTTAATGCATACTGCAGATCGGCGGCTATCTCTACTGCATTATCGGGTTGATATTCTTTGAAGATGCAAAGCGCAATGGCCGGCATTTCTGAATGTGGGTACCAGTCTGTTTTATCGGGATTGAACACATGCCACAAAAAATCTTCGCCGAATTTAATGCCTGTTAACTCTTCAACTCTTTTGTATGCAGTTTGAATATATTTTGCCGTGGGTGCAAAATGCTGCGGTGTTTCGGGGAAAATCATTCCGCCGGAAAGCACTTCAAACTGCAGCCTGTCGCGGTACTCTTTTTCCAGTTTTGTAATGACCGGGCTAAAACCATAACACCAGCCGCAATACGCATCGTAGCAATAGATGAGCAGCGGTTGTTTTTCATTTTCCATCGTGTTTAAATTAAGGGACCAAACTTAGGGCAGGATAATTTGCCTCTATCAGCGGCGTGTTCAGTTCATTCATTTATTGCTGGCAGGCCATTTGCAACCATACTGGTAAAGCATTGGTATGAACATAAAGCGTGTTTTTGGAATCATCCTTACCCTGCTCGGTATTGCCGGGCTCATCTATTTTGCCGTCATCTTTATGGAGGCCAGCGGTACCGAACGGCAGATCAAAAGCCTGGTGGTGTACGGCGTGCTGGGTGCCATTTTCTTTTTCACCGGCATCAGCCTGATACGCACCACGCATGACGACAGGCGACCAACGGCGTAGGAGAAAGGATAAGAAGATATTGGGAGATTGTTTCAACAGTAAGTAGAAACAGCTTGTGCTAACAGTCCTATACACAAAAGCAACCATCCTGTGGTTGCTTTTGGTTTGAATTGGTTTGTAAAAGATCAATTCGGGAATTGCGATTTATCGATGCCGGGAATGATCTTTAGGGCATTTTTGTAATAGATCTTTTTCAGGATGTTGTCGCTCAATCCCATACCGTACATGCGCCAGAAAGCATGGTATTTTTTGTGGTAAGGAAAATATTCGTCTTCGGTTTCCAGCACACGGAAGTAGGTACTATATTCGGAAGGCACCCAACTATCCTTTCCAAACAAAATGCGGTCCTGGTATTTTTCAAAGAATGCTTTTGCAGCTCTTGGCTGCCTTCCTAATTCGGCAATCACGGCGCCAAATTCAGTATACATGTTGGGGAAAGAATCCATGAGTTTTCCCAGATGTGCAAGATCGTTGGCATACCAGCCAAAATGGGCGTTAATAAAATTTGTTTTCGGATGCTTGCGAAAGATGTTGTGTTGCTGCTGAATCATATCTTCCCAAGGGGCCGGATTGGTATTGCTTCGCTTGCGGTTAGGATACGTTAACAGCTCCAGCCAGCGTTCATTTTGTTCATTGGCTTCTTCCCAAAACTGTTTCGGATCGGCCGTATGAATTAGCACCGGAATGCCCAACCTACCGCAGGCCACCCACACCGGGTCAAGACGCGGATCATCTACCCGCAACACATTTCCATCAACGTCTTTGGCAGAGAAACCAAGGCTTTTGTAAATCTTCAATCCCTGTGCGCCGACTTTTACATCGGCCTCCAGTTGCGCTACCGTTTTTGCTCCCCAATCGGCATTGCCCACGCCATTGAAAGAAATATTGGTGAAGACAACAATGCGGTTGGGCGTTGATTTTTTTGCATTCTGAATGGCATTTGCCAAATGGTTGTTGTCGCTCATGGAGCCGCGACCACTGAGGTTCACCATCACCCGCATGTTCAGGCTGTCCATTTGTTTTAATAGCGCCGGAATATCCTGCGTAGGCATGTTGTATTGGTGGTTGTGCACATCAATGAAAGGGAATTTTGCTTTGCGCAACGGATGTTCGGGCACAACTAATGAGGATGGCGGGTTGTAGGTTTCAAAATCAATGCGTGGTTTGTTTTGAGCGTTAAGAATACTGCAGGCAAGTAAGGAAAAGGCAAGGCCGGTCAATCGTTTCATGGCAGAAAATAGATTTCGACAAAAGATAGTTTTACCAGCCAAGTTACACTATCCACCCGTTAAGATTAACAGGGCCTTACGGGAAAGGTGTTTTTAACCATTCCTGAAAACAAGTTATTTTCATTAGATAAACCAAAACAACTATGCTGAAGATCGTTTTTGTGCTTGCTGCTTTTTGTACAACGTTTTTTGCATCGGCACAAACAAAACCATTTGTAGAAGTTGTGGTAGAAGACACCATTCAAATTGATGCAGATGAAATCATCTATCATGTTGGGCATGTTGATTGGACGTCTGTTATTACTGTTGATACCGCGGCTTTTGATACAATGGCTGTCGTGCCGGATGTTCCGGTTGTAAATCGATTGCAGGATGTGCGGCAGCTTATTAAAACTATGCAATTAGATACCTTAAAAGAAGTTCGTTATACCGTTTCACACTACGAGGGCTTACAGGAACCTGGCATTTCCATCCGATTTCTATCGATTGATAAATTGAAGGAGTTCGCCGATCGTATTCGGCAGTTGGAAAATACTAAAGGCACCATCATTGCAACAAAATCTTCGAAAGAAAAAGCAACAGAAAAGATCTTGTTTCAACGGTTATACAACCAGGCAAAAAAGAAAGCAGAAACGTTGGCGCAGATTGCCGGAAAAAAACTAGGTGATGTGATTGTAGTGAAAGAGAAAGAACAGCAGGGAGGATGGACGATGTATCCCGCCTTATCCACCATCCCTGGCTGGCATGCAGAAGTTGGCACAGGGCAAAATGGAAAAGTTATCCTTTACCGTGGCCTGATTGTACAATTCGATTGGCAGTAACCAGCAGCTCCTGCTAGTGCGCTTCCAGCCAGTTGTCTCCTACACCAACTTCCGCTAAAATAGGAATGCCGTTGGGCAGCGTCATGGCGCTTTGCATGCAGTCGAGAATCACTGGTTTTACTGCTTCCACTTCGTCTTTTGTTACATCAAACACCAATTCATCGTGCACCTGCAAAATCATTTTGCTTTTGAAGCGGTGCTCTTTAAAAGCGTGATGAATTTTCACCATCGCCAGCTTGATCATATCGGCAGCAGTGCCCTGGATGGGTGAGTTAATGGCGTTGCGTTCGGCGTAACCACGAACGGTGAAGTTGGCAGAATTAATATCACGCAGCCAGCGCTTGCGGCCCAGCACCGTTTGCACATAACCATGCTCCCGGGCATAGTTGATCATTTCATCCATGTAACGGGTGATACCCGCAAACTGAATTTTGTAATTGTCAATGATCTCTTTTGCTTCGGCACGACTGATGCTTAAGTTCTCCGCCAGGCCAAACGAGCTTTGTCCGTAAATAATGCCGAAGTTGACACTCTTGGCTTTGCGGCGCATGTCTTTGGTAACAGCTTCTTCGGCTACGTTGTACACTTTGGCCGCTGTTGCGGTGTGAATGTCTTTGTTTTGAATAAACGCTTCGCACATGGCAGGATCGGCGCTGATGGCCGCCACAATGCGCAGTTCAATTTGCGAATAGTCGGCGCTGACCAACACATGGTCCGCGTCTCTTGGCACAAAGGCTTTGCGAATTTCCCGCCCTCGCTCCGTACGAATGGGAATGTTTTGCAGGTTGGGATTGTTGCTGGAAAGGCGTCCCGTCACTGCAATTGCCTGTGCATAATTGGTATGCACACGTCCTGTTTTTGGATTGGTCAGTTGCGGCAGTGCATCTACATAGGTTGACTTCAGTTTTGTGTATTCGCGGAAGGCCAAAATGTGATCGGCAATGGGATGATCGCCGGCCATTTTGCGCAGCACTTCTTCGCCGGTGGCGTATTGTCCTGTTTTTGTTTTTTTGGCTTTGGGATCGAGCTTTAGTTTTTCAAACAGCACTTCGCCCAGTTGTTTGGGCGAACCAAGATTGAAACGAACGCCAGCGGTCTCGTACACTTTCTCTTCGTGCACCTTAGCTTCGGTTTCCAGCACTCGTGAGTAATCGTTCAAAAAGGCCGTGTCGATTTTTACGCCTTCAAATTCCATGTCGGTGAGCACCGGCACCAACGGATTTTCCACTTCGTAAAACACGTTTTCCACTTCGCATTCTTTCAGTTTGGGCAGAAAAAGATTTCTGAACTGCAGCGTGATGTCGGCATCTTCCACCGCGTATTCTTTGATCTTTTCCAGCTCCACATCTTTCATGTTGCCCTGGCCTTTTCCTTTTTTGCCAATCAGGTCTTCAATGTGAACCGGTTCGTAACCAAGGTACTTGGCGCTCAGCCAGTCCATGTTGCTTTTACCATCGGGTTCAATCAGGAAATGCGCCAGCATGGTGTCAAACAACTTGCCTTTGATTTCCACATCGTACCATTTCAGCATCAGCAGATCGTACTTGATGTTGTGACCAATCCAGGTTTTGCTTTCATCGTTGAACAGGTGTGCAAAACGGGCTAGTGTAGCTTTCGTTTCTGCAACATTATCCGGGTTAAGC
>DATKHJ010000057.1:0-72675 GCA_035510335.1 Flavisolibacter sp. | reverse complement strand
CACCTTGCCTCCATTGCATCGCCCAGTTATTACCGGCAATACCCTATTGAAACAGTCGATGCAAACGTAACCGGTTTACGATCGCTTCTGGAGTTTTACAAGGAAAAGCCAATCAAAGGGCTGCTGTTTTTTTCAAGCAGCGAAGTGTATGGCGACCCTCATCCCGACTGTATTCCTACCACTGAAACATACCGAGGTAATGTAGCCACCATCGGCCCCAGGGCCTGCTACGATGAAGCCAAGCGCTTTGGTGAGACGCTCTGTTATCTCTTTAGCCAAAAATATAATCTCCCTATAACCATTGTAAGGCCATTTAATAACTATGGTCCCGGCATGGGAATCCAAGACAAACGCTTGCCGGCAGATTTTGCAAAAGCAGTTATGGCTGGACAAGATCTTGTCCTTTTTTCCGATGGCACACCAACCCGCACCTTTTGTTATGTTGCGGACGCCATTGTTGGTTATTTAAAAGCATTGGTTCATGGCAAATTTGATGTTTTTAATATTGGAATGGATAAACCAGAGATCTCTGTTACTGAATTTGCTGAAATTTTCAGCAGGGTAGCGGCAGAAGTGCTGGATTATAAAGGCAAGCTCCAGAGGCAAGCGCCACCGGACACAGAATATTTAACTGACAATCCTGCTAGGCGCTGTCCGAATATTGACAAAGCAAGAACAATTTTGAACTTCCATCCTACAATCACTGTAGAGGAAGGAATAGCTTCTTATTTACGATTCCTGCATTATAATCACCAGTAACTATGATAGCGATTTTGGGGCTTGGGTTTGTGGGACTGACAACGGCACTTGGCTTTAGTAAAAAAGGCAATACTGTTTATGGAATTGATACCAGTGCTGAAAAAGTGGAGGGTCTGAAACGTGGGATCATTCCTTTTCACGAACCCGGACTAAAAGAGGCGTTAAATGACGAGTTAGGCAAACGCTTCATTCTGGATGCTCCAATGCAGGAAGCCCTTCACAAAAGCGAGGTTATTTTTATTTGTGTCGGCACCCCCGAAAAAGAGGATGGAAGTGCCGACCTGGGATTTCTTCTGGCTGCGCTGGAATCGGTTTTACGTCATGCCGGCAACAGTTTCAAACCGGTTGTCATAAAATCAAGCGTTCCACCATCCACCATTCAAAAGCAAGTAAAGCCTTTTGTTGAGGCGTTCAAATCAAAAAATACGATCAACATTGCCCTGGCTTCCAACCCGGAATTTTTGCGGGAAGGCTATGCATGGGATGATTTTATGAATCCCGACCGGATTATTGTCGGAATAGAAGATGACCGGGTACGACCTATCCTCGCTAAACTGTACCAGCCATTTGGCGCCCCGGTACATTTTGTGTCGTTCAATACGGCCGAGTATATAAAATACCTTTCGAATACGCTTCTATCAACGCTCATCAGCTATTCCAATGAAATGGCAATGATTGCCGATCATATTGGTGGTATTGATGTTCCGGAAGCCTTCAAAGTTCTGCACCAGGACAAACGCTGGTCAGGCAACCCGGCAACAATGGCCGGCTATGTTTTTCCGGGCTGCGGCTATGGCGGCTATTGTTTGCCCAAAGACACGGCAGCTTTACAGAACATTGCCGCCAAACACGGCTATAACGCCAAACTTCTCCAGGCAAACATTGCTGTAAATCAGGAAATTAAAGAGCATGTTATAAAAAAGGTCATTGCAGACACGCTTCCTCACCAAATGATCGGCATTTTAGGCTTATCCTTCAAAGCAGGCTCCGATGATGTAAGGCTGAGTCCAAGTTTATCCATTATCCAACTTCTCCTTCAAAACGGTTACCAGAACATTGTTGCCTTTGACCCAATGGCCAACAAAGCATTTGATGAGGCCTACGGGTTACCCATCAACTATGCTTCCTCACTGGAAGAGGTTTATGAAAAGACCGACGTACTGGTTTTACTAACAGGGTGGCCTTTGTTTAAAGAACACAAGGAAAAACTTAATCAAAAAAAACTGTTCGATTTTCGGTACCTACTGTAATGGTAATTTTCTAAGGGCTTACCCACAGGTGGAAACAAAGGTATTTCCCCGGTAGGCTGGCAATTTACCTAAGTAGATATCCCCACATTAATAGGGTAATGTGAATAGGTGGGCTAGGAATTCTGCCAAATAAATTATTATTTTACAACGTTTTTGAGTAAAAGAGCAAAACAAACTGCTTTAACCTATGCGAAAATATTTATCCGTAAGACCTTATTTTGGCATCTTCCTCCTGGTTGCATTAATCAGTTTCTCCTGCAATACCCAAAAAAATACGAGCTATTTTCAAACCATCCCTTATAATAGTGAGATTCAAACACTTATTACAAAAGATTTTGAGCACCGTGTAAAGCCCGATGACGTTCTGACCATCACCATTGTCAGCCCTTCGGACGAGGTTAAAAATTACAACATGATGCTAGATGGCTATCTTGTTGACAAAAACGGTAACATCCAGGTTTACAAGTTAGGAGATATTAAGGTGCTGGATCTTACTCTTACACAGATAAAAGATAAGATTACAAAAATGCTGGTTCCCGACATTTTTGTACGAGCCAGCGTTTCAGTACGTTTTAAAAACCACCGGGTTGTCGTTCTGGGAGAAGTTGGTGCGCCAGGTATTATTCCGCTTGAAACTGAGCACATTTCGATTATCGAAGCCATTGCTTCAAAAGGAGATGTGAGGGAAAGTGCGAGAAAAGATAATATATTAGTGATACGTAATACGCCGCGGGGGAAGTTATTTTACAGAGTAAATCTGCTTGATGGATCGGTTTTCAACTCGCCATTCTATTATTTGCAGGCAGATGATATTGTTTATGTAGAGTCGGATCCAGAGAAGAAAAAAAGCAGCAATACACAGGCAATCATTGGGTACGTTCTTTCAGGAGTGTCTTTACTCCTGCTAATATTTGACCGAATTAACCGATAAACGTGTGAGTTATGAATGAGCAGCATGCAGTAAAAACGCAATCAGATTTTAACCAAATCGGCCAGATTCTTCAAAAATTTATTCCATACTGGCCTCTGTTTGTGCTATCCGTAACATTGGCACTGGCCGTTGCCTATATAAAACTCAGAGCAGAGCAGCCAATTTTTGTAGCCTACGCCAAAATACTTTTGAAAGATCCCAACAAAGGTTCAGACTCAAAAGTGCTGGATGAACTAAACATTGTTGGGGAAAAGAAAGTCGTTGAAAACGAGATTCTTGTATTGCGTTCGGCAGGCCTGATGCAGGAAGTAGTTCGTCGGTTAAGTCTTTCCGCAACAGTTTATAATGAGGGCAGGGTGAGGGTAGAAGAGCTATACGGCGAAAACTCACCAGTTCAGTTTGTTCCTGTCAACAGGGATTCGGTTAATTGGGGAGGCCAGTATTATTTTAGTGTTGACTGGACTAAAGGTGAGATTGAAATAGACAACAAAAGGGTTCCATTTAACCAGGAACTCGTTCTTAGCAACACCCGTTATAAAGTTGTTCCTAACCAGGATTACAACAAAACGGTTCAGGGTAAAAACTACTTTGTTGTCTTTAACTCGGTAGAAGGTGAGGCCGGCAGTTTAGCTGGTTCTCTTAGTGCCAATCCTATTTCTTCCACGTCTTCTGTTATTGACGTTAGTTTAAGTACGCCGGTGCCCGAAAAAGGGAAAGCGGTCCTGACAATTTTATTTAAAGTTTATAACGACTATGCACTGATTGAAAAAAATCAAAGTGCTGCCAATACACTGAAATTCATTGAAGATCGTTTAGCCTCTGTAGCATTAGACCTTGATAGCGTAGAACAAAATGTTGTGGATTTCAGGGAAGACGTCGCACCTATTGATTTAACGGCTTCTGCACAAACATTGTTTTCACAAGCCAATCAGTTTGAGCAGCAAAAAACACAGATTGATCTTCAATTAACTGTTTTGCAAAACGTAAAACGCTCACTGAGTAGCGGCGGCTCTGTGCCATCATTGGGTTTGGTGAGTGATCCAACGTTGAGCAGCCTGTTAGGAGAAATGCAGGCCGCACAATTCAAACTGGAAGAATTACAGACAACTAACGGTCCACAGAGCGATGCTGTCATTGCTGCGAAACAATCAGTTGCCAGTGTGCGCCAGAAGATCAATGAAAATGTGCGCAATCTGGAAGCAACATTAACTACTCAACGCAATAGTTTTAGTGGCCTCATGGGCAGCAAGAACTCGCAGTTGAGAAGAAACCCACAAAAAGAAAAGGCGTTTCAAACTATTAGCCGGCAGCTAGGGGTTAAAAATACAATCTACAGCTACCTGCTAGAAAAGCGGGAAGAAACGGCCTTGAACTCTGCGGCCACCATTACTGACCTGCGTGTTCTGGACCGGGCAAGCGCCTACGGTCCGGTTAGCCCGGTGCCAAAAGCGTTTTACACACGCTGGCTTATTATCGGCTTACTTATCCCTGCTGCATTTGTATTTATAAAAGACCTGCTGAACCGCAAGGTTCAGATGCGCCAGGAAATTGAAGGCAAAACTTCGGTACCGATTGTTGCCGAAATCGCACAAGTAAATTCCGAAGACCCAATTGTAATTAAAGAAGGAAAACGCACCGCTATTGCAGAGCAATTCCGTGCTCTCCGTACGAATCTTACTTACATGGGGCTGGGTGAACAAACAAATACCATCCTGGTTACATCAAGTGTTTCTGGCGAAGGAAAAAGTTTCATGGCCGTTAACCTGGCCGTTTCGTTTACGCTGATAGGAAAAAAAGTGGCTTTGTTGGAACTCGATTTGAGGAAGCCAAAAGTAAGTAAGCTGCTACAGGTGAAAAACGACCTTGGCATCTCTAACTACCTGGTTAACCAGGCTACGATCACCGATATTATAAAGCCAACAGAAATAAAAGACCTGTTTATTCTATCCTCCGGCATTATTCCGCCAAACCCTGCTGAACTAATCCAGCGGGAGAAGTTCAAACAGCTGATGGCAGAAGTGAAGGAAAGATTTGACTATGTAATTATCGATACAGCTCCGGTAGGACCTGTAGCGGATACCTTCCTGTTGAAAGAGTACGCTGATGCCACTGTTTATGTTGTACGTCAAAACAAGACGCAACGCATGTATCTAAAGATGATTGAAGATGTGAACAGGAATAAACGCTTTAAAAATCTTTGTATCGTTTTCAATGGCTTGAAGAAGAAAGGCTTCTCTTACGGGGCCTATGGTTATGGCAACTACGGTGCTACCGGCAATGGTTATTACGTTGTTGAAGAGGAAGCAGGAGGTATTAAATTGTTTGGCAGCCGTGTAAAGAAAGCGTTTGGCATCAAAAGCTAGGCATTAATAAAGAATAATCCGGCCTTTTCCCACATCCGCTTCAAAAGGAAGCTGTTTTCTCCAGATCTGCCCTGCTGGCCCGATCTGAAAATCCGGATTATTCGATGATCACTGTTTTTCGGGGAAACGTTTCGGTTTCCCAATCATAAATTTCATTGGTTTAGCCTTCAGTTTCAAAAAAGATGGGACTGAGGGACAGCGAAGCTTTGTCCTGATGGTAACAAATTCAAATTGGTACGTAGTTTATACCCGCCCCCGATGGGAAAAAAAAATAGCCAAGGTTTTGGAAGATAAGGGCATTGAATCTTATTGTCCGCTTAACCGGGTTTACCGCCAATGGAGCGACCGGAAAAAAGTAGTTTATGAGCCACTTTTTAAGGGCTATGTATTTCTGCACATAGAAACCAGTAAAATGTGGGACGTAAAGCAGATTGATGGCATCCTCAACTATGTGTACTGGAACGGGAAACCTGCGATAGTTCGCGAAGAAGAGATTAAGACCATCAAGAGTTTCCTGAGTGAGTTTACCGATGTAGAAGTTCAGGAGTTGAAGATTTCGATAAATACGCCGGTTGCTATCAAACGTGGCGTTTTAATGAATTACAAAGGAATTGTTGTAGAGGTTATTGGCAGTAAAGCCAAAGTGCAAATCGAAAGCATGGGTGTACAGTTAAGTGCCATCTTCGAGAAATCAAACCTGCAACCAATTCAATAACTCAAACCAACAAAACAACTAAGCTTTGTGTAGAATTGCAGGCATAATCAGTAAAGAACTACCGCTGGACGAGCTAAAACAACAGCTGCACGCCATGTGTCATGCACAGCGCCATGGTGGTCCTGATGACGAAGGAATTTACATTGACCCGGTAAACCAGGTGGGACTTGGCCACAGAAGGCTTTCGTTGCTTGACCTTTCAGAAGCGGGCCACCAGCCAATGTATTACCAAAACGATCAACTGGTAATTTGCTACAATGGCGAATTGTACAATTTTCTTGAGCTGAAAGAAGAGCTAAGCTTTCTTGGTTATCAATTTCGTTCCTCTTCCGATACAGAAGTTATTTTGGCTGCTTTTGCAGCCTGGGGTACTGATGCGTTTAAACGCTTCTGCGGCATGTTTGCTTTTGCGCTTTACAACCGTAATACGGACAAAGTCTATCTGGTACGGGATCAGTCTGGAATTAAACCGCTTTACTACAGCACACATAAAAGAAGCCTTGTTTTTTCTTCGGAAACAAGAGCCTTACACCATGTGCCGCACCTGCAGGAAGAAAACAAGGACTGGCCAGTACACTTACTTGCTTACGGGCATCTGCCAGAGCCGGTAACGACATTGAAACATGCCAGCCCGCTTCCAAAAGGCTTTTTCCTTGAATATGATCTCCATTCGAAAAAAGCCACCCTGGAATCGTTTTCTCATTTCAGCTTTATTGAAAAACAAAGCAATAAAGCAGATGTTCTGCAACAAATACGATCGGTCTTTGAGAAGGCGGTGCAGCGTCATCTTCTTTCAGATGCCCCGATTGGTTCTTTTTTAAGCGGTGGCGTCGATTCATCACTGTTAAGCATTGTCGCGTCAAAATACACGAAGGAACATCTGAATACGCTTTCTATTTATTTTAGTGAGGGAGCCTACTCTGAAAAAAAATACCAGGATGTTGTATTAGACAAACTGAAATGCAACCATACTGGCCACTTGCTTACGCAGGAAGAGTTCACCAATTCTTTGCCCGCCATTATTTCAGCCATGGACCTTCCATCAAGTGATGGAATCAACACCTGGTTTATCAGTAAAATTGCAAAAGGCGCAGGACTAAAGGCGGTATTATCAGGCCTCGGTGGCGATGAACTGTTTGGCGGTTATCCTTCTTTCGACCGCATGAAAATGGTCATCTATTTACAAGGGATGCCCAACGCCTCGTTGCGTGCCGGTCGTTTCAGCGGCCTGAAGCAATTAAAGCGTTTGCCTTACCTCAGCATACCCGGCATCAAAGGCAAATACCTTTTCCTTCGAGGGCAGTACATTCCTTCTGAAATTGCAAGGCAACTAAACATGGATGAAAGGCAGGTTTGGCGGATACTGGAAGATCAGCCATCGCTTCCCGACATACACTACTTATCTCAAAAGAATCAGGCAAGCTGGATGGAGTTGAACATGTACATGCAGAACCAGCTGTTACGAGATTCGGACGTAATGAGCATGGCCCATGGAATCGAGATCAGGGTTCCGTTTCTTGATGCCGATTTTATTCGCCTTGCTTTGCAAATTTCATCACCATTAAAATACGCCGCATCTGGCAAGCAACTGCTGATTGATGCATTTAGTGATGTGTTACCGCAGGAGATTTATAAGCGACCCAAGATGGGCTTTGCTTTTCCATTCAAAGAATGGATGCGAAACAATCCCTGGATAAAAGAAGAAATGGAAACGGGCGGGAAAGAAGCACGAAAAGCCCACGCATTGTTTCTGAAAGATCAACGCCACTGGTCGCAAATATTAACCTTGCTTTTAACCAAAAACTATCAAACCGAAAAGACAGCAATGCCAGTAGTGGCGTAGTAGATGGTTATATAGAACACGGCCATGGGAAAACAGTATCTTTTTTTAACGCTCAACACCTTTTCAGCTACCGGCGGAATTGAAAAAGTTTGCCGTGCAGCGGGTAAGGCGCTATATGAGATTGCAAAGGAAGAAGATGACAAGTTTACTGTCTATTCCATGTACGACAACAAAGAAGAAATTGATGAAAGATACTTCCCAGGTTCAGTTTTCAAGGCCTTTGGAGGACGTAAGCTTTCTTTCGCCATTTCAGCTTTGCTGAAACAACGGAAACCGGATATTGTGTTGTTAAGCCACATCAACCTTTTGCCGGTAGGCTTTGCCATTAAAAAGCTTTCGCCAAAAACAAAGCTGGTTCTAATTGCTCACGGCATTGAAGTGTGGGCTAAATTATCCGGATTGAAATCACGCATGCTACAGTCGGTGGATTTGTTTCTTCCGGTTAGCCAATACACAGGCAAGATGCTCCAGTCTGTGCAGGGAATTAATGCAGGGAAAATCCAAGTACTGAATAATTGCCTCGATCCGTTTTTAAAAAATGAAGAAAATATTGAATTCCAGCGGAAACTGCTGGCTAAATACAAACTCTCGAAAGAGAATCAAATCTTACTCACTGTTACTCGACTAAAACATTCAGAGCAGTACAAGGGTTACGATAAAGTGGTAACGTCTCTTAGCACTTTAAAAGAAAAGCTACCCAACCTGAAGTACCTCATTGTAGGGAAGTATGACTTGGAAGAAAAAGCACGCCTGAATGTGATCATTGAAAAAGAAGGCCTGCAAGATGCTGTTATTTTTGCCGGCTTTGTGAAAGATGAAGAGTTACAGGCGCATTTCCAGTTAGCCGACGCCTACATTATGCCCAGTACAGGGGAGGGGTTTGGAATTGTTTTTATTGAAGCGCTTTATTATGGCTTACCGGTTATTGCCGGAAACAAGGATGGTTCGGTTGATGCTTTAGGAGGTGGAGAATTCGGGCTTTTAGTTGACCCAACGAATGAGAAAGAAATCATGCATGCAGTTCATCGTGTTCTTGAAAATAAATGCGCATCGATTCCTGAGCACCAAAAAATTTTGAAACGATTCGGTTTTGAAACTTACAAGACAAATCTCAAAGAGTTATTTTTCTATTTGGTTGGTGTCAAAAAGTCCAAAAAAAGGCCAGCACAAAAGATCCCGGGTATTTCTTCCTGAAAAAGATGCAAACAAAACCGAGAATACCGTTGGTGCCGCCGAAAATTGCTCCTCTACCTGATCAGGCAAAGCGGCCAGTATGGTCAGTAATGATTCCAACGTATAACTGCAGCCGCTTTTTAAAAGAAACAATCGAAAGCGTCCTTGACCAAGACTTTGGAAAAGATTTAATGCAGATAGAAGTAATAGATGATTGTAGCACAGATGAAGATGTCGAAGCGATCGTAAATCAAATTGGCGCTGGGCGAATATCATTTTATCGCCAACCTGAAAATGTGGGAAGTTTGCGAAACTTTGAAACATGCATAAACCGGGCCCAAGGGCACTATATTCATATCTTGCATGGCGATGACTGCGTGAAGCCCGGTTTTTATAAGAAAATAGGTGAGCTGCTAGAAAGGTTCCCGGAAGCTGGGGCTGCGTTTTGCCGTTATGAAGTTATAGACGACAAGAGTAAATATTTCGGTGAAGACAGCCTGCTGATGAACAAGGATGGAATTGTTGATGATTTTTTGTTGCACCAGTCGCAAAAGCAATGGGTTCAGTATGCCTCTGTTGTCGTTAAAAGAAAGGTTTATGAAGAATTGGGAAGCTTTTATGCCGTAACATACGGAGAAGATTGGGAAATGTGGGCTCGGATAGGAAAGAACCATCCGGTTGCTTATTCTCCTTTGCTACTCTCGCAGTACCGTATGCACTTTAGTTCAATTTCATCAAACAGTTATCGGACCGGGAAAAATATAAAAGACGTCATGCAAGTATTAGGGCTAATCAACCAATACCTACCCGCAGACGATAGAAAAAAACTTCTCAAAAGTGCAGTTCGAAACTATGCTCATTGGGCATGCAGATTTACCGGCTATTTATGGTACCGAACTAACAGCAGTAAATTAGTAACACGTCAACTTATCGGTATTATGAAAGTACATCGGGACAGGTATGTGTTGACCACCGCTGGTGCCATCCTATGGCAAGTGACAAAAAGCTTACTTCGGTATTACAAAGTTCTGCCACAGAAGCAACCCAAGAAATCCTCAGTCCTGTGACATTTTATCCACTATTAAGTAAAACGGGAAAGGTATTTCATCGCTGGCCATTCGGCTTGGCAGTGAAGGTTGGCGTTCTAAAACTGCTTGCCAAAGTAAACGTTTGGGTACGAACGCCGCTACTGGCAGAAGATGGCCACTACACCGAAATTGAAAATGAAGGATATGTAGTTCAATCGCATCAACTTGGCGTATGCGTTAAAAAAAAAGTGTGGCAACTAAAAGGTATTATTCTACGGCGCTATACAACAGATTTTCATGCTTTTCGACAAATCTTTTTTCATAATGAATTGAATGAACTGATAAATTTTATTGGTACGGAGAGCATTAGTACTATTCTTGATGCTGGAGCAAATGTAGGTATGACTGCATTGAAGCTTGAAACAGTTTATCCTGGTGCGAAAATGTACTGTATTGAACCAGATGCAAATAATTTTCGTACGCTGGAAGCCAATATTACCTACAATAGTTTAAATGCAATTGCTGTCCAAACAGCTGTCTGGAGCAAATCAGCAAAACTTTATTTTGACCATACTTTTCGAGACGGACGAGAGTGGTCTATTACGGTTACCGAAAACAACACTGGTAGCGACTCTATTGAAGCAGTATCCATAAATGATCTTGTTCGAATCTTTAATCTTCGTCGAATCGACTTGCTGAAAATGGATATTGAAGGAAGCGAGAAAGAAATTTTTGAAGCAGGTGAGGACGCGTTGTCCTTCTTAGCTATAACAAAATTCATTGCTGTAGAAGTTCATGAAGAGGTTGTCAAAACCGAGTACATTGGCAGTCAACTTTCAAGTCGAGGCTTTGATTTGTCAAAGAGTGGCGAATACTTAATCGGTCGTAATCGCAACTTAGGGCTTCAATAAAGTCTACATTTAGTAAATGGATATCTGCTATGTTATATTAGCACATAAATACCCACCGCAGGTCCAGCAACTTGTACAGAGGCTAAATGCAAAAAACTGTTTTTTCTACATCCATGTAGATGCGACAGTCTCATTAGAACCCTTTACTACTAAACTGTCCATCTTGGAAAATGTTTGGTTTATAAAAGAAAGAGAGCAAGGAACCTGGGGCGGGTTAGGCATTGTCAAAGCTACATTAAACGCATTGCACCTTATCTCCTCTCACCAACGAAAAGGGTATTGCATACTTTTGAGTGGCCAAGATTATCCACTTAAAAACAATCAATACATTTTAGAATACTTGCAGACGAACAGAGGAACGAACTTTGCTGATACTTGGGCGTTACCATCAGAGCGTTGGTATTACGGAGGGATGGATCGTATCCAACAATATAAATTCGATTTAGCCTCATCAAAACAGAAATACATTGTTATTCCTAGTATTTGGAGCCGCTTGTTTCAACAACATCCAGCAAAGAATCTCCGGAAAGTAATAAAGCTGCTTAAAAGTGGTGTTTGGCCGGTGAGACTGTTATTACCGCGTCGCTTTCCTTCAGGATTGAAGCCTTTTGGGGGCAGTCAATGGTGGGCTATTACTACAGAAACGGCTGAGAAAATAATTTTTTTTGTAAAAAACCATAGAAGCTATCTTCATTACCATAAATTTACCTTATTGCCCGATGAGATCTTTTTTCAAAGTTTGATCCGGCATTTTTCTGACTTGGAAAACAGTTCCTTAAAATCGTCTTTAACGTATGTGCGTTTTGCAACACAGGAGGATGCTCACCCGGTGGCTTTTACTACAGAAAACCAAGGTGAGCTGCACCATGTGCGAACTACACAGGCAGGAAAACTGTTTGCAAGGAAATTTCACCCGAACGATCCGATCTTAGACTGGCTTAACAGCCAATAAAACCAAGTGCCATTACCCGACGAAAGCCTTTAGTTTAAAACTAATTGCTTATGTCGCTTGTTTCTGTTATCGTGCCCTGCTACAATCAGGGAGAGTTTCTTATTGAGTCAGTTCAAAGTATTAAAACACAAACTTATCAAGATTGGGAATGTATTATTGTAAATGATGGCTCCACAGACCATACTGATCGCATTGCACATGAATTAATGAAATCCGATAGTCGAATTAAGTACCTGCATAAAACAAATGGTGGACTTAGTTCGGCGCGGAATGTAGGCTTGCAGTTTGCTCTTGGAACATACGTGCAATTTCTAGATGCAGACGACTTTATTCACCCAGAGAAATTTGCGGTGCAGATTGCCGCCCTGACTGGGAAGCCGAAAGGCACAATAGCCGTTTATGATCATTTTCCATTTGACGATGTGACAAAAGAATTTGTTCCTCGTTGCTACATGTCGCCTTTTCTTGACGAAAGAGACTATAAAAAAGAGATTATCCGGGACTGGGAATTTCGTAAATCAATTCCCTGTCACAACTTTTTAATTCCAAAAAGCCTGATTGATACTTTTGATCTTCGCTTTTACGAGAATTTGGCCAATCATGAAGATTGGGTATTCTGGTGCGAAATGTTCTATTATTCAACCGGCGTTGCCTACCAGTTTAACAAACTTGCGAGTTATCGTATGCGTCCAAACTCAATGGCAACGAACAAAGCGGCGATGGCAGAAGGCTTTTTAGCCGCCACGTTTGTTTTGGAAACGTTTTACCGGGCCAAGCGTGAACCGGAGTACGTAACGCTGGTAATGCGTATCAGAAAGGAAATTCGGAATAACTTGTTTGCGTACAGCAGGGGAAGAAAAATTTATTCCGTGATCGTTCGGGAAGTAAAACAATTATTGGGGATGCACCTATCAAATTAAATTCTTTTTAGCTAGGTTCAAGTATTTTCGTTGTCATGTTTGGTGTCAATCTGCTTCTGAAATCGTATTTGCGGCCTTTGCCATTAAATCTTGACCGCTATCTGTTTAAAAAGAAAATTGATGAAAGCGTTTACAGTCTGGCTGTGCACAATTGCCGCTTCCCTGTATTTCTTCGAAAAAACTCGACTGATATCCATGTGTTTAACCAGGTTTTCTACCGCAATGAATACGACATCGACTTCCGGAGCGACCCAAAGGTCATAATCGACTGTGGTGCAAACATTGGCATGACCTCGGTGTACTTTGCCAATAAGTTTCCCAACGCCAAAATAATAGCCATTGAACCCGAGAGAGCAAATTTTGAAATGCTTTTGAAGAACACCGGGAAATATGAAAACGTGGAATGTCTGAATTGTGGCATCTGGAACAAAAGCACCAACCTGGAGGTAATTGACAGGGGAGAAGGCGCATGGGCATTTATTGTAAAAGAAGTTGACCAGGAAACAGCGAGCTCGATCAAAGCTGTTTCGGTTGACAAGGTCATGCAGATGTTCAATATCGAAAACATTGACGTACTCAAAATAGACATTGAAGGTTCGGAGAAGGAAGTGTTTGAAGAGGGTTCAGAAAAATGGTTACCGAATGTAAAGACCATGGTGCTTGAATTGCATGACCGTGTGAAAAACGGATGTACATCAGCATTGATCAACGCTTTGAAAACAAGAGATTATTTCATCGAGCCTTTTTGTGAGAGTATTGTGGTACGAATGTAATGGTAGAGGTACGTAGCATTCCGGCAGCTATGCATACGACAGACCACATAAAGTTTACGGTGATCATTCCTGTTTTGAATGCAGCTCATACTATAAAAGCGGTGTTGGCGAGTCTTGCTGCGCAGTCCTATACCAACTTTGAGGTATTGATTCGTGATGGCGGATCAACCGACTGCACTTTACAGTACATTAAACGCTTTACAGAAACAGACACACGGTTCCGGTGCGTATCCGGAAAAGACAACGGCATTTACGATGCCATGAACAAAGCACTGGAACAGGCGAGAGGTCAATGGATCTTTTTTTTAGGAAGTGATGATTCATTGTATGACCCGATGGTTTTTGCCGATGTAGCCGAAGCAATCGATCAAAATACAAAAGCAAAACTGGTGTACGGAAATGTGAAATTAAACCAGCCTTTGGGCTATCACCACCAGGAAATGCTTTATGCCGGCAAATTCGACGGCGATAAGCTGCTAACAAAGAACATTTGCCACCAGTCGGTGTTTTATCACCATTCACTTTTCCGCGAGTTTGGCCTGTACAGAACCCAATACGCTATTTTCGCTGACTATGATTTCAACCTTCGTTGTTTCAACAAAGTAAATTCTGTTTACCTGGATCGAATTATTGCCAATTTCAATGTTGGTGGACATTCAAAAAACAAACAGCACCTCGACCAACTCTTTGAAAAAGAGTTTACGACAAACATGGTTTTATACTATTCCTATCCATACTCATCGTCTTTCTTCGATGGTAAAAAAAAGGAACTATTTCAATTGGCCACCAAGCAATTTAAACTGCGGCACCTAAAGGCTACAATCAAAACCTGCCAGATCCTTTCTTACCAAGCTATCAAAAGCTTGGTACCCCATAAACAATCATAATTATAAGCTTACTTACAAAATGAATATTGACAGTACCATGCATGTAGAATCAGCTAACCCGGCGCAAGAAAACTGGACAGAGATTATTAAACCCAAAAGTCATTTGTTTGACCTACGCCTGCACGAATTATGGCGCTACCGCGACCTGGTGGCCATGTTTGTTCGCCGTGATTTCGTTTCCAACTACAAACAAACAATCCTCGGTCCGATCTGGTTTTTTATACAGCCATTGATAACAACCATCATGTTTGTTTTCGTGTTTGGTAAAATTGCTGGCTTTGCACCTGCAGGCGTTCCAATGCTTGCTTTCTATATGGCGGGTGTAACCATCTGGAACTTTTTCTCCGAAAATCTGAACCGGACATCTACCGTATTTCGAGACAATGCCGGCATTTTTGGAAAGGTTTATTTCCCCCGGCTAACCATGCCAATTGCCATCGTGATTTCAAGCCTGGTGCGTTTTGCCATTCAGTTTTTCCTGTTTTTACTGATCTGGGGCTACTATATGGTTACAGAAGATTCTATCAACCCTAACTGGTGGGCAATTTTACTTACGCCACTTTTGTTATTAATTATGGGACTGCTTGCCTTAGGATTGGGAATGATTATTACAGCCATGACAACCAAATACAGGGACCTTGTATTTCTTATGGGATTTGGCGTACAATTATTAATGTATGCTACACCAGTTATTTACCCACTGGAAAAACTGCCTGTAAAATATGCGGCGATCATTAAGGCAAACCCTATGAGCCCGGTATTGGAGACCTTCCGGTTTGCATTTCTTGGCTCAGGAGATTTTAGCTGGAGCTACCTGCTTTACAGTGTTGGTATTACATTGGCAATTTTGTCGTTTGGTATTGTCGTGTTCAACCGTGTAGAAAAGAGTTTTACTGACACTGTTTAAGAACAGTAGTGCCAACGCAATAGACTTGTTATGCTGCTGTCGATTATCATTATTAATTATAACACGTTTCAGCTGACCTGCGAGTGCATTCGGTCCATTAAGGAGACGACCCATGTCGAGCATGAGATCATCCTGGTGGACAACAACTCAAAGGAGTGTTCGCCGCAGCGGTTTTTAGAGGTTTTTCCCGACATCAAGCTTATTGCCCTTGAGGAAAACGTGGGCTTTGGCCGGGCCAACAACCGCGGGGTGGAAGAGGCAAGTGGTAAGTACGTGTTACTGCTCAACTCTGATACCTTGGTGCACCAACGCACCCTCGACGAGACAGTGGGCTACCTCGAAACCAACCCACAAGTCGATATCCTCGGATGCAAAGTGTTTACGAACGGCGGTGCCATCCAACGCACTGTTTACGAATACAAAGGCGAGCTGGGGTTTTTAACGGCCGCCGTATTTTTTGTCAAGCGTAACTCCATCATGAAAGAATTAATCCGAATGGGAGTCAATGCCTGGCAGAAACGCAAGCAAAAAGCAAATGGCCATTCAACAGAACCTTCACCCTCCGGTGAAGAAATAAAAACAGCGGTTACGCTTACGCCGAACTATCACAACGGCAAGCGTATCGGAGCCTTGAACGGTGTTTTTTTACTGCTGAAGCGATCAGTGTATCTGGAATCAAAAGGTTTTGATCCGGACTTTTTTATGTACGATGAAGAAACCAATTGGTTCTTAAAACGCCTTCGAAAATACAACGCCGTTTACTATCCGCATGGGTCAATCATGCACTTCTACGGAAAAAGTAACGTGTATAACAAAATGAATCTGCAACACCATGTATCGCAATACCTGTTCTGGTACAAGATCAGTGTGTTGCATTACCTGATGTTCATTCTGTATAATTTTATAGAAATACCCAGCAAAACCCTGGTTAGTCTTTTTAAATGGGATAAAAACCTGTTAAGCGAAGTGCCAACCATGTTTAAGGCGTTTCCTTATGTATTTTTTGATATTCCCCGCTACTCCAATAATTATGGTGCAAGAAAGGAGATGCTAAAGCTGCGGTCATTGCGAAAGAAAGGACTGTAAGGAGACTTGAATGCTGCTGTCGATCATCATTATCAATTACAACACGTTTCAGCTGACCTGCGAGTGCATTCGGTCCATTAAGGAAACCACCCATGTCGAGCATGAGATCATTCTGGTGGACAACAACTCAAAGGAATGTTCGCCGCAGCGGTTTTTAGAGGTTTTTCCCGATATCAAGCTCATTGCCCTTCAAGAAAACGTGGGCTTTGGCCGGGCCAACAACCGCGGGGTGGAGGAAGCAAGCGGAAAGTACGTGCTGCTGCTCAACTCCGACACCCTGGTGCACCAACGCACCCTCGACGAGACAGTGGGCTACCTCGAAACCAACCCACAGGTCGATATCCTCGGATGCAAAGTGTTATTTGATAACAATTCGGTGCAAACAACCGTGGTGAAGGATGAACGTGAATATCAATTTCTGTCGGCCTTAAAATACCTGGTTAAACGCAACACTTTGTTCGTTGAAGCGAGGCTTTTTCTTATCAATAAAAAACAATCGGGAAGGACAACGGAAGAACAACCGGCAGTAGTCTCAGTTAATCAAACTACAGCCTCATCGGAGCAGATAACTCTCAACTACCATAACGGCAAACGCATTGGCTCATTGGTTGGCGTTTTCCTGCTCTTAAAAAAATCGGTCTATGTAAGCTCAAAAGGTTTCGATCCGGACTTTTTTATGTACTACGAAGAGATTGAATGGTTTGTAAACAGGCTCCGGAATTTCAACGTTGTGTATTACCCCAATGCGGCTGTGTTGCATTACCATGGCGCAAGCGATGTACACAAAAAAATGAACCTGCAGTTTTTTGTATCGCAATACCTGTTCTGGTATAAAATGGGTTACCTGCAATACATTAGCTATTTCTTTTTTATACTACTCGAAATACCCAGCCGGGCAATGGCAAGAGTGCTTTTTGGAAGGAAAAGACCCAGTGAGGATATCCCTCAACTGCTGAAGGCAATTCCTTATTTCTTTAAAGTGTTGCGTTACCCGAATCGATATGGTGCACGGCCCGAAAGTCTGAAATTAAATTACCTGCAAAAGCATAATTACTGATGGAGATTAAAGTGGGCTACCTGATTGCTTATGATTATAAGTATTTAAAACAATCCCTGCCGACTGTTTATGCGCATGCAGATAAAATAACTGTTGCCTTGGACAAAAACCGCAAAACTTTTGCGGGAGAAACGTTTACCGTTGACCCTTCCTTTTTCACCTGGCTGAAAGAGTTTGACACACAACGCAAAATTAGCCTGTATGAAGATGAATTTTTTGTTCCTGGCATGACAACGCAGGCAATTGAAATACGTGTAAGAAATATGCTGGCTCAAAAAATGGGGGAGGGTGGATGGCATATCCAGGTTGATGCCGATGAATATTTTGTTGACTTCAAATCGCTGGTTCTGGATTTAAAAGAAGCGGAAAAAAAATACAAAAACCAAAAAGTTTCAATCAGGGTTTACTGGTACACCATATTCAAGATTACTTCGGAGGGCTATTTCCTGATTGATAATACTTACGAGGCCTTTGCATTAGCCACCAATTATCCCATTTATGAGCAGGGGCGTTATAACCATTCCATTGAAAATGTTTCCCTAAATCATATGGTACTGCACCAGAGCTGGGGCAGAAGCGAAGAAGAACTGTCAAAAAAACTTCGGAATTGGAGTCACAACGCTGATTTTGATACAGCCAAATATTTTGAATTTTGGAAATCAGTAAGCATTGCTAATTACAATTACATCTACGATTTCCATCCGTTTTTCCGTGACTACTGGAGAAGGTTAAAATTTATTCAGGGCAAATCAATTGATGACCTGATCGCACAAGTTCCATCCAGACTTCCGGACACACAGCGCCCTGTTTTTCACCGGCTGCAACGCTGGTTGCCACCGGTGATCTTCACCAAGCTTCAAAAATTAAATTAGTTATTGATTATTTGATGTTTTAACATGATAAAAGAACCCACAGCTTCACAGAAAGCAGCTAACCTTTCCCATACAAACAATGTTGTTCAATGCAGCCGTTGCATCATGGATACGAACGATGATGCCAATTTAACCTTCGACGAAAACGGTGTTTGCTATTACTGCAAAATGTATGAGAAGGAAAAGACCTATTTTATGCGCACAGGAGCAGAAGCAGAGGCGCTATTGAACGAAACTGTTTCCAAGCTTAAAACGTACGGCAAGGGCCGGCAATACGATTGCCTGATTGGCTTGAGTGGCGGCGTTGATAGCAGCTACGTAGCTTATGTAGCCCATCAGCTTGGCCTTCGAGCCCTCTGCGTGCATTTTGACAATGGCTGGAACTCAGAACTGGCCGTTATGAATATTCATAACATCGTTAACAAACTGGGTTTCGATCTGAACACATACGTGATTGATTGGGAGGAGTTCAAAGATTTGCAACTCGCTTACCTGAAAGCGTCTGTGATTGACATTGAAGTGCTGACAGACCATGCCATCTACGGAACGATGTTTAAGATTGCAAAAGACAATGACATCAAGTATGTGTTGGGCGGTCATAACGTATCAACAGAAGGCATTCTGCCTTACCACTGGACCTACGATAAAAAAGATTACATCAACATAAAGGCAATTCATAACCAATTTGGGCAGAAACAGCTTAAGACCTTTCCGTTTCTTGACAAGAAAATGAAGCGGTTCATTGCTACATCCGGGGTTGAGTTCATCAACTACCTGAACTGGATGCCTTATGTAAAAGATGAGGTGAAAGCTTTGCTGCAAAAAGAGCTTGACTGGAAAGATTACGGTGGTAAACACTACGAAAGTATTTGGACACGCTTCTACCAGGGTTACATTCTGCCTGAAAAATTTGGTGTTGACAAACGCAAAGCGCATCTTTCAACGCTTATTTGTTCGGGTCAGATGACCAAAGAAGAAGCATTGGCAGAAATGAAGCTTCCGCCTTATGATCCGCAGCAGTTAAAAATTGACAAGGAATTTGTACTAAAAAAACTGGGGCTATCTGAAACAGAATTTGACGATTATATGAAGCAGCCTATCCGTAACCACCGCGAGTTTGATACGGAGGGCTCATTCTTTAATTATTACCCGGCTTTAAAACCGTTAAAACCACTCTGGAAAGCTGTAAAAACAGTAACTGGTAAAAAGTAACACCGAACCTAAACAAAAACAGATGAATCAGACCGCCATTCATATTGAAAACGTAGGAAAGCTTTACCGCTTGGGTGAAGTAGGAACCGGAACCTTAAGCCACGACTTAAACCGTTGGTTTGCAAAAATCCGAGGTAAAGAAGATCCCTTTGCTGTTGTAGGCGAAACAAACGACCGGACGAAAAAAGGGAGCAGCGATTATGTCTGGGCCCTTAAGGACGTTAATCTTGATATTAAAAAAGGAAGTGCTGTTGGGATCATTGGAAAGAATGGCGCCGGCAAATCCACTTTACTGAAGCTGCTGTCAAAGGTAACTGCACCCACAACGGGCAGCATAAAAGTTAACGGCCGTATTGCTTCTCTTTTGGAAGTAGGAACAGGTTTTCACCCGGAATTAACCGGCCGTGAAAACATCTTCCTCAATGGAGCAATACTTGGTATGACCAAGAGAGAGATTCGCCGGAAGTTTGATGAGATTGTTGCATTTGCTGGCGTAGAACGCTACATCGATACACCGGTAAAACGATACAGTTCCGGTATGTATGTACGCCTTGCCTTTGCCGTAGCGGCTCACCTGGAATCAGAAATTTTGATTGTAGATGAAGTACTCGCGGTTGGTGATGCTGAGTTTCAACGGAAATGTCTTGGCAAAATGGGCGATGTTACACAGAAAGAAGGAAGAACCGTATTGTTCGTGAGCCACAACATGGCCGCCATTAAAAACCTTTGTTCTAGTGCCGCACTAATGAAAAACGGAACAATGATCGCAACCGGGCACACCGGTGACATTATTGACCAATACTTGTCTGACGGCAACGAAGCTGAACGTTTTATTGAGTGGAGAAAAGAAGAAAGACCTGGTACCGATGAACTGGAGGTTAAATCCATTAAAGTACTGGATAGTAAGCGCCGCCACGACAGTCTTTTAACAACAGGTGATGAGCTGTCTATCGAAATAGACTACACGATAAAACAGGAAATTAAAGATCTGCGGGTAGCCGTAAACATTTTTACGTCAGATGGCATCGAAATTATTTCATCAAGTGACTTCCTGGCGCAGCCCGAATCACGGGTTCGCAAGCCGGGGAACTACAGAACTGTTTGTAAAATTCCGCCGCGTTTGCTGAACCTCGGCGCTCATACAGCTACAATTGATTTTGATGTACCGCGTATGCGTGCCATTGTAATGACACTTCCTGTCTCGTTCACTATTTCCGAACTTTCGTTCAACCAGTTAGGTATCACCACAACCAACCGTCCTGCAGGCGTTGTTCACCCGTTCCTCGATTGGCAGGTACTTGCCATGTAAAGAAAGCGGCTTTCGCAAAAATCTATGCTCGAGTTTACCCGCTTAAAAAACAATCTGAAGAAAAACACCGAAGGTTTTACCACTATTCGGCTGGCGTTGCTCTGCGATTCGTCGTCGCAGCACTTAAACCTTGCCCTGAAAGGTTACGGCATCGACAGGCAGTTGAGTCTTCAGATCTACGAAGCCGAATATGACCAAATCGAGCAACAGGTCTTCGATACCGATTCAGAACTCTACAGCACTAATCAAGAAGCAGTCATCATTTCAAAAAGCAGCCACAAGCTGTTGGATGAGTTTTATGTAACATCCCTTGAGGACCGAAACAGCTTTGCAGAACGGAAGTTTGCGCATTTGAAGAACATGTTCTTCGTACTGCAAAATGCAACAAAAGCAACGCTCATCCATACCAATTTTCAGGAACTGAACGACCAGGTATTTGGAAGCTTTGCCAGTAATGTATCGCATTCGTTTTTATACCAGGTGCGCAAGTTGAATTTGTTGCTGATGGAAGAAGCGCAGGCTAGACAGGGTTTCTTTATTTGCGATGTGCAAAGCCTGACGACCGAACATGGGCTACAGCACGTGCTTGACCAGAAGCACCTTGTAAAAGCCGATCTGATCTGGAGCCTGGAGTTTCTGCCACTGCTTGCCAAAAACATGGTTGGGCTTATTGAAGCTTGCAAGGGTCGTCTGAAAAAATGCCTTGTATTAGACCTGGACAATACCCTTTGGGGTGGAGTGATTGGAGATGATGGCTTAGAGGGAATTCAGTTAGGTGATTTTGGAATAGGTAAAGCTTTTACCCGCTTTCAAAAATGGATAAAACAACTAAAGCAACGCGGTATTATTATTTGCATTTGCAGCAAGAACAACGAAGCCATTGCCAAAGAGGTTTTTGAGAAGCATCCGGACAGTATTTTAAAGCTAGAAGACATTGCCGTTTTTGCAGCTAACTGGAACAATAAAGTTGACAATCTTCATTTCATCAAAAACACACTTAATATCGGCTTCGACGCAATGGTGTTTGTGGATGATAATCCTTTCGAAAGAAACATGGTAAAGGAAGCCATCCCTGAACTTGATGTTCCGGAGATGCCAGAAGACCCTGTTGACTATCTCCCTTTTCTACAAGCCCTGAACCTGTTCGAAACAGTTTCATACACAGAAGAAGATAGCTTGCGCACCCAGCTTTACAGGCAGGAGGCTGAACGGGTAAGTTATCAGCAAGTGTACAAGAACGAAAATGATTTTTTAGACAGCCTTCAAATGACGGCCGCGGTAAGCACATTGAACTCGTTCAGCTTGCCAAGGGCGGCACAACTTTCGCAACGGTCGAATCAGTTTAATTTGCGTACGGTTCGTTATACAGAAACCGAACTGGAGGCAATCGCAGCATCTTTAAATTATTCAGCATTGGTCGTTTCCTTGCAAGATCGGTTTGGCGATTATGGCTTGATTAGCTTTATTGTGCTGAAAAAGATTAGTAGTGCCGAACTTTTTATCGAAAGCTGGATGATGAGTTGCCGCGTTTTAAAAAGAGGAGTGGAGCATTTTGTACTTAACCAAATTGTTGCTGTCGCGAAAAAATTGAATTGCCAGACAATCGTTGGCGAGTATATTCCTACACCGAAAAATGAGCTGGTTAAAGACCACTATGCGAAGCTCGGCTTTCGTTTAAACGGCAATTATTGGTTGCTTGATGTTGCCTCATTTGCAGATAAGAAAACATTTGTACAACTTGCGGCGGCAAAAAACACTAACGAAGTTATTTCTGCATAAAAAATGGGAAAAGATTTATTGGAAGAGCTGGCTATAATTTTTAGAGAGGTTTTTGAAGACGAAACCATTACCTTAAGCCGAAACACAACGGCAACGGATATTGAACAGTGGGATTCGTTAACGCACATTGAAATGATTGTGGCTGTAGAAAAGCACTTTAGCATCCGCTTCAATTCGATGGATTTGAAAAAATTGGAAAATGTCGGTGATCTTACTGATATGATTCAACAAAAAAGAGGTGCCTGATGTTGACGATGGAAGCAGACATAAAGAGAGAAGACGCAGTAGTGCAACCCTACCCGCCGGTTAAAATCAGCCTCTGGAAAAAAATTACTTACCGCCGGCAAAAATGGGGAGATGCCATCTGGTTGGCAATGACGAAGAACATTCCTTTTCTGCAGATTTTCTACAAAACCAAAGACACGGAAGCTTTCGTGAATTTCAAACTTTGGTTTATGCAGAAAGTACTTGGATTTAACCGTGGCGCTTACTGGCCCATGCATTATACGAGCACAGTTATAGAGCCTAAAAACGTGCTGGTAGGTATCGGCAGTGCACCCGGCCTTTCACCCGGTTGTTACATACAAGGCAGGGGTCATCTTTATATTGGCGACTATGTGGGAATTGGGCCCAACGTAGGTATTATGGCCGGTACACATCACTTGCATGACCTTCGCATTCCGCGAAATGGCGTAACCAAAATCGGCAATTACTGCTGGATTGGTATGAACAGTGTGATCATGCCCAATATTGAGCTTGGCGATTTTACAATTGTTCAGGCGGGCTCTGTGGTAAAGAATTCATTTAAAGAAGGCTATTGTGTAATTGGTGGTAATCCGGCAACGTTGATTAAGCAGTTTCCGCCGGAAAGCTATCACTTGTTTGAGCGGTACAAAAACAAGTATGAATACAATGGCTTTATCCCGGCCCATAAATTTGCGGCCTGGAGAAAAGAAAATATTTGGGTATAGTAGGCTTTAATCCGTCAATGAAAACAATCTAACCTAACCACTTAAACATGTTATTGTGAGCGAAGTTGTATCTATTATAACGCCTTGTTTCAACCGGGCAACGCTAGTTACAGAAACGGCCCAGTCCATCCTGGCGCAGACTTACCCGCATTGGGAGTGGATGATTGTGGATGACGGCAGTACCGACAACAGTTGGGAGGTGCTGCAGGACTTAGCAAAAAAAGACAGCCGCATCCGCATTTTTCAACGGGACCGTGGTCCGAAAGGTGCTTGTGTTTGTCGCAATATTGCGATTGAAAAAAGCACCGGTGAATACCTTATTTTTTTAGATACCGACGATATACTTGCACCGTTTTGTCTGGAGCAGCGTGTAAAGGCAATGCAAGAGCAGCCCGACAAAGACTTTCTGATCTTTTCAATGTTGCTGTTTAACAAACGTCTTGATGATTTGAACCTGCTTTGGAACGTTGACAAAGACCAGGATGATTTGATGCGGATGTTAGTGAACGATCCTGTTTGCCAAGGAACCGGCACTTTGTGGAAGAAAAAAACATTTGTAGAAATTGGTATGTGGCGCGAAGATTTGCGCATCTGGCAGGATGTTGAACTGCACATCCGTAGCTTTCTTTGGCCGGTTAAGCACGGCAAACGCATGGACCTGCCTCCCGATGTGTACCTGCGTAGGTCAGACGACAGTCTTTCAAGAATTGGCTATCACGATCTGCCGAAAGTGAAAAGCCGCATTGAAGTTTATCTGTATGCCTGCGAACGGGTCAAGGAAAGAAATTTACTTACCGAATACCGTCACGGCCTGCGGGCAATGGGCTGCGAGATTGTATTGGGAATGATGTACAACAACCATTTTGCTACAGCCGATGATTTTTTAAATAAGATGAAATCCAAAGGCGTTTATTCCAGCGACGAGATCAGAAGCCTGAAGATCTACCTCATCATACATCGTTTGCGCCTGGACCGGATTAAGTTTATTGACATCTTCTTTTTCCGAAACATTAAAAAAATTGCTCCCAAGCCAAACGACTCGGTAGGTGTGATCACTTTTACAGAAAAACACCCACAGTTTCCGCAGCAACTTTTGTTTTCGTAGTTCTATAAAAATTATTCATACTCTCTTTTGTTTAAAACTTTCAAACCCTTATGTCCAAAGTATTAGTTACCGGAGCTGCCGGCTTTATTGGTTCGCACGTTTGTGATCACCTGGTGAATGGAGGTTATGACGTAATCGCATTAGACGATCTTTCCGGCGGCTTTGAAGACAATGTTAATCCGAAAGCCCGCTTTGTAAAAGGCACCATCAATGATGTAGAACTTGTGAACCAACTTTTTGAAGAGCACAAGTTCGAATATGTATTTCATTTAGCTGCGTACGCAGCAGAAGGACTTAGCCATTTTATTCGCCGGTTCAACTACCAGAATAATCTGCTTGGCTCCATTAACTTAATCAATGCGTCGGTAAATGCAGGTACAGTAAAATGTTTTGTGTTTACATCCTCTATTGCGGTTTATGGTGCCAACCAGTTACCCATGAAAGAAGAGAACACACCGCTTCCGGAAGATCCTTATGGCATTGCAAAACTGGCTGTTGAGCAGGATTTGAAATCTGCCCATGAAATGTTTGGGTTGAATTATGTTGTTTTCCGTCCGCACAATGTTTATGGCGAACGGCAGAACATTGGCGATCCATACCGCAACGTAGTGGGTATTTTCATGAACCAGATCATGCAGGGAAAGCGGCTGACCATCTTCGGAGACGGCATGCAAACCCGTGCCTTTAGTCATATCGACGATGTTGCTCCCATTATTGCTAAAAGCATTGAGATGGAAGAAGCCTACAACCAGGTGTTCAACATTGGCGCTGATACGCCTTACTCGGTGAAAGAACTGGCTACACTGGTTTGCGATTCATTTGGCGTAAAAGAGCAGATTGATTTCCTTGAAGCCAGGAATGAAGTAGTGCATGCTTATTCAAATCACGAAAAGGTGCACAAATATTTTGGCCATATGATCAAGAACATTACGCTGAAAGATGGCATTGAGCGAATGACGGAAAACGCCAAGGCAAAAGGGCCAAGAAAGGGAGAGAAGTTTAAAAATATTGAAGTAGAAAGAAACATGCCGCCGGCGTGGAAGAAACTTGTCTAAAACGAAACCTTGCAAACGCCTACTATTTCTGTTGTTATCCCGGTAAAAAACGGGGCTCCCTGGCTTGATGACTGTATCCGTGGCATCATGCGCCAGTCACTGTTTCGTCAAACGGAAATTATTGCGATTGACTCCGGATCAACAGACAATAGCCTGAAGATTCTGCAAAAATACCCGGTGCGTGTTTATTCAATCTCACCTTCCGAATTTAACCACGGGTTGACCCGGCAATACGGGGTTGAACTAAGCAGTGGTAAATATGTGGTGATGACCGTGCAGGATGCGCATGCAGTAGATGAATTTTGGTTAGAGCACCTGTTGAATGGATTTACGGCAGATAGCAAGGTAGCTGCAGTTTGTGGAAGCCAGGTTGTTCAAAAGGGGAGGGATAAGAATCCCGTTGAGTGGTTTCGGCCGATAAGCCAACCGACTAAGGTGGTTTACAAGTATGCTTCCGCGGAAGACTTTCAAAAGCTTACGCCTTTGGAAAAAATGTGGGCTTGCGGTTGGGACAACGTTACGGCTATGTACAAGCGTTCCATTCTCAAGGAAATACCCTTCCAAAACGCAAACTTTGGCGAAGATGCAATTTGGGCGAAAGATGCATTGCTCTCCGGCTACACACTGGTGTACAACCAGGCTGCAAAGGTTTACCATTTCCACTACGAGGATCTTGACTACTCCTTTCGGCGAAATTTTGCAGTAATGTACATGCGCTACAAACAGTTTGGCTGCATTTACAATCGACCTTTGCAAACGCTGCGACAGCACCTGAGCACCATTAAAGTCATTGCATTATCGAACCCGCTGACGTTAAAGGAAAAATGGAAGTGGCTACAATATAACAAGATGCAATTCAAGGGCAGGGTGAAAGCATACGAAATATTTGCGGCAGCACTGGCTGAAAGCGAGGACAGGCTCGATGCTGCACACGAGCATTATTGTGGAAAACCGCCAGTTCACCAATTGGCCCAATCCGGTGATCATAATCTGCCGGCAAAACAAAAAATAGATTGAAGATGTATCCAGAAGTTTCAGTTGTAATTCCCGTGCGGAATGAAGCTGCAAAAATCAAAGCTTGTATTGAAGGCATTCTGAACCAATCCGTCCCTGTTAAAGAAATCATTGTTGTGGACTCTGGTTCAACAGATGGCACACTTGAAATACTTCGGAATTATCCGAAAGTAACTGTCATTGAAATTCCTCCCTCTTCCTTTAATCATGGGGAAACACGAAACGTTGGTGTACGGCATGCAACCGGTGAATTTGTGCTATTGACAGTAGGTGATGGTAAACCCTACGATAATCAATGGGTGCAGGAATTGCTGAACGGATTCGACGGTCCTGAAGTTGCCGGGGTTTGTGGTCAGCAGGTAGTGTCACACGAGCCGGGTAATAACCCTTTACACTGGTACCGGCCAATTGATGCGCCAACCAAAACAAAATATCATTATCCAAACGGTGCCTTTGAAAAGCTTACTCCCGGCGAGAAATTAAAAGCTTGTGGTTGGGACGATGTAACTGCCATGTATCGCAGAGAAGTATTACTTGAAATCCCTTTCCGCTTTACCTCCTTTGCGGAAGATGCCATTTGGGCGAAGGATGCATTAACTGCCGGTTATGCCATCGTATATAATTCAGCGGCAAGGGTGTATCATCACCACCAGGAAAGCAAAGATTTTGTTTTCAAACGCACCCTGACCACCATTTACATGCGCTACCGGCATTTCGGATTTGTTTATCCAAAAGAAACAGGAAAGAAGAGCCTTCGTTCTACGCTTAGCCGGTACAAGCAAATTTTTACAACCAAAGAACTCCCGCTAAAATCTAAAATAGATTGGCTGAAGTATAACGACGAATATGACCAGGCAGCGGTGGAAGCAAATCATGCTTTTCACAATGCGTTGGCAGAGGGTGAAAAAGTGTTAGACCAGCTACACGAAAAATATTGTGGCAAGCCTCCCATTCCGGTCAAACAAAAAGTAAATTAATTCTTTAATAAACGCATCACATAATCCCTGGAACGATGAGTATTCCCCTGGTCAGTGTTCTTACAACCTCTTATAACCGGCAGGATTATATCGGAGAAGCAATTGAAAGCGTTCTGGCTTCTACTTTGACCAATTTTGAGTATATCATCGTTGATGACTGCTCGACCGACAATACGGTGGAAATTGCCCGCAACTATGAAAAGGCAGATCATCGAATCAAGGTTTTTGTCAATGAAAAAAACTTAGGCGACTACAATAATCGTAACAAAGCAGCAGAGTATGCTATTGGTAAGTACATTAAATACATTGACTCAGACGATATCATCTATCCATATGCCTTAGAAGCAATGGTTACCGCCATGGAAAAATTTCCCGAGGCTGGGTTTGGCCTTTCTTCAAAAGGAGATGACGGTCAGCCCTTCCCGGTGATGGTCAATCCTCACCAGGCATATCATGAACATTTTCATGGTTACGGTCATTTTTTCAGAGCCCCGGGTTCTGCAATTATCAATCGCGAAGCATTCAATAAGGTTGGAAGATTTTCAGGGGAAAGAATGATTGGCGATACCGAATTATGGTTTCGCATGGCAAGGAACTACCCGCTTGTAAAATTTCCGCCAGATTTGTATTGGGCACGGTCGCATGGCAACCAGGAATCGCAATCCGATTATGCACGCCGACAGTACGAAATGCTGCAAAAAAGGGTGCTTACTGATGCATTCGGCCACAAAGACTGCCCGTTAACAAGCGAAGAAAAGCAAACGATCCTGGCAAAAATGAAAAAAACCAGGCTCAAACAATCTATACGAAAATATTTACCCGTTTAATCAGCATTATGAAAGTATCCGTAGTCTTTGGAACCAGGCCCGAAGTCATCAAACTTGCAACCCTTGTAAAAGCGTTTGAGAAACAGAGCGATATTGAACTAAATGTTTGCTTTACTGGCCAGCATAAAGAGATGGTGCTGCCCCTGATCGACTTTTTTGAACTAAAAGTAGATCGCCACCTCAACTTGATGCAACACAATCAAACCCTGGCAACCCTTACTGCCAATGTTGTTGCTGCAATGGATGGCTATTTTGCCGAGACGCAACCGGATATTGTTTTTGTACAGGGGGATACAACTACCGCAATGTGTGCAGCGATGGCTGCTTTTTACAGAAAGATAAAGATTGCCCACGTGGAGGCTGGCTTGCGTACCCACAACATGTTTTCGCCTTTCCCGGAAGAGATGAACAGGAGTGTAATCTCGCTGATGGCAGATTTACATTTTGCCCCAACGCAAGGAGCACAAAACAATTTGCTGCGGGAAAATATCAGCGAGGATAAAATTCTGGTGACCGGCAATACTGTAATTGATGCTTTGCTGTTTACCCTGCAAAAAGTAAAGCAGTATCCTGAATATAATATTGGAACCGATTTTGACAACAAGAAGATTGTATTGATTACCGGGCATCGCCGTGAAAATTTTGGTGATGGGTTCGAGAACATCTGTTGCGCTATTCGTGAATTAGCAGAAGCATTCCCCGACTTCCAATTTGTATACCCCGTTCACCTGAACCCGAATGTGCAGGAACCCGTTAAAAGAATTCTGCAAGGCCTTCACAATGTTCAGTTGTTGCCGCCAATGGATTACATCAGGTTTACGCAGCTAATGCAAAAAAGCTACCTGATTCTAACAGATTCTGGCGGTATCCAAGAAGAAGCGCCGGTACTGGGCAAACCTGTTTTGGTGATGCGTGATACTACAGAACGTCCCGAAGCAATGCAAGCCGGCACAGCGAAACTGATTGGTACAACCCAGCAGGATATTGTTGATCATGTAACAGAGCTCATTGTAAATAAAGACCTCTATTTACAGATGTCCATGGCAGTAAACCCTTTTGGTGACGGCACAGCGGCAGAGAAAATAGTAGCAAAGACGGTTGATCATGTCCGTCAACAAAAAGAAGCTTTGGTTGGATAATTGTTTACCAATCGTCATTCGTATTAAATAAAACCTATGCGTTTACTGATCTTAAATCAAAATTACCCGCATCCTGATAACATTGTAGGAGATGTATTTGTGCACGTTCGGGCAAAAGCATATGCCAAGCATCACCAGGTACAGGTGTTTTGCTGGTATGGCAGTCCATTTGAGATCGAATACGAGGGTATGCCTTTAAAACGCTTTGCAGATGAACAATCGTTGCTAAACGCTATTCAGGAATACAAACCAGATCGCATCCTGATTCATTTTTATCAATCATGGATGTTAGAGAAGCTTTTGAAAGTAACAACGGTTCCTGTAATTATATGGGTTCATGGTTTTGAAGCACTTGGCTGGTACCGGCGTTTGTTCAACTTCAAACTCTATTCTCCGGTACTGCTGAATTATGCACGAAAAAACACGGTGCAGCAATACCGTTTTCGCAAACTGATCAAGTTTGCCAATAAGTCTGAGCAAATCAAATTTGTGTTTGTCTCAAACTGGATGCGGAAGATTACCGAAACAGATACACTGAGTAAAATAAAGAACTACTCAATTATTCCTAATCCGATTGACACGGAGCTTTTCTCATACAGTGAGAAGCCGGCAGAACTTCGAAAAAAGGTTCTCTTGCTGCGTTCTTTTGATAGTCGCAAGTATGCAAATGATATATCTGTAGAAGCTATTCTCCTGTTGTCGAAAAAAGACTTTTTTAAGGAGTTTTCCTTCACAATAATCGGCAAAGGCAACCTGTTTGATTCAACACTGGCGCCAATCAAACATTTGCCAAATGTTTCCATCACAAAAAACGGCGTACGACAGGTGCTAATTCCCGCATTGCACAAGGAAAATGGCATCTTTCTTTGTCCTACACGACAAGATGCACAAGGCGTTTCCATGTGCGAGGCAATGTCAAGCGGGCTGGTGGTCATCACCTCTAACAATACTGCCATTCCTGAGTATGTAGAAAATGGCAAAACTGGATTGTTAACCAACTCACCTCAGGAAGTAGCCGATGCAATGGAACAAATGCTCATGAATCCCGAGAAATTCCAAACAATTTCTTCGGCTGGCGCAAGAAGCATGAGAGAGCTGTGTGATATTGAAACGATCTCTGAGAAAGAATTAATCCTGATTGAAGGAAACGATCATTCTTTCACCACCATAAAAAAACGTCATGAGCACACCGTTGGTTAGTGTTTTGCTCACCGCCTGGAACCGTGAGAAATATATTGGCGAAGCAATTGAGCATGTGCTGGCTCAAACGTTTTCCGATTTCGAACTTATTATTACTGACAATGCCTCTACAGATGGCACTGTTGATATTATAAAGAAATATGCAGCAAAAGACAGCCGCATTCGATATTATGTGAACGAAGCAAACCTGGGCGATTATCCCAATCGCAACCGGGCTGCCAGCTATGCCCGGGGCAAGTACATAAAATACACCGACTCTGACGACATTTTTTACGAGCATGCTTTACAGGTAATGGTTTCCGCAATTGAAAAATTTCCGGAAGCTGGCTTTTGCATGTGTACGCAGCAAGATCCGGAGAAACCTTATCCTGTGATGGTTTCCAGCCGCCAAGCCTACCTTGAGAATTTTTATGGCTTCAATCATTTTGGTTGTGCGCCAGGTAGCGTTATCATTAAGAGGAAAGCATTTGAGGCTGTAGGCGGTTTTAGCGGCAGACGCCTGATTGGCGATAATGAATTGTGGTTTAAATTGGCGGCGCACTATTCGATGGTTAAAATTCCAGGTGGACTTTACTGGGACCGTAATCACGGAGACCAGGAACGCTTCACCACTTTTGCCAATAAAAACTATCGCAAATTGCGCCACATGGTTATGCTTGAAGCGTTTGCCAGTCAGCATTGCCCTTTAACAGAGGAGGAGAAAAAAATAATTTTAAAGAGAGTAGCCCGAAATGAACGGAAAAAGAAAGTTTTGAAAACCGTATACGAACTAAAAAATCTTTTTGCCGGCGGGCAAAAGAAGTATGACAAACTTTGGTAGAAATGCCAAAAGGCCAATAGCTATTTACCGGAATTAGCGCCCCTTGTAAACGAATAATTCACCTGACTACAAAACTATATTGAGCAATATGAGTATGAATACGAAACCCTTAGTGAGCATTTGTACAATGACGAAAGATTTAGAGGGTCTGATTGCTGATGGAATCAAAAGCTGGCTGGCACAACAAACCACCTTTCCATTTGAAATTGTGCTGAGTGACGATTGCAGCACAGATAATACATTGGAAGTTGTGCGAAAATTTCAGCAGGAATATCCGGAAAAGATTAAGGTACTAACAGCGGAAAAACGGCTGGGGCTTTCGAAGAACTGGATTAAATGCATGCAGGCCTGCCAGGGGAAATACATTGCTTTTTGTGATGGTGACGATTTGTGGACAGATCCGTTCAAATTACAGAAGCAGATTGATTACATGGAAGCAAACCCGGATTGCAACATGGTTTGCTCAGACTACGACTACATCAGCGAAACCGGTGTTTTTATCGAGTCGGAATGGAAGAAGGATTGGTATGGGAAAAAGTTTGACATCGTGGAAAACCTAGCTCAATCGATTTGCACTACACTAACTACCGTTATCCGAACCTCCGCTCTTGCTCCATTAATTTATGCAGAAAAGCACCCCTTTATTTGGGACACCGTACTGTGGGCTTACACGCTGAAAGAAGGATATGGTTATTTCTATCCTGAAAAAATGGCGCTGCGCCGCGTACAGGAAAATGGCGAATACACAACCAAAGGGCCGTTGGAAAGAGCGGTGTATGATATTGCCAGCATAGAAGCCATCAAATCACTTATTAAAGACAAACGTGTTCAGCAGCACCTTGATGAAAGTCTTTATATGCTGAACATCATGATTGCAAAAGAAAACTTTAAGAAAGGCAATAAACAAACAGGCAGAAAACATTTACTGCAATCAGCTTTTGCCTGGCAGGGAACACCGGCAATCAAGCATAACGTTAAATATGTTTACTGGTACCTAAAGTCCCTTGCTCAAAAATCTTTATAGATTTCATGCACATTCTTATCATTCCTTCTGAGGGCTTTGTTCCAGATCACGACAAACTAGAAGGAATTTTTCAATACCATCAAGCAGCGATATTGCAAAGTGCAGGTTACCGGGTTGGCGCTTTGTCGGTACGGCTTTCCTTTTCGGCACCCATGATTATGAAAGGGATTGCTTTCAAATTGCTGGGAAAGAAAGTGAACAATGCAACAGATGAGCTTTCTGTTTTAGCGTTGTTTCGGCTGGGGCTTAAAAAGTTTTTTAGCCCGAGAAAATTCATCACACATGAAACCGTCGATGGCATCAAGGTTTGTCGCATTGATGCATTATACCACCGAAAACCGGTAAACAACAAAAACCACGTAAGCTGGATTAAAGCGGGACTACTTTGTTTTGAAGAATATCTGAAAAAAGAAGGTCAGCCGGATATTATACATGCACACGAAGCAATTTATGCAGGTATGCTGGCCGAACGAATTCATGCGAAATATGGGATTACCTATATTCTAACAGAACACAGTAGCAGTTTTGCGCAAGGCACTACCGATGCAAATATTTTAAAGCGTGTCAGGAAGGCTTACGCTAGTGCAAAGGGTCTTTATGCAGTCAGCGAGCCTTTTGCGCAACTATTAAACGAGTTGTTCTCACTAAACCGGTTTCACTACTTGCCGAATGTATTGGACCAGTACCTTGAACGCACTGCGTTTGTTCAATCACGAGAGAATAATTTAAGGTTTCGGTTCCTGCACATCGCCGTGTTTAAGCCCGTTAAGGACCAGCACACCTTAATCACTGCGTTTGCAAAAGTGGTTGAGCAAAACCCCAATGTCGATTTGTTTATTGGAGGCGATGGTCCGTTAGACAAAGAGCTAAGGCAGTTGGCAGAACAAAAACAACTGCAGAACCATGTTCATTTCCTTGGCCGTTTGAACAGGGATGAAGTGGTTGAGCAATTAGAAGCATGCGATTGCTTTGTACTTTCAAGCAAATATGAAACCTTTGGACTTGTTATTGTAGAAGCAACATTGTTTGGCAAACCAGTGATTGCGACGCGTTGTGGCATCAGCCAGAAAATTGTTGATGATAAAATTGGCTATCTGGTTGAGGTTGGCAACGAACAGCAACTAGCTGATGCGATGCTAAAAATGACAAAGGCGAAAAAGAATTTCAATGCAGAATATATCCGCAGCTTTACGATTGAGCACTTTGGAAAAGAGCGGTTTTTAAAAAATCTGAACAAAATTTATAAGGAAGCTGTCTAAATGAATACAGAAAAAAATTACCAGCAGTGCAGTCTGTCCGTCATGGACACCATCTCTGACCCGGATATTACGTTTGATGAAAAAGGCGTTTGTAATTATTATTACGACTACCTGAAAGGTGAAGCCGAGCATGTTAAGAAAGGGGAGCAGGGGAAACGTGAGCTGGAACAACTGATTGACCAGATCAAGGCAGATGGCAAAGGCAAACCTTATGATTGCATCATGGGCCTGAGTGGCGGCGTTGACAGTTCGTATGTAGCGTACCTCTGCAAGCAATACGGGTTACGGCCACTGGCAGTTCATTTCGACAATGGATGGAATTCCGAGTTGGCCGTAAAGAACATCGAGAGCATGGTGAATAAGTGCGGCTTTGATCTTTACACGTTGGTGGTTGATTGGGAAGAATTCAGGGACATTCATCTGGCATACATCAAAGCATCGGTTGTGGACATTGAAGTGCCAACAGACCACGCCATTGGCGCTACACTGTTAAAGCTGGCACTCAAGCACAACATTAAATATTCCCTCTCGGGCTCGAATGTTTATTCTGAGTTTGTGATGCCTAAAAGCTGGATCTTTCACAAAAGTGACCACATCAACCTGCTGGACATTCACAAGAAATACGGCACAAAAAAGATCAAAACATTTCCGCTCAACGACACCATGCTAAAGAAGCGGGTGAACATGGCCAAAATCCAGTCAATTAACATGCTTAACTATGTTGATTACAACAAAAAAGAAGCGAAAAAAGTTATCGCCAGCGAGCTGGGTTGGCGTGACTACGGTGGCAAACACTACGAGTCGTTGTTTACCAAATTCTACCAGGCTTATATTCTTCCTGAAAAGTTTAAAATAGATAAACGAAAGGCGCATCTCTCTACTCTTATCTTCTCCGGGCAGCTTACGAAAGCAGAAGCACTGGAAGAGTTAAGCCAGCCGCTGTATGAGCCATCTGTATTTAAGCAGGAAAAAGAGTTTTTCCTGAAAAAACTCGGATTATCAGAGAGTGATTGGGAAACCATTATGAATACGCCCCGCCGCAGTCATTACGATTTTGATATTGAGCGTCCGCTTGATGAACGCTACAAAGTTTTAAAGCCGGCAAAATACATTTATAAAAAGATCATGGGCAGCTAATTGCCTTTACCGCTATGAGTTCAACTCTGCAAACCATCAAGTCAATTGCACTGAAGGCGGTAAACGCAGTTCCGGTTAGTTCGGCTGTTATTGGTTCGCCACGGCGAACTTTGACAGCTTCGCAACTGAATCCCAAAACCTCCCAAAGTGAATACATCACTATTCGCAAAGCGGAGAACTTGGTAGAAAGGCCGCCAATTACCATTGACAAAGAAATCTTCTTTAAATATGAGAACTTTTACCACAGGACCATTCCGGAGCAATTTATCCTAAAGCTACAAAACGGAAGGGTGTGGGGGAGAAACGGAGCAATTATTACAGCCGATGACGTGTTTATTTCTGATTTGTCGCAGGAGTTCGGTCCGGCAAAATTTGACATCCGCAAGCATTCTATCTGGCGACGGTTAAAGCTTAAAAAACCAGTAGAAATAGCCGGAAAGGTTGCCGTTATTGCATCGCCGGGAGGCGATGTATATGCACATTGGTTATGCGACATTATGCCCCGGTTGGTTTTATTAAAGAACCAGGGACTGTTAGAGCAGATGGATAAAATCGTCATGAGCTATGGCAAACTGGATTGGCAAACCGAAACACTTGACCGACTGGGTATTGACAAAACTAAAATCATCAACACAATTGATGATCCAGAATTTCATCTCCGGGCTGAGGCACTTTACATACCGTCTTACCCCAATTTGCACGGCACTGTTAATGACTGGGTTTGTAAGGCAATCCGCGACATTTACATCGATGATACGCTGCCTTCGCAAAAGCACGGACGGCTTTTTATTTCAAGAGCAAAAGCAAAGGGACGCCAACTGCTGAATGAAGAAGAAGTATTTGCTTTTCTTGAAAAAGAATACGGCTTTCGAAAAGTGTTTGCAGAAGATTATGCTACACCAGAAAAAGCAAGACTGTTTTATGATGCTGAATGCATTATTGGCCCGCACGGTGGCGGCTTTACTAATCTCTTGTTTTGCTCAGCCGGTTGCAAAGTCGTTGACATATTTCCGCCAAGCAGTGCCGATTTCACCACGTATTTCTGGGTGCTGGCAAATGCGAATCAACTAGCTTACGCATATTTGTTTGGCAAAGGTGAAATGCCAACAAAAGAAAAGGATGTTATCTTGCGGAACCAGGATATTGATGTTGACCTTGATCGACTGAAAACCCTAACGAACAAACTAAACTTACCAAAACGATAAACCGAATGAAGGTTGTTATTTTAGCCGGTGGACTTGGCACCAGACTGAGCGAGGAAACCACACTTAAGCCAAAGCCGATGGTGGAAATTGGCGGAATGCCCATTCTGTGGCACATCATGAAAATTTACTCTGCGCAAGGCTTTAATGATTTCGTTATTTGCCTTGGATACAAAGGGTATGTTATCAAAGAATATTTTCACAATTACTTCCTGCACCAGTCTGATGTAACCATCGATTTGTCCGACAACTCCGTAAAGGTGCACAATTCAGCCGCAGAACCCTGGAAGATAACCTTGGTTGATACCGGTTATCATACTATGACGGGGGGTAGAATTAAAAGAATTGAAAAGCATGTGAACGAAACATTCATGCTCACCTACGGTGATGGACTGGGCGATGTGGATGTAAATGCGCTACTTAAACATCATAAAAGCCGCGGGCAACATTGCACCGTCACGGCGGTTCAACCTTCCGGACGCTTTGGCGCACTGAATTTAAACCAGGAAAACGATGTGAAGTCGTTTGCAGAAAAACCCAAAGGCGATGGCTCGTGGATAAATGGTGGTTTTTTTGTTTGTGAGCCGGAAGTGTTTAAATACATCAACGATGATACGACAATATGGGAAAGAGAGCCGATGGAGAGTTTGGCCCGCGACAACCAAATGAATGCCTTCAAACACGACGGATACTGGAAACCGATGGATACGCTTCGCGACAAGCACGAACTCGAATCGGAATGGAATAACGGAACAGCTAAATGGAAACTTTGGTCATGAATTTTTCTGCATACAAAAACAAACGTGTTTTCTTAACCGGCCATACCGGCTTTAAGGGTTCCTGGTTACTAGCCTGGCTTCACAGTATTGGGGCAGAAGTGAAAGGTTATTCGTTGGCACCCGCCAACGAGCCCTCGCTGTTTCATCAAATCAATGGGCAAGAGCTTGGTGAGTCGGTTATTGCCGACATACTTGACAAAGAGAAACTGGAAAAAGAAATAGTCGCTTTCGAACCGCATTTTATCTTTCATTTTGCTGCGCAGCCGTTGGTGCGTTTATCGTATGAAGTACCGGTAGAAACATTTGAGGTAAATGCAATTGGTACAGCTAACGTATTAAATGCCGTACGGAAATTAAAAGCACCTTGCGTCGTTGTTTGCATTACAACTGACAAGGTTTATGAAAACCGGGAGTGGCATTATCCTTACCGCGAAACCGACCATTTGGGCGGTTACGATCCGTACAGCGCTAGCAAGGCCTGTGCAGAATTGATCATCAGCAGCTACCGCAACTCATTTTTCAATCTTAAGCAATACGCATCTCACCAAAAATCAATTGCCAGTGCTCGTGCCGGCAACGTAATTGGTGGCGGCGATTGGTCGAAAGACCGCATTATCCCGGATATTGTAACAGCGTTGAAAAATGGAATTTCTGTGCCGGTAAGAAATCCGAAATCTATACGGCCATGGCAGCACGTGCTTGAACCACTTGCAGGCTACCTGCTGCTCGGACTAAAAATGCAGGAAGACCCGATTAAATATGCCGACGCCTGGAACTTTGGTCCTTACCTGGAAGATGATATAACCGTGGAAGAACTCGTGAAAATTGCCATTGAAACCTGGGGCACCGGAACAATGGAGGTGGTACACACAGAACATGCTCCACACGAGGCTGGACTGCTAAAGCTTGACATCAACAAAACAATTCATGAACTGGGATGGAGGCCACGGATGGATGCTGCAACCGCAATTGCAACAACAGTTGATTGGTATCGGAATTCGGCGTCGTCTTCAGCGTACGAATTGCTGAAAGCTGACATCGAACAATATTCACAAGCTGAAATTGAAGTGCTTTGAGAGTTCTTGTATTAGGCTCGGATGGCTTTGTGGGAAAAAATCTTTTAGAAGACCTGAGCAGGGATTTTCAATGCAAGGGTTCTACCCGCAGGAAAGAAATTTTACTGACCGACGAAAGCCGGATTCATTTTGACTTAACGGATAAGTCCACATGGCAGAGTATTATAGAATTTGCACCGGATTGTATTGTCAATTGCATTGTGAGCGGCGCCATTCGCACAGCGAATGATGTAAAAAATACAATCGACACAAATTATATTTCTACAATAGAATTGTTCGATTTCTTGGCTGAACAGCTGCCACATGTTTACCTCGTTCACATTGGCTCCGCTTTTGAATACGATCAGTCCATTGGCGGGCTTACCGAAACTTCTCCCTGCATTCCCAGAACTTATTACGGCATCAGCAAATACCTTACAAGCCAATACCTGCTAAACAATAATAAATTGAATGATTTTACAATCATTCGCTCGTTTAACCTGTTTGGACCTTACGACAAAGAAGAAAAACTGATTCCGTACCTGATCTGTGCGCAAAGAGACAAAAAGCCAGTAGCACTCAGTGGTGGCCAACAGGAGAGGGACTACTTTTATGTAAAAGATCTTTCGCAAATGATCAGCCATTTGATACGGCACAAACACTTACGGGTAAATACCATTAATGCCGGTTTAGGCAATTCACTTACATTACAAAAAGTCGCAATAACATTAGCAAAATACATCCCTACTTTTGAGCCATCGCTGTGGCAGTGGGGCAAGTTGCCCTACCGGGAGGGAGAAGGTAAAACGTTTTACAACGCTTCTTCCCGTTTAAAAGACATGAATATTACATTCACCGAATTTGACCAGGCGATTAAGGACACTGTGATGTATTATTGTGCTGCAAAAAAAACGGAGAAGGTATGTTAGCCATCATCAACTACGGGTTGGGAAACCTGACTTCCATCAAGAACATGTGCCGAAGGCTGGGGATTGATGCGACTATAACCAGCGATCCGGAAACGATTCGCTCGGCTTCGAAGTTATTGCTGCCAGGCGTAGGTCATTTTAAGAAAGGGATGGAAAACTTGCACAGCAGCGGGCTGAAGCCATTGCTTGATGAATTGGTATTGGTGCAGAAAAAGCCGATTCTTGGCATTTGCTTAGGAGCCCAGTTAATGACAAAACACAGCGAAGAAGGTGATGTAGAAGGCTTGGGTTGGGTAGATGCGAAGACCGTACGTTTTGACCAATCGAAAGATAACCTGATGAAGGTGCCGCACATGGGCTGGTCGGAAATTACAACCACAAACGCTAACCCGCTCTGGTCAAATTTACCTTCCGATCCACGGTTTTACTTTGTACATACCTACCATTTTCAATTTGATGAACCAGGCGAGATAAGTGCAACCTGTAATTACAGTTACGATTTTGTTTGCGCTTTTCAGAAGGGGAATATTTATGGTACACAGTTTCACCCGGAAAAGAGCCATAAGTTTGGAATGAAGGTCCTGGAAAACTTTAATCAATTGTAATGGGCAGGGTTCGTATTATTCCGGTTTTGTTGCTAAACAAGGGTGGGCTTTATAAAACAGTCAACTTCAAAAATGCCCGTTACATCGGCGATCCAATCAATTCCGTCAAAATCTTCAATGAAAAAGAGGCGGATGAACTGCTTTTGTTAGACTATACAGCCTCCGTTGAAAAAAGAGGCCCGGATTTTGCTAAAATCGGCGAAATCGCCGGAGAAGCGTTCATGCCGATGGCCTATGGCGGCGGCATTCGTACGCTGGATGATGCAAAAAAGGTTTTTGATAGCGGGTTTGAAAAAGTTGTGTTGAATTCAGTTTTGTTCGAAGATCTTTCTCTGATTGAAAAAATAGGTGCGATTTACGGAGCACAGGCTGTTGTAGGGTGCATTGATGTGAAAAAAAGTTTGCTGGGTGGCACAAAGGCTTACTCTTTTTCCGGTACTAAAAAAAGCTCGTTTACACCTTTGCAATGGGCAAAGAAATTAGAGGAAGCAGGCGTAGGTGAAATTATAATTAACAGCATCGATAAAGACGGCACCTGGTCGGGTTATGCGGTTGACGTAATTTCTGAAGTATCGCACAGCGTGAAAGTACCCGTTATTGCCTGCGGGGGAGCCGGGAGCCCGGACGATTTAAAACAGGCCGTAGCAGCAGGAGCTTCTGCTGTGGCGGCTGGAAGTATGTTTGTTTACCAAAAGAAGGGAATGGGGGTATTGATTTCATTTCCCTCTACCTTGCAAATACAGAAATGATTCTTTTTCTTCAACGATGAAGAGCCTATAAATCCAATAGAAATACCAATCCAATTGTCTCTAAACTATGAAATACCTATTTGTCATGCTGGTGGGCATAATCCTCCACCAGGCATCCTTTGCACAGGGATGCGTTGAAAACTATGTAGAACCCTCTTTCCAATTACAAAAAACAGATCCAGGCTGCCAACCAGGTACAGGCAGTATCCAGGCGTCTAACGTTGACGGCGGTGTTGCCCCCTACACTTACAGGCTTGTGGAAGCAAACATCACGAATAATTCAGGCACGTTCTCCGGTTTAACTCCCGGTCTCTACACAGTTGAATTGCGAGATGCCTGCGGAACCGTGAGAACAAGACAAGTTACACTTGTGCAGTGGAGTTTTTCCTTTTCGTACAATGTACTAAACAATGGGAACTGCAGTGATGGTACCGTTACATTTACAACCAGTCCTATATCGGGCCAATTTACCTACGGCGTGGTAAAGAATGGGGATACGACCTGGAGTTCTACGCCTCAAATTGACATTAAACTATACAAAACACTCACCATTCTGGTGAAGGATGACTGCGGAAATGTGCAGGCTAAATCATGGCATGCGCCGCATAACTGGCTTCCGTATATTGATGCGTTACAGTACCGCCTTCAGTGTGATAAATTCGACCTGTTTCCTGTTTACTACGGTTTTGACGACCCGGAGGTTTGCCTCTACGAAAAGGGAACTAATAAACTGATCGAATGCAAAACAGGTCCCGGCGCCTATACAGGTGGCCATCTTACAAACTTTTTTGATATTCCATGGGGTGAATATTATGTGATTGTTTCTGACAAGTGTTATCGCGACAGTATGTATCACCCTGATATGAGAAGCGCCGGCGGCAGCGAATTAAACCCGTATAACTGGGACTGCACAACGTTTACCATGCACGTGGACGGGATGGAAGACACTGTTTGTTTGTACAATGCTGTTACCAACCAGCTCATCTCTTGCAAAGGCCAGGATACGGTTTCCATTAACCCACGCACAGGTGTTCCCTGGCCGTCAGGAGCAGTTTGGGAAAACCTTCCGTACGGTTCATACTACGCCTGGATTTATGACCCTTGTGAAGACAGTACATTCAAAATTGATTCAACAGTTGTTTACCCGTTCTCGCCATTTATGTCAGCGTTTCCAGGATGTTCGTCAAACCAGACTACGCTACAGGCCAACTTTAGCCCGGAGTCCAAAAAGCCATTTACCATTAATGTTTACAACCCAAATGGCTTGCTGAATAATACTTTCGTATCCAACGTGTTTGATAACTATATCGGGGTTTCCCTTGATACGGCATCAACAGGGCCATTAAAAGTGATTGCTACCGATGGCTGCGGAAATTCTGATACAACGTTTATATCGCCGCAAGTAACAACCCTTTCAAAACAACTTTCGGTTTACAACAAATGTCCGGGTGTTAGCGGTAACAGTGGAAGTGGAGATTTGAGCGTTCTTGCCACCACGGGCTCAAGTGTTCAACCACGACCACAAATAATCAAGAAGAATGGAGCAGATGTAACGATCGACTACAACTACCAGTCAAAGGACACATTTTTGTTTGCCAACCTGGAGACCGGTACGTACATCGTGAAATATACCTTTACCAGCTGTTCGCAGTGGACGTTGTATGACACAGTAGAAATTAAAGATTATATCTATCCAAACCACCTATTGGATACAGCCATACAATGTGGCGGTAATCCTTTCAACTTCCAATTCCCAATTGTAGGCGGATTAACTCCTTACACATTCCAGATTATAGAAAACACACCGTCATGGCCATCGCTCATCACAGCGCCACAGGACAGTCCGCATTTTGCAATTGGCACAGGACAACATTATACAAACATTAAAGTAAGGGCTATTGACCGCTGCGGAAACTCTACGATCGGGGATGTATCCGTTCAGCCAATCAATGGTTGTAGTGTGTTGCCGGTTGATTCGCTGGTGAAAAACCCGGCTATCGAAAATGGCGTTGTCAAAGTATTCCCGAACCCGTCCAAAGGCCAGTTCACTATATCTGTAAGTAAGCGAAAGAAAACGAATTACAAAATAGAGGTGATTAACGCCGCAGGAGTGGAAGTTTACAAACAGGTATTAATGAATGTGGACCGAAAAGATATTGTTGTTACAGAACGTCTGATCCCGGGATTTTACATAATTCATGTAACCGATTTGCAAACTGCTAAAAAAACATCCTTCAAGCAGATCGTTCAATAAGAGATGATAGCTGAATGGAAAAGCGAAACGATAGGACCTATCGTTTCGCTTTTCCATTGTTACAGGGCTCATTCCGGGTATTTGCGCAGTAAACATTGAGACACTGATTTTTTCATGAACACAACTGTTGACTTCAATTTGGAGAAGGCTTCTGCCAGGATTCCCGCAGCACAAAAGCATAATAAAGCACCGTTCTATCCACAACTGAATGGATGGCGTTTTGTCTTTGTTTTTTTTGTGCTTATCCACCACTGGGGTCCGCAGCATTTTTTTGAGCAGTACCGCTTTGGCTGGCTAGGAGTGGACCTGTTTTTTGTTTTAAGTGGCTTTCTGATTGGTGAAATATTACTCATTGAGAAAGGCAAAACGGAAAACAGGTTCCGTTCAATTGGCAATTTTGTAATGCGTCGAACCCTGCGCATTTTTCCGCTTTATTACCTGACAATTTTTCTTTATTCTGCTTTGGTAACAACCGGTGGCATTTTTCTCTGGAACATTACCTACACAAACAATATTTTACAGGCTATTGACCTGGAAAGGGTGTCAGAAGAATTCTGGCATCTTTGGTCGCTTTGCGTAGAAGAGCAGTTTTACCTGTTTTTTCCGTTCTTTATCTTTTTTGTTCCTCGAAAAAACATTTTTACTGTTTTGTTAGCCGGCATTGCCGTTGCTGTAGCAGGACGGTTTATCGGGACAAGTGTTTTCAATAATACTGCATCATATACGTTAATGCCGCTCTGCCTCGATAGCCTCTTTGCTGGTGTTTTGTTGGCCTACCTGAAAACCTACTCTGCTGAAAAACTCCAGGCCTTCTTTCAAAAAAAATGGATGGTAATAAGCGGTGTAGCAATGGCCGCTATTGCTTTGCTGGGCTTATGCTACAGCCAAAACGATCTTGCCATTTACAGCGGCTTTCGCTTTTTTGGTTCAGCTTTGGGATTTCTCCTGATTGGTTATTCAGTTATGATCGGCTACAAAGGCATTATAAAGACTTTTCTTCAAAATCCGTTTATCGCCTTGCTAGGCAAGATATCTTACGGCATTTACCTGCTCCACCCGTTTATTGAAAAAATCTATTACAAATACGCCGATCTAAACCCGGTACGCAACTTTTTAATAGGCCTGGAGCAACCATTTATCAGTAATCGTTATGTGATTGATTTCCTTTTTCTATTTTTGGCCACGATTTCAATTTCGTACCTCTCGTTTCAGTTGATCGAGAAACGCTTTTTGAAACTAAAACTTCTGTTCTCTTAATTATGAAACTAAGATTTGGATTGATTGGCTGCGGCCGCATTGCACAACGTCATGCAGAACACATTAACAAACAGGCAGAACTTGTTGCCGTTTGTGATGTTGATTGTGATAAAGCCGACAAGCTGGCTTCTCAATATGGCGCAAAAGCATTTTACTCCCTTCACGACCTTTTACAGGCAAGCAATGGAAACGTTGACGTAATCTCTATCTGTTCTCCTAACGGCTTACATGCCCAGCACGCCATTGAAGCACTGAAAGCCGGCTACCATGTTTTATGTGAAAAGCCAATGGCTATCAGTGTGAACGATTGTGGAGAGATGATTAAAGCTGCTGAGCAGTCGAACAAACGTCTCTTTGCCATAAAGCAAAACCGGTTTAACCCGCCGATTGTTGCCGTTAAGCAAGCCATAGATGAAGGACGCCTGGGAAAACTATACAGTATTCAGCTTAGCTGTTTCTGGAACCGTAACCCTGATTATTATGCAAACTCCTGGAAAGGAACGCAGGATCTGGATGGGGGTACGCTCTATACACAGTTCAGCCATTTTATTGATTTGCTTTACTGGATGGTTGGTGATATTAAGCGGGTGCAATCGTACATGGGTAACTATGCGCACAAAGACATCATTGACTTTGAAGATACCGGCGTTGCCATTGTTGAATTTTACAACGGCGTAATTGGAACCATTAACTATACAGTAAACAGCTACCAGAAAAACATGGAAGGTTCGCTAACAATTTTTGGTGAGAAAGGAACGGTGAAGATTGGGGGGCAATACCTGAATGAGCTGGAGTACCAAAACATTGAGGGCTACCGGATTGAAAATCTTCCGGAAGGTGCAAAAGCCAACAACTACGGTACTTACCAGGGGTCAATGAGCAATCATGATAAAGTTTACGAAAACCTGATTGCCGTACTTACAAACAACGCCAGCATTTCTACCAATGCTTTTGAAGGCTTGAAGACCGTAGAGATTATAGACAAAATCTACGCTGCAGCTAAATAAATCATTGCCCCTTTCCACCTAACGAGACCGCATGAAAATTGACAAAATTGCCATTGCCTGCTTTAAAAAAGACATGAATCTTTTAAAGCCTTGCGTGGCCAGTATCAGATATTGGTACCCGAACGTGGAAATCTTTTTAATTAAAGATTATTCGCAGGGCGACTTTTCAACCGAGGAAATGGAAAAAGCGTTCGGCGTAAAAGATTTTCCGACTGATAGGAGGCAGTTTGGATGGGGCTGGGGAAAATTTGCGTTGTTACTTGCCAAGCAGAAAGAACGATATCTTTTTTTAGACTCCGATGTTGTTTTTCTTGGACCTGTACTCGACGAATTAGCAAAGTACCCTGAAGATTTTGTGGTGACGGGCATGCAGGAAAAGGACAAATTCAACGGCACAATTAATGGTCATTATATTGATATGAAAAAGATCGAAACGTTCGATCCTTCGTATCAATATCCTGGCTATGGCTTTAACACCGGCCAGATCATATTAACGAGCGGCATTGTTAACAAAGAAGATTGTGCTTCGGTAGTGGAATTCGAACCGAAATTCAGAAGCAGACATCCAGAAATTTTTAAACATGCAGACCAGGGCGTGCTAAACTATGTATTAGTGAAAGCAGCGCAAAAAGGCAAGGCAAACATCCGCTACGCTGATTTTTGGATATGGCCTGGGCTTCCGGAAGCCAACGCGATCGACCTCGAAGGCATTCGTCGCAAAAAAGGCATCCCTTACATTCTTCACTGGGCAGGTGTTAAACCAGTTGATTTCAGGCGCTTTCCACGCTACGATATTCTTCGCTTTTATGAAGATTTCTATTACGCCAAAGTGCCAAACGGAAAATGGAAGCAGCGATGGAAGTATTACACAAGGCTTGCCATTGTTAAGGCCAAAGTTTTGAAGTACACGCTGCTACGCAGGCAGTATAACAAATAAGAAGCGAAATCCAGTTATCCTGCTACGTTAGGGGCGACAGCTTTTTGAATAATCGACAACATAAGGCAGCTTATCCAACAGAAAAATGCCGGAATGCAAACGGCGGCTGCCTCTCTGCAATAAGTTGAAGGTGCTGTAAAACAATTTTTGACGCTTAGATGGATTGGCCAATACATCGTCCATTTTTTTTATAAATCCATACAACTTAAGGCCTGAAATATTTGATTCCAAACATTGATATCCTATCTTGGCGGGCCGGCGGCAGGTCCCGCTATAGTGAATAAAATGCTGTACCAGAACGCACAACGTTATTACCGAGAATCGATAGTCAAAAGAGTGACTAGTCGCCAGTCGTTTTTTGGAGATCTGTTTTTGTCATGGGAATTCTTTCTGATAAATGAAAGTTTCCAGAAGCAACTTACTCCATAACCAATTAATACGAAACCTGTTTTATGGCGCCTGTTCGTTTTTTATTACACCCGGAGTATTACAAGCAAGTCCAAGGACTTGACCATGTGGCCGAATTTACCCTGCACATTCCTGCATTAATCTGGGAGTGGGCTACCTATTTTCATCTCAAAAATGCAGGGCACAAAGTAGAACTGGTTGATGAGATGCCGCAAGACGGTATTGTTGTGGTGTCGGCCTGTATGTACCCACTATTACAAAAGCCGCCCAAAAATGTTGTTCTCATCTCTACGCTGGCAGATACACCGCCACGTTTTTTTGCACACATACATGTATCCCAAAATCCCTGGCAACACAGGGACTACCTAAAGCCTTTTGGTTATCCGCTATGGCGTTTCATTAATATTTGGCCGCAGCCGGGAATTATTCCGCGTGACAAAACAAGGGCTGACAAATTTGAGCGCATTGGATTTTTCGGTCATCGAGATCAATTGGAAAGAAGCCTGCAAACCGATGAATTTCGCAATGCGCTGGCAAAGGAGGGACTAACGTTAGAAATCATCGATCGCGACTTTAATGACTACTCAAAAATTGATGCAGTCATAGCCATCCGCGACTTTACCGGCAATCCGCAATACCACAAGCCAAATTCAAAACTGATCAATGGCTGGGCTGCCGGCGTTCCGGTTCTGGCAACTAATGAAAGTGCGTTTAAAGCAATGGAAGAATCATCCCTCGATTTTATTGAGGTAGCCAGTGCCGACGAATTACTGGCAGGCCTGACAAGGCTGAAAGGAAGTCCGGACTTGGTGCGAAAAATGGTGGAAAACGGCCACAGGCGGGTAAAAGATTATTCGCAGGAAAAGATATTGGGAGATTGGGAGAGGTTGCTTTTTGATGATGCGCAGAAATTGTACAACACCTGGCAGCGGAGATCGAAAGTGGGCAAAGATTTATTCAATGCCAATCTTTTCATGGCAAGGTCATACCGTAACGTAAAAAATAGAATTAAAAGAAAGCTGCAGTTCAGCTAATCCGTATAATCTTTATTGAATGCATAAACCAACTGTTTTTGAGAGCCAGATAAAAGAAGACGTCGTCTTTGGCAGCAATGTAAAAGTAGTGATGCCCGCAAACCTCTATGGTTGTAATATTGGCAATGATTGTTTCATTGGTCCATTTACAGAAATCCAGAAAGATGTGACCATCGGTGATCGTACCAAGGTGCAGTCGCACAGCTTTATCTGTGAACTGGTAACTATCGGTAACGATTGTTTTATTGGCCATGGTGTCATGTTCATCAACGATCTTTTTTCTACCGGTGGACCGGCTAGGGGCAACAAAGATCTCTGGAAAGAAACGCATATCGGGAACCAGGTTTCCATCGGTTCAAACGCAACAATTTTACCAGTTAACATTTGCGACAATGTGGTAATTGCAGCTGGCGCAGTTGTAACAAAAAATATTACAGAACCTGGGATTTATGTAGGTAATCCCGCGAAAAAATTAAGAAACATATAGTCATGAATATTCCCTTTGTTGATCTAAAATCGCAGTACCACTCTATCAAGGAGAACATTGATTCAGCAATTAACAATGTTATTGAACAAACCGCTTTCATTGGCGGACATTATGTAAAGGAGTTTGAAAAGAAGTTTGCTGAATTATACGGCGTCAAGCATGTAATCAGTTGCGCTAACGGAACAGATTCGCTATATATCATAATGAAAATGCTCGGCATCGGCAAAGGTGACGAGGTAATTACCGTGGCCAACAGCTGGATTTCAAGCGCGGAGACAATTGGCCAAACAGGTGCAACCCCTGTCTTTGTTGATGTCAATGCCGATTACTTCAGCATTGATGATGATGCTATCGAAAAAGTTATTACGCCCAAGACAAAAGCGATCATCCTTGTTCATTTACAAGGGCAGGCTTGCGACCTTGACAAGATTGAAAGCATCTGCAAAAAGCACAAAATTCACCTGATTGAAGACTGTGCACAGTCACATTTTTCCGAATTTAACGGCCGCAGGGCGGGTACAGTTGGTATTGCCGGAAGCTTCAGCTTTTATCCAGGGAAAAACCTTGGCGCTTATGGCGACGCCGGTTGTATCATCACTAATGATGATGAAATGGCTGCACGTTTTCGTATGTATGCAAACCATGGCGCCTTAATCAAGCACCAGCATGAAATGGAAGGCATCAACAGCCGCATGGATGGACTGCAGGCTGCGATTCTGACTGCGAAGCTGCCTTATATCTTACAGTGGACAGAGCAACGCATTAAGAACGCCGCCGTTTACGATAAACACCTTGAAGGAATCTCCGGAATTGAAATCCCGAAGGTTCGTCCAAACAGCAAGCATACGTATCACCTTTATGTTATTAAAGCACAGCGCCGTAATGAACTAATGGCTTATTTGAAGGAAAAAGGAATTGAAACTGCTATTCATTATCCAACACCATTACCAAACCTTCAGGCATATGCATACCTCGGCACAACGCCATCTGATTTTCCAGTAGCAACTGCCTTGCAAAACCAGATTCTTTCGTTGCCAATGTATCCAGAACTGGAAGAAGCGCAAATTGCCTACATCGCTGACACAATCCGTGCATTTTACCAGGCATAACCAACTATCCTAATACAATATTCTATGGGAAGCAGAAAACGGATTTTAGTTTTAGCGCCGCACACCGATGATGGTGAATTTGGTTGCGGCGGCACTATTTGCAAGTGGATAGACCGACACGATGTTTATTATGTGGCGTTTTCGGCGTGCCAAACGTCGGTGCCGCCACCATTTGATGCGGATGTATTATTGGAAGAAGTAAAAGCAGCAACCAGCGTTTTGGGAATTAAACGGGAGAACCTCATTTTGCTTGATTATGATGTGCGAACGTTTAATTACCGGCGACAGGAAATCCTGGACGATATCCTGAAAATCAAGAAACAGATTTCGCCGGATGTGGTCTTCATGCCTTCTATCCATGATATTCACCAGGATCATTTTACCATTACGAACGAAGGTATACGGGCATTTAAGTTTTCCAGTGTTTTGTGTTACGAACTTCCTTGGAATAATTTCAACTTTAATACCTCGTGCTTTATCAAGCTTGAAGATGAGCACATGGAATCAAAATGCAAAGCCCTGGCTGAGTATAAGTCGCAGGCTCATCGTCCGTATGCCAATAGCGATTTTATTACTTCATTGGCAAAAGTAAGAGGCGTTCAATCGGGGCATAAATATGCGGAGGCTTTTGAAGTAGTAAGATGGATTATATAAATTTCAACAGCCGGCAAAAGATAAATTTGCTGATGACGGGTGCAGGCGCACCGGGTGGGCCCGGAATCATCAAAGCGTTAAAGCAGGGTCCATTCAATCTCTTTACCGGCGACTGTAATGCATTGGCAAGCGGCCGGTTTCTGAGTGATAAATTTGTTGAGCTGCCGCAGGCTGGCAGCAAAGAATTCATTCCTTTTGTTTTAAAATTCTGTAAGGAAAACAACATAGAGGTCATCTTCCCATTGGTGACCCGCGAACTTTTTAAGTTTGCAGAACACAAAGAAGAATTCTTATCGCAGAACATTAAGGTAATTGTGTCAGATTACAACAGTTTGTCAATAGCAAACGACAAGGGAAAATTATATCAACATCTTTATCGGCACCAGATTGCTGTTCCGGCATTTGAGATTGCAACTACTTTGGAAGAACTTGAAAACGCTGTTCGCAGGTTAGGCTACCCCAAAAAGCCTGTGTGCATCAAACCAACTGTGTCCAACGGAAGTCGCGGTGTACGGGTTTTGCAGGAGGACATAGACGAATTTGACTTGTTGTTTCATCACAAGCCAACCAACCTGTTTTCAACGCTTGATCGTATAAAAGACATTCTGCAGAACCGCGATTTTCCTGAATTGCTTGTGTCGGAATACCTGCCAGGTGATGAGTTTACAATTGATACAATTGTTCATAACGGCAAGCCCAAAATTGTCGTCCCACGGATACGATCAAAAATGAATGGTGGAATTTCTGTGCAGGGAACATTTATTAAACACGATGCCATCATTGCGTATTGCGAAAACATCATCAGTTCTCTCCATTTGTCCGGCCCAATAGGATTACAGGTGAAAGCCAACAGCGATGGAGACTACCGCATACTTGAAATCAACCCACGCATACAGGGCACCAGCGTTGCGGCTCTTGGTATTGGCATCAACCTGCCGGTTTTGGCAATACTGCAGGAATACACGGATATTTGTTTTGATGAGTTATCCATTGAATGGGGTAAGTCGTTTGTGCGTTATTATGAAGAGGTATTCTATTAAACAGATCTTGGCTGAATTATGAAAACGTATTTGCTTATTTCGCCCCAGCCATGGGGAAAAATGTTTCTTTCCAAACATAACTACGCCATCGAACTGGCGGAGGCAGGAAACAAAGTTTATTTTCTTAACCCACCTACCTATAAAAAATTTTCAACGAAGCTGAACGTAAGAGTGAAAGAAGAGCAGCCAAACCTGTTTCTAGTTGACTACGACCTTTCGGTGCCGGTTCACGTTTTACGATTTAAAGCAAGACCTGTTTATGATTTTATCATCAACAATTCGCTGGTGAGGAAGCTGAATAAACTTGCGAAATTTGACGAACTATGGTGCTTTGAGCCGAATATTTTTGCAGGGTTTCGTCCGTTTAATGCAAAAAAGAAACTGTTATTCATTGTTGACCAACATGACAATGCAACTTTAAAAACTCTTGCCAGAGAATCGGACGGTATTGCTACTATTTCTTCGCTGATTATGGATTATTTTGACTTCAGCGATAAACCAAAACTTTTGCTCAATCATGGATTAAACAAGCGTTTCAGCTCACTGGCAAAAGAACGGCTTAAAACCGGATTGAAATCAGAAACCCACCAGCCGGTAAAAGTCGCCTACGTTGGTAATCTTTTGCAAGGCAACCGTATGGACTATGAGACGATTAAACTGATCGTGACGCAAAACCCATCGATTGAGTTTCATATCTATGGTCCGTATGAAGAAAAGGACAACACGCTTGGCTCAACGTTGAGCGAAGGATTAAAAAGCTTTCTTGCCTTTTTGAAACAAAGTAAAAATGTGTTTCTCCATGGTATTCATCCACAGTCCAAACTGGCGCTTGACATGCAGGAGATGGATGCATTCCTGACCTGCTATAATTACCTGACAGATTACAATAAATCGTCTAACTGCCATAAGATAATTGAATATTTAAGTACCGGTAAGGTCTGCATATCCAACCGCATTATTACGTATGAAAACACAGATGGTCTGCTGGAAATGCCTCGCGAATACACCAATGAAAATTTGCCAGCCCTGTTTCAACATGTCATTACAAACATTGAAGAATACAACCAGCCGGAAAAGCAAAAACAGCGTATAGCGTTTTCGCTGGAGAATACTTACAAAAAACACATTGATACAATCAGCGCATTTTTAGAAGAACCTGTAGCTGTTTAAATTATTGTGTCGACTTCCGGCAATCACCTAAGAACGACTCTGTGAAAAAGATCTGCATTGTTACAACACATCATATCAGCTACAACCCAAGGGTTTTGAAAGAAGCGGACGCTTTTCATAACCGGGGATATCAGGTTACAGTTGTTACTGTGAACAACCACCAGCAGCAAGCGCAGTTTGATGCACTGTTGATGCAAACACGCAGTTGGCAACTGAAAACGGTCAACTACCGGAAGGAGATTGCAGCAGAAAAAAAACGCTGGCTGCTGTTTTCGGTAACACAAAAGATGTATGCTATGCTCAGCCGCTTTACGTTCGGCATGGGCATAGCCGAACGAACACTGTTGAAAGGATATGATAGCTTAAAGAAGTTGGCGGTAAATGAAAACGCTGACATTTACATAGCTCACCATGCCGAAGCTTTGCCGCTTGCATACGCAGCAGCAAAATTGAACAAAGCCAAATTTTGCTTCGATGCGGAGGACTTTCATAGCGAGATGAATGAAGGTAAGGAGCCATCGAAGGATGAAGCATTAATAAGTTATGTGGAGACCAAATACCTTCCGCATTGCACATACATCACTGCTGCGTCCAAAGGAATAGGGGAGGCCTATGCCCGTAAGTACAAGCTGCCGTTGCCACAAACCATTTTAAATGTCTTTCCCAGGGAGGCGGTTTCATCACCTAAGAAAAGTGGCGTTGTTAGGTTTTATTGGTATTCTCAAGTAATTGGCCCAAATCGCAGTCTTGAAACATTAGTTGAAGCTGCGGCGCAAATCCAACATCCGTTTGAGGTGCATTTACGTGGCAGTTTTCATAGCGCATCTTACGAGAGCACATTGAAAGCATTAATCGGCCAAGCTGGACTAACTGAAAAGTTCTTTTTTCATCCACCAATCCTGGCGGAAAAGATTATTGCAGATGCGGCACATTATGACATTGGTTTAGCGCTAGAATCAGACATCTCCGTTAACCGGAATATCTGTGTAACAAACAAAATATTTTCTTACCTAATGTCGGGGCTAGCTATTGTAGGCACAGATACCTATGGTCAGAAAGACATTTTTCAGGAGTTCCCGGAGGCCGTTTCGCTTTGTCTCCAGAACGACGCAAACGACCTGGCAAGAGCAATGTCGTGGTTTCTGGAGAATAGAGAAAAGCTTTGGCTGGCAAAAGAAAAGGCAAAAAATGTAGCCCAAGAAAGTTTTAATTGGGAAAGAGAGTCTGCCAAATTAATTGCCGGGATAGAAAGAATTTTAAACACCAAGGCGCCTGTCAATTTAATTGTAGCGCAAGAACAGTAACTTTCGCTTTTTAAAATCGTTGCTTGAAAAAGGTTCTCATTATCTCACCCTATTTTCCACCCTTTAATACCGCAGACATGCAGCGGGTGCGTCAGAGCCTGCCTTATTTGCGTGAAAATGGCTGGGAGCCAACTGTATTGACCGTTGATGAAAAATACGTTGACGCCTATAGCGTTGACAACCTGCTCTTGCAAACCTTTCCGCAAGATATCAGGATTTGCAAAGTACCTGCGCTCAAGACTTCCTTTACCCGTAAATTAGGCATTGGCAGCCTTTCCATCCGTGCTTTTTTCCAAATCAGGAAGAAGGGTGATGAACTTTTACAGAAAGAAAAGTTTGATTTAGTTTATTTCTCTACAACTGCCTTTCATGTAATGGCCCTCGGCCCACGCTGGAAGAAAAAGTTTGGCGTTCCGTTTATACTCGACATCCAGGATCCCTGGTATAACACTTATTACTTCAATCATGCGTTGGCGAAAAAAACAGCGAAAGCATGGATGTATCACCGCCTGGATAAACACCTGGAGGAAAGAACAATCCCGTATGCAGATGGCATTATCAGCGTATCGGCCGGTTACCGCGACCTTTACCTGGACCGTTATCCTAACCTTTCAGAAAATCATTTTCGTGTCATTCCGTTTGGCTGTGCCATCCAGGATTTTCCAATAGCCCAAAAAAATGTTCATCGTTCGGATGTGCCTTTTTCAAACGATGAAATAAACATGGTTTACATCGGCCGGGGCGGGCAAGACATGGAGTTTGCAGCCAGTATAATCTTCAGGGCAATAAAGTCCGGGTTAAAAGACCGTCCAGATCTCTTTAAAAGATTACGGCTATGGTTTATTGGCACCAGTTATGCGAAAGCAGGTGAAGGACAAAAAACCTTTGCGCCCATTGCCGAGAGGTGTGGCATAGCAGACCAGGTAACAGAAATCAGTGACCGGTTACCGTATTTTGAAACACTTTTTTTATTGTCGAAAGCAGATATACTTTGTGTGCCAGGTTCTACGGATTCAACTTACACGGCTTCAAAAATCTATCCCTATATCTATCTTGACAAACCAATGCTCGCTGTATTTCATGAAAAGAGCAGTGTTTGTGAAATCATCCGTTCAACATCGAACAGCAAGGTTGTTTCTTTTAAAGATGCTGAGCCAGAAAGCAACCAGGTGCACCTGGTGAATGAATGTTACCGTTACCTGGAATCTGTTCTGGATCAAAACGTACAGAATGCCAATCTTAACCACCGGGCATTTGAAGAATATACCGCTAAATCGATGACAGAGAAGCAAACTAATTTTTTTAACCTGGTGGTGAAGTCTAGGAACAAATTGGGATTTGCTACAAACAGAAAGTGAAATAAGCCCGGTTTTTTTGAGGGCAGGTGAGAGGACTTTGTGTTGTTTTCCGGAAGGAGTTATCGCAATCCGGCGCTACTTAATCGTAACTAACATTGCACCTACAATCAAAACTATATGCTTCAAAAACAACGCTTCCTCCAAAATAAAAAACTGAAAGCCTTTCTGCTGTACAGCGAAAAGCTCGGCTTTGGCGGAACCCTATTGTTTGCTTTACGGAAAATGCTGACGCCAAAAGGTAAATTGATTCCCGTCCGGGTTAAAAACGGCGGAAAACTTTTTCTCCGTAACAAGTTTTACGACACGGCTATCTTTTCACAAATTTTCATTTACGAGGAACTGAATTTTACGTTGCCTTCTGCCCCAAAAATTATCATTGACTGCGGCGCCAACATTGGTTTAGCTACTCTTTATTTCAAATTCAAATATCCGCAAGCGCAAATTATCAGCATTGAGCCCGAAACATCCAATTTTGCAATGCTGCAAAAAAATACAAGTGTCTACAGCAACATCAACCTGATTAAAAAAGGTATCTGGAATAAGGCCTGTGACCTTTATTTAATTGACTCCGGCGAAGGCCATGCCTCTTTCCAGGTATCGGAGAGCAACCCCGGTAAAAATGTTATTGGGCACATTGAAGCAATTGGCATCAACGAGATTCTTGAAAAATTCAAGCTGAGCAAAGTGGATCTATTAAAAATGGATATCGAAGGATCGGAATACACCTGTTTTAACAGCGATAACCTGACATGGGTAGACAAGGCTGGTTGTATTGCGATCGAAATTCATGAACACATGATTCCAGGCTGCAAGGCATTAATAGACCGTTCACTTCGCAACCGCAAGTATGAACTGAACGGAGAATATCATATTTACTGTAAAACTTTGGCTACTTAAAATGGTTGGTTTTGTAATCCCTTTTAAAAGCAAGGAAAAATCAAAAAACTGGGAGTTGGATTGTGCCTTGCTGGATCGTACCCTCAAATCTGTACTCAATCAAACAGATAAAAACTTTAAGTGTTATGTTACCTATACGGACTTACCCAAAAGTCCGCGTCAACACGAAAAAATAGTCTGGGTTCAGTTCCCGTTTCCCTTTGCCACGGCAGACAAAATTGAAGATGCAGAAAAATACAACTCTTTTGGAAAAGAGAAAAAGCACTGGGAACATCTTCCTTTTTTCTACGACCAGGGCAGAAAATCACTTTACGGGACAGCACAGGCAAAGAAGGAGGGATGCCAGTACATTATGATGCTGGATGCTGACGATTTGCTTTCCAATAAAATCACCTGCTATATCAATCAACAGGACCCATCCACAAACGTTGGCTTTTATGTGAACCAGGGTTATTTGTATGCAGAAAACGGTTCTCTGTTGATCAAAGTTCCGGATCAGATGAACTTTATGTGTGGATCAGTAAACATTATCCGGGGAGATGTTATTCCAGAAACAGATTTCTCCATCAATACTTACGAGAACTACAGCTTTTTTGCAGCACATTCGTATGTACGCACCCGAATTCAATATTCGCACAGTGAAACCATAAAGCCCCTGCCATTTTACGGACTGGTTTATGTTTTTCACAGCACCAATGAGATGGCCTCCAAAACAGACTTGAAAAAGCTTAGCCTGCGCAACCTGGCAAAAAAAATCATCCGCGGTAAATTAATCACACCAGCCGTACGAAAAGAATTTGGTATTTATAAACTTACGCAGTGAAAAAGCTAGCCATTGTTTCCACCCATCCCATACAATACAACGCACCCTGGTTTTCGCTCCTTCAGCAGCGAGGCAATGTTCAGATGCGTGTTTTTTATACCTGGTCGCAAACAGAGCAGGGGCCCAAATACGATCCAACGTTTAAAAGGGTAGTGGAATGGGATATCCCGTTGTTGAATGGATACGACTACGAATTTGTTCCGAATATTTCCAAAGACCCGGGTTCACATCATTTTAAAGGAGTCGATAACCCGACCCTGATACAGCAGATTGAAAAATGGCAGCCCGATGCCGTGCTGGTAATTGGCTGGTCGTACAAAAGCCACCTGGCATGCATGCGTTATTTTAAAGGAAAAATCCCGGTGTTATTCCGCGGCGATTCCACTTTGCTTGATGAAACAAAAGGCATCAAAACCCTCATCCGGCGAATTTTTCTTACCTGGGTGTACCGTTATATCGACAAAGCACTTTATGTAGGAACCAACAACAAAGCTTATTTCAAGGCACACGGCGTCAGTGAAAAAAAGCTGGTGCCGGCGTACCATGCCATCGACAATAATCGTTTTGCCTCTTTGTCTGCTGAACAGGAAACTGCGCTGGAGACCTTCAGAAATGAACTTGGCATCCAAAAAACAAACTTCGTTGTTCTCTTTGCCGGTAAGCTTGAAGAAAAGAAGAATCCTTTTTTTCTGCTCAAACTAGCGAAACAAATTCCAGACCCCGCCTTTGTCTTTCTTTTCGTGGGCAACGGGGAACTGGAAGAAAAACTAAAAGCCGAAGCCGCGGCGGACTCGCGGGTTAAATTTCTTCCCTTTCAGAATCAAAGCCTGATGCCGGTTGTTTACAGCCTTGGGCACGTTTTACTTTTACCCAGCAAAGGTCCCGGAGAAACCTGGGGGCTGGCCGCCAACGAAGCAATGGCAACCGGGTTGCCTGTAATACTTTCAACAAAAACCGGCGGAGCAATTGATCTGGTCAAAAACAACGGCCTTGTTTTCGATCTACATGATACAACCCGTGTAGGCAATTACCTTGTTGAACTTAAAAACCGACCGGAAAATTGGGACGCTGCAAGGCAGGCTTCGATTCAACACATCCAGAATTTTAGCTTCACCGCATTGGCACAAGCCGTCGAAAAGGCCTGTGGGCTTTGACTTTTTTTGTTACTTTTATTTTTTATGCGGCTGATTTTACCCCTGCTAACCTTTTTTCTTCTATATACACTTACCGGGTTCTCCCTCTGGAGCAACCTGGCAATTACCATTTGGGTAGCCTATTTGGTTCATTTTCTGTCCCAGCTGAACGATAGAATTGCTTTCCGCGAGTATATTTTAATGATGTATGGCCTAAATTACCTTTTCTCGCCAGCCTTAACTTACGAAGTGACGCAAAACATTGCCGTTTACAAGATGAGGCTGAACCCGGAAATGTATTTTTCAATTGCCATTCCGGCGATGTTGTGTTTGCATGTGGGTCTGTTTAGTTTACGAACAAAAATCTTTAACTATAATTTCTATACCGATAAGCTACAGGTTCTGCTGAACGAAGATTTAATGAAAAAATGGCTGATTGCAGGATTTTGTATTGGCCTGATGCGAAGTTTCTTACCTGGTGACCTGGGCTTTGTGGCCTATCTGCTTGGTGGTATTAAGTATGTGGCAGCCTTTGCGCTTTTTATCATTGACCGGAAAAAATACAAGTGGTATCTCTATGCTTTGATATTCCTGGAAGTAACCGCAGCACTGGCCGTGGGCATGTTTCATGACATGGTAATCTGGATTCTTTTCTTCAGTATGGTTTGGACCTACATTAAAAAACCATCCGCTTCTACCAAGTTTGTTTTAGGTTCTATTGCTATTGTAGCGCTTTTTCTTTTGCAGTCAGTCAAAGGAGCTTATCGGGAACAACTGCGGGCTGGGAAAGAAGGGGGGCTAGGTTCATTGACATCCGTTGTTGACAAAAATTCCGCTGGAGAAGGGGGCCTTTTTAATATGACAAACGTAGCCCTGTCGCTAACCCGTGCAAACCAGGGATGGATCTTTTCCAGTGCAATGCAAACCACGGACAGACGGCAAAACTTCCAGGACATGAACCTGGTAAAGAAATACGCGGAAGCTGCTTTTCTACCCAGAGCCCTGGCGCCAAATAAACTGGAGGCGGGGGATACAAAAATCTTCAACGAATTTTCAGGAATACGAGTTTTAAAAGGCACTTCAATGGCCTTGGGTCTTTTTGCTGACGGCTATATTTCCTATGGTTATTATGGCACACTCATTTTTGCCTTCCTGTTTGGGCTGCTGGTTGCCTGGTCTTTTAAACTAATTGAAAAATGGACGAGCATTTCGCCATTTTTTGCCCTGTTGGCATTTCCTATTTTAAATTACGCGGTTCGAGCTGACTGCGAAACCCAAACCTGGATGGGACACCTTGTAAAAGGGCTGGTTGTGTTCAGTGCGCTTATGTACTTTACACGGCGTTATATGCAACACAAAGCAGCAGTATTAACCGAGCACAGATCCATTCAGGAAGCTGCCGCGATGCCGCAACTGGTGGCTGCATCAAATTGATCCATTGGTGAAAGTTGTCATTTTTATCGACTGGTTTGCGCCGGCTTACAAAGCAGGCGGACCCATTCAATCCATTGTAAATCTGGTAAACCAGCCCATTGAAGGGGTAAAATACCGGGTCATCTGTTCGAATAAAGACTTGGATGGCCTGCCGCTGGAAAACGTGGTAACCGACCAGTGGGTACAGTTTAATAACCACACGGAAGTTTGGTACAATTCAAACAACCGGAAAATGTTTGCCATCTTGCGGGAAGTACAGGCTTGGCAGCCACAGATCTTTTTTATCAATGGCATCTACTCCCTGTATTATAATTTCTTGCCGCTATTGTTTGGGAAAGCAGAGAAAAAAGTCATTTCCGCCAGGGGCATGCTCCACTCCGGCGCATTGTCACAGAAAAAAATAAAAAAGCAAGTTTACCTCGGTATTTGGAAACTGCTTGGGCTTTCAAAGCAGCATTATTTTCACGCCACCAACCAAGAGGAAAAACAATTTATTCAGCAGGCTTTTGGGAAAGAGACCACTGTTCATGTGGTTCCAAATCTTCCCAGAGTTCTACAACTGCCGCATAAAGCGTCGAGGAAAGACTCTGCCATGCAGCTTGTTTCAGTTGGCCTAATCAGCCCAATGAAGAATTACCTGAATGTAATTGAAGCCTTGGCAACCTGTTCTGAAAAGGTTGTGTACACGATTTACGGGGCGGTGAAAGATGCGGGCTATTGGCGACAGTGCACAGAGAAAATAAAAAAGCTTCCGCAGCATATTTCGGTCGTTTATAAAGGAGATGTGCCATCAGCTGAAATCCCTAACGCCTTGCAAAACATGGATGTGTTTGTTCTTCCAAGCAAGAGCGAAAACTTTGGCCATGCTATTTATGAGGCTTTAACAGCCGGAAAGCCGGTTATTACCAGCCATAATACACCCTGGAACGGCTTAAAAGAAGCAAAAGCCGGATTTAATGTTTCTCTTGAAAACAATTATGAACTTTCAGAAGCAATTTGTTTTTTTGCACGGGCTAAAGAAAATGAGTTGGCTGAGTGGTCAGCCGGAGCAAGGATTTATGCAGAGCGTTCTATAGACATTGGTCAGATAAAAATGCAGTATAAAGAAATGTTCCAGGTGTAAGTACAAACGTGTTATTAACCTACAAACGTAACCTATAAAACAAGCTAGTTCAAAAAACGCCGTCCTCGTCTATCTTCTGAAATTTGGGGGAGCCTTCTGCCTGTTCTACTTCGGAACCCTGGGTATTATCGGCTTGTCCACACCAGAAAACAGTTACAATGCTTTTGTGGCCAATTATCTCAACTTTATTGACCCTTTGCGTTCATCATTATTAATTGGAGCCAAAGCGTTCTTATCAATGCTGGGTTATCCTACTTTTTTCTCCGACAAATTCACGCTGCGAATGACGACAGGGGAGGGAGTGAGAATGGTGTACTCCTGCATTGGCTATGGCGTAATGAGCTTTTGGGCTGCCTTTGTTATCGCCAATAAAGGTTCGTGGGGCAAGAAAACAGCGTGGGTTCTTTGCGGCCTGTCTGCATTATGGATAATCAATGTCCTGCGTTTGTCACTTCTGCTGCTAGCCGATAGAAACAACTGGAAATTCCCGCTGGGCTGGGACCATCATACGTGGTTCAACATTGTTGCTTATGCGTGCATCTTCGGAATGATCTATTTTTACGACCGCACCGGAAAAAAAAACGCTGTTGTCGTTTCAAACCAAAATGCTAACCAAAACCTACAAGCTTTATCATGATTATACTTGGAATAAATGCCTATCATGCCGACTCGTCGGCCGCGATTTTTGTGAATGGAATAATGATTGCCGCAATTGAGGAAGAGCGGTTTCGCCGTGTAAAACACTGGGCAGGCTTTCCTAAACTTGCCATTGAATTTTGTTTAAAAGAAGCGGGTGTAACCTTTGAGCAGGTGGATTATTTTGCCATCGGCCGCGATCCAAAAGCAAAGTTTTTAAAAAAGATTCTTTTTGTTGCCAGCAACCCAAAGGGTAGCATGAAAGTGATTAAGGACCGGATGGCAAATAGCAAAAAGGCCGCAAGCATTGACGAAGAACTGGCGGTTATTTCCGGTCTTCCTGTGCAAACATTCAAAGGAAAAGTGGTGAATGTAGAACACCACCGAAGCCATATTGCTTCTGCGTTTTTTGCTTCACCATTTGATGAAGCAGCCTGCCTGTCAATTGACGGTTCCGGTGACTTTACCACAACCATGATTGGCATCGGAAAAGGGAGCAAAATTGAAATTATCGACTCAGTGGACTTTCCCCATTCCATTGGAATCTTTTATTCTGCGTTCACGCAGTTGCTGGGCTTTCCGCACTATGGAGATGAGTACAAGGTGATGGGAATGGCGCCTTACGGCGAAGCAAAATACCTTGACAAACTGGAAGATGTTATTCACCTTACGGATGATGGCTTATTCAGACTCAATCTAAAGTATTTCCGCTCTGCCACTGAAGGCATTATTTCTTATGGCGACGATAATATTCCCGTAGTGGCGCCTTTGTTCAGCGATTTGATGGTTGAAAAGTTTGGACCGGCCCGTAAAAAAGATGAGCCGCTTGAACAGTACCACAAAGACATGGCTGCCTCGGTTCAGCGATTTACCGAAAAGGTGATTTTTCACATTTTAAACCACTTACAAAAACGCACTGGCTTGCAAAACGTTTGTATTGCGGGTGGTGTGGCGCAGAACTCTGTGGCAAATGGAAAAATCACAAGGAACACGACCTTTAAAAACGTTTATATTCCTTCAGCAGGACACGATGCAGGCATCTCAATGGGAGCAGCACTTTATGTTCAGCACCAATTGCAAAACTTACCACGCCAGGCGTCAATTCGTTCTGCTTATACTGGAAGCAATTTCAGTAACGAGGAAATCAAGAAAATTTTAAATAACAAACAAATTGCTTACACAGAACACAGCGATGAGCAATTGTTTCAGAAGATTACCTCTTGCCTGGAAGATGGTGGAGTTGTTGGCTGGTTTAATGGCCGCGCCGAATTTGGTCCTCGTGCTTTGGGAGGAAGATCCATTATTGCCGATCCGCGTAGAGCTGATGCGAAAGAAATTTTAAACAGTAAAATAAAGCGCCGGGAAAGTTTTCGTCCTTTTGCCCCTTCGATTTTAAAAGAACATGTTGCTGACTTTTTTGAAGTTACGGATGAGGTTCCATTTATGGAGAAAGTTTTCCCCATTCGAAAGGACAAGCAGGCGCAGATACCAGCCGTAACACACGTTGATGGATCGGGTAGGTTACAAACTGTTGACAAAGAAATTTCCCCCAGATACCATGCATTGATTGAAACGTTTTACAAAAAAACAGGCGTTCCCATATTATTAAATACCTCTTTTAATGAGAATGAGCCTATTGTTAACAGCCCTGAGGAAGCACTTGCTTGTTACCTCCGGACAAATATGGATATGCTGGTTCTGGAGAATATTGTTGTTGAAAGAACTGCATAGCTTAAACACTTTTAGTTTTTAAAAATATACCCCGGCAAAAGCCGGGGTATATTTTTTGTATAAATACTGTAGCACAGCCGTTTGTTGGAGGAAATTAACCGAATACAAAAAATAGTGTCGGCGATGCTATGAAATAGGAATTAGTTTTATATATTTGAACTCGAAATCAATCCCCTTGATTCAATACCTATGTTACCACGTTCAATCCTATCATAGGTTCATTTGCAACTAGCAATTACCAGGAAATTCCATAGCTAAAATCCGGATTCACAAAGTGGAAAATCTTAACAGGTTTTAAGAACGCTACTTGTACATCACAAGTTGTCTATATCAGTACCCTGAAAATTGTTAAGAAACAAATTTGTTAACTGCTAATTGCAACAAATGAAAATTTCTCTAATCACCGTTACCTACAACTCTGCACGCTACCTGCAAAACGCCATACAGTCTGTTATTAACCAGGATTACCCCAACATCGAATATATTATTGTTGATGGTGGCTCTACCGACGAAACATTGTCCATTATTGAAAAAAATTCTTCCTGCATTACCAAATGGATCTCTGAAAAAGACAATGGGATGTACGATGCCATTAACAAGGGCATGAAGATGGCTACCGGCGATGTCATTGGCATTTTAAACAGTGACGATATACTGGCTTCAAAAGATGTGATCTCAAAAATTGCGGTATGTTTTAAAGAGCATAAAGTTGACTCTCTTTTTGGAGACCTGTTATACGTAGATCCGGAAGAGACTTCTAAAATTCACCGTTTCTGGAGAGGTATGCCGTACAATCGTAAATCTTTTAAGCTGGGTTGGATGCCGGCTCACCCAACCTTCTACGTACGCAAAGAGATTGTCGAACAATTGGGTGGATATGAAACGCATTATTTCTCAGCGTCCGATTTTGAGCTGATGACTCGCTACTTGTACAAGCACAGAATTAGTTCATACTATCTGCCGGAACTGATTGTAAAAATGAGAACAGGGGGTATGAGTAACGGTAGTTTCAAAAAAAGGTTCAGGGCTAACCGTCGTGATTACCTGGCACTGAAAAGAAACGAAGTTCCATTTGCCTTTGTAGTATCACTTATCAAACCTTTGCGTAAGTTGCCGCAATATGTAAAGTTCCTTCATCCTGGTAAAGAGAAGGATGTAGTAACCACATTGTCGCCAGCAACAGCATAACTGATAGTAAGAGTACATTTTTAATAGCCCTAATTTTAGGGCTATTTTTGTTTTTAAACGCCAAATTTTTATTGTAACAAATTGTCTTATCCTCTTACATTTGCATCCCGTTCGGGTGGTGGCGCAGCCCGGTAGCGCACTTGCATGGGGTGCAAGGGGTCGCTGGTTCGAATCCAGTCCACCCGACCAACAAAAAAGGATAAGTCAAATTGATTTATCCTTTTTCTATTTATAGCACATGACACCTGAAAGAACCGGAAGAATTAAGCACGTTTTGGCTCATCGGCAAAATGACCTGACGATCGTATTGGAGAATGTTTTTGATCCTCACAATATTTCGGCTGTCATGCGCTCTTGCGATGCGATTGGCGTACAGGAGATTTATGTTGTGAACACTAAAATTCCACGACACGAAAAATGGGGCACTAGGAGCAGCAGCAGTGCCACAAAATGGTTAACAATTCATCAATTTGACGACTTACAGGCCTGCATTTCCGCACTGCGCCAACATTATCAACGTATTTTAACGACCCATTTGGCTTCCGACGCTGTAAGTTTATATGACCTTGATTTAACGGTAAGCACGGCTCTTGTATTTGGGAACGAACACGCCGGCGTGAGTGATGAATTCAGGTTACAGGCAGACGGCAATTTCATTATTCCGCAGGTAGGGATGATTCAGTCGCTGAATATTAGTGTAGCCTGTGCTGTGAGTTTATATGAGGCTTTTCGGCAAAAATCAAATGCAGGGCATTACAAAGAACAAAAATTGACGACAACCGAGCACCAAGCACTATCAAAACAGTGGGGCATGTTTTATGAAAACAATACGTAGAATACTGATTCTTATAATTGCATCTGTAACCATAACACAGGCAAATGCCCAAACCATTCCTGTCTGGAAGTTGGCCGATCTGAAATCTGCCATTCAAAATGCCAACGAGCCCACTATTATTAATTTCTGGGCCACGTTTTGCAAGCCTTGCATTGCCGAATTACCACACTTTCAGGCCTTGGCAGATAAGTACAAAGCACAGGGGCTGAAATTGGTTCTTGTGAGTCTAGATTTGAAGGAAGCTTATCCAAAAAAAATCAACTTGTTTACCCAGAAATTGAAGCTCTCGTCTCCAGTTGTTTTTTTAGATGAGTCCAACGCCGATGAATTCTGCCCGGTGGTTGACAGTTCATGGTCGGGTGCAATTCCGGCCAGCCTATTTATTCATTCCAAAACCGGCTACAAAAAATTCTTTGAGGAGGAACTCAGCAAGGAAAAACTAGAGGCTGAAATCAAGGCTATGCATTTGGCTGCAAAAGAATAAATTCTATTCTGATTCGAGCCACCCAATAAAATTTTAAAGCCCCGCAATGCGGGGCCTTTATCTTCTTAGATTTCTAAAAACCACTATTTCAACCGTTTAATATTACACCCAACCGAACGTGATGTTTTTTGGGTGACATCTTTTCCGCCAAGCATTTCGTCGATGGCTTGCTGCAGGTGTTTGCGGGTTACATTGGCTTCATCGGGGTTGTCGTCGATGGCGCCGTGATAAACCAGTTTTCCTTCTTTGTTAAACAAAAAGTTTTCCGGCGTGCGATTGGCACCAAACGCATCGGCCAGTGCATTTTTTTCGTCTGCCACATAATACCAGTTATAGCCTTGCGCTTTTGCATATTGCTTCATCGCTTCAAACGAATCATCGCCATCGCGTTGAGCGGCGTTTGAGTTCACCAGAATAACACCAATGTCATTCCTCAAAGCATAAGCACTAATGTCTCGGGTGCGTTGCTGGTTTTTAACCACGTAAGGACAGGTGTTGCAGCTAAACATCACCAGCAATCCGTTCTTTTTCTTTGCATCTTTCAGACTCACTTCCTTACCACTCACATCTTTCATCTTCACGTCGGCATTGGGCATGTCGGCGCCAATGGGCAATTCAGCAAGGGGTGTAAATGAAAAAAGTCCAAAAGCCAGGAGGCTTAAAGGCAAGAGTAATTTCTTCATAGTTTGTTGTTTTATTAAAGTTCTGAAATTATCGGAATTCCGTTTTGCCGTTTGTCAAATCTTTAAGCGGATTTAAGAAAATCGTTCTTACAAACCCAGCCGCTTTAGTGAGTCACGTACCCGCCGCGCTTTGTCCTGTTCGCGGTACTGGTTGGCTTTCTGCACATGTTCGCCAAACGACTCGCTGAACAGGTGACCATTCAGGTTTCTGTTGGCCACAAAAAAAAGGAAAGGCGTTTGTGCCGGGTTCAACACTGCTTCAATCGATTTTTTGGATGGTGTGCAAATAGGACCGGGCGGCAGGCCTTTATTGCGGTAAGTATTGTAAGGAGAAACCGTGTTCAGGATATCGCCGGCAATGCGCTTTAAAGCAAAGTTCCGCGCCGCAAATTTGAGCGTCGGATCAGCCTGCAGCAGCATTCCCTTTTTCAGTCGGTTGAGATAAACACTGGCAATGGTATCTTTTTCTTTGTGGTTGGTGGTTTCTTCTTCAATAATGGAAGCCAGCGTGTAAACTTCAGCTGGTGTTAACCCCAGTGCCTGCGCTTTGTTGCGGCGTTCTTCGTTCCAAAACTTTTTTGATTCATTGTAAAGCTTGCGGTACACCGTGGAAGGAGAGCTGTTCCAGAAAAACTGGTAGCTGTCGGGCAGAATGGGCCAAAAAGCTGTTTCTACAGCCGCATCGTAGCGTTGCAATGTATCGGGGTTGTTTAGAAAGGCCAGCATGTCTGTTGAGTCAAACTCAAACCGGGCACCGGTATAACGGGCAAAATCTTCTTTGGTTCTGAACTTGGTAATTACCAGGTCGACAGGCACCTGGCGGCCATTGCGCAGCATCCGGACGATGCTAACCAAACTGGCGCCTTTCTCTACCTCGTATTTACCAGGCTTTATGTTTTCCCAATAATCCATCCGGCCTGCCAAAAAGTTGAATGCAGCTTCGTTGGTAATGATCTTATTCTTCTCCAGTGAATCCAGAACGGCCTCTTTTGTAGCAGCATCCGAGCGGATGTACAGGTACGCTTTGTTTGCCGAAAAACCGGTTGCCGAACCCCAGAAAACCCAGGCGCCGGCAGCCGCCAGCACAATCAATACAGCCAGTCCAATCCGAATGATTTTTTTCATAGCATTCAAAGTAACAAAAAACCCTGTCAGCATTGACAGGGTTATGAATATCATTTCAGAAGAATTAGCGAGGTTGCGTAGGCTGTGCAGGAGCAGGTGTAACAGGCGCTTGCGCAGGCGCCGTTTGCTGCTGCTGGTTGGTAAAACCGCCACCCAGGTTTTGCGTACGATCGATGCCGCTTGCACCGGAAATAAACAGAGTAGAAGCGATGCACAAAACGGCAATAATACCGGCAAAAATCCAGGTGCCTTTTTCCAGCACGTCAGTTGTTTGTTTTACACCCATAAACTGGCTGCTAAAGCCAGCAATGTTTCCGGTAAGGCCACCACCTTTTGGGTTTTGCACCAGAATAATTAAACTCAACACCACACAGGCAATAATAATCAGGATAATAAAAAGGATGGTCATGGCTGCTTTAAATTTTCAACTTTGGCGGCAAAGTAAGCTTTTTTGGAGGGATTGAGCAAACTTAATTTGTTGTAAATATCCAAAGCTTTTTCAGTGGCACCTTGCTTCAGCCACACTTCGGCCATGGCCTCTGTTACCACGTTGCTTTCCGTTACCGAATCATCGGCCAGCGCTTCTACTTTTTTCTCTGCCGAGCTTTCCATGTTTTGCACCGCTTGCGCTGCCGGTAACCGCTTCATGGTTTTGAGCCACTCTGTAAAGCTTTTCAGCTGCTTACCCAGTTTGTCTTTGGGCAGTTCTTCCTGCGAAATTTTAATTCCCTGCGAAGCAAAATAATCTACGGTGTGAAAAGGTTCAAAGGTCAATGCCGGCGCAGCGGGTGCTACTTCGGCCGTTGTTGCAATGGGTTGCAGAACGGTTTGTTCCTCTTCCTGCTTTTCTTCCGTTACCTGCTCGTCAGCAATTGGCAATACAGCAGCGGTAGTAAACGTTTCTTCGTTCTTTTCAGCTTCAACGATGGCTGGAGTTTCAGGCGTTGTAGCGATTTCAGGAGACGCATCGGGAACAGCTGTATATGCTGTAATTTCTTCCACCGCCGGTGCTTCTTCAATCGCCGTTTCTTCAACGGTATTTTCTGTTTCAATAACGTCTGCTACTTCTGTTTCTTCATAAACTTCCGGCACCGCTTCTTCCTCTAAAACAGACATTTCACTTATCTCTTCGTGTTGCCATTCTTCGGTGTAAAAACGGTTGGAGGCAATGAACTGTTCAAAAAGAAGCGGATCGTGATAATACAGAACAGCCTTGCGGTATTGGGCCTCTGCTTCTTCGGGTGTGCCGGACTGTCTTAACTTCTGAAGCAATAAAAATTGGGCGGGAGCAAAGTAGGGCTGACGCTTCACAAGATGCCGTAATTCGTCGATGCTCCATTCTTCTAAACGGTCTTTTCCGTTGAGGCTTTTTGCCAATGCCTGAAATCGATCACCCATAGGCGGCAAGTTACATTACCAATCGGAAAAAAGCTTGTTGAAAATTTCATCGGTTAGGTTGCGCACCATCTCATCCAGCAGTGTTGATTCGGCCTGCTGAAGCGATTGGCGGGCACTGAAATCGAAGCTGCGGCTCACATCAAATTCTTCGGTTTTATTATCGATGCGCTTGTTGATGGTAATGTGAATGCGCACGTTCAGCCGGTTGATGGAAGATTGCTGCTGGCCATTGGTAGAAGTAACACCGGTTGTCACAACCGAATAGTCGTCAATGCGACTCGAAATTTCCCAATCAACATTGTCGCTGTTGGTGATGGTGAGCTTTGTTTGGTTAGAAATTTTCTGGCGCAGCCGGTCCGTAAGACTGGGAACAAGTTGCGGGTTTTGATACGGTGCACGGTTTTCAAACGTAAAAACTTTTACCGTTTTCACAGAGTCGGGAATAGACCCTCTTTCCGACAGCCGGTAAACCCCGCAGGAAGACAAGGTGAAATTCAAAAACAAAATAGCGCCAGCAAATACGGCTAGCAACAAAAATTTGTTTTTGGAAAGAAAACTGGATGGCGTTTGCATGTTCAGGCGTTTAAATTTTCAACAACACAGCTACTGATCGATGTCGTATTCTTTCAGCTTGCGGTACAACGTACGTTCGCTGATTCCAAGATCCAAAGCTGCATCTTTTCTTTTTCCCCGGTGCTTCTTTAACGCTTTTATAATTAATTCCTTTTCCTTGTCCATGATGTTGAGGCTTTCCTCCACTTCCTCGTGGTCATGAATATCGCCGTTGTGCATAATCACGGGCTGGGAAGAAGGAACGTTATTGCTGACAAGAACGGACGGATGATTTTCAACCGCCTGCAATTCTTTTATGTCGGAAAGAAAAGAAGGATTTTGTGCCGCGACGGAAGGGTTTTTCATCACTTCAAAAAACAGCCGCTTCAGTTCTGTTACATCCCGCTTCATATCGAAGAAAAGCTTGTACAAAATCTCCCTTTCATTGTTGAATTCATGTGCATCATTCCCGGCGGCATGTGCCAGCACGGGCAGGCGGTTGCCGGTGTTTCCTTCGGGTAAGAACCGGGAGAGTTCTTTTGCCGTAATTTGTTTATCGGTAGCCAGTACAGAAATCTGCTCGGCCATGTTTTTCAATTCGCGAACATTACCGGGCCAGGGATAAGCCACCAGGCGTTGCCTGGCTTCTTCTTCCAGCTGAACCGGTGCGGTTTTGTAACGCTCCGCAAAATCAACCGCAAACTTGCGGAAGAGAACAACAATGTCTTCTTTGCGGTCACGCAGCGCCGGCACCCGAATGGGAACGGTATTCAAACGGTAATACAAATCTTCCCTGAACTTTCCCTGCTGCACAAGCGTCAACAGGTCTTTGTTAGTGGCGGCAATTACCCGAACGTCGGTTTTTTGCACTTTGGAAGAACCCACGCGGATAAATTCTCCCGATTCTAAAACCCGCAACAAACGGGCTTGCGTGCCAAGTGGCATTTCACCAATTTCATCCAAAAAGATGGTTCCGCCGTTAACGGTTTCGAAATAACCTTTGCGGCTGTCAACCGCACCGGTGAAGGAACCTTTTTCGTGACCAAACAATTCCGAATCAATCGTTCCTTCCGGAATAGCACCACAGTTTACCGCAATAAACGAGGCGTGCTTCCGTGCAGAAAGCGAATGAATAATATGCGAGAAGGCTTCTTTTCCCACACCGCTTTCTCCCACAATTAAAACCGTGAGGTCGGTGTTGGAAACCTGCGACGCCACCTGCAATGCATAGTTGAGGGCAGGCGAGTTGCCAATAATGCCAAACCTGTTTTTAATACTTTGTAAATCCATTCCTGGTAGCTTAAACAATTTCGCCCAGCAGCGTGGCCTGTGTACACTCGGCTACCCGCACATGTACATAATCGCCGGGCTTTAAATCATAATTTTCTTTTTTAAACACAATCACTTTGTTCTGCGAGTTGCGTCCCATCCAATCAGATTCGCTCTTCTTCGATGTATTTTCAATCAGCACTTTAAATGTTTTGCCAATGTCTCGCTGGTTGCTTTCCAGCGACAGCCTGTTTTGCGTTTCCACTATCTCCATCAGGCGGCGTTTTTTCACGTCTTCCGGAATATCATCCTTGTAACGGCGTTGCGCCAGTGTTCCCGGACGTTCGCTGTAGAAGAACATATAGCTCATGTCATATCTGGCATAGTTCATCAGGCTAACGGTGTCCTTGTGCTCTTCTTCCGTTTCGGTGCAAAAGCCCGCAATGATGTCGGATGAAATGCCGCAGTCGGGCATAATCTCACGAATGCGGTCAACCTTGGCCATGTACCATTCGCGGGTGTAGTTGCGGTTCATCATCTGCAACACACGGGTAGAACCACTTTGCAAAGGCAGGTGAATGTATTTGCAGATGTTCTCGTATTTGGCCATGGTGTGGAGTACATCGTCGGTAATGTCTTTGGGGTGAGAAGTGGAGAAGCGTACGCGGAGGTTTGGTGAAACCAACGCCACCATTTCCAGCAGGTTGGCAAAGGTGACGGCCCCCCCGCCCCCCAAGGGGGGATTGGCTGAAGCGTCGCTTCGCACCTCGCTATTCAACGAGCTTGTGTTTTGAGCAACCCCTCCAACTAGCGAGGGCTGTGTGTTGGAAAGTCCCCCTTGGGGGATTGAGGGGGCCCAGTAATAGCTGTCTACATTTTGTCCAAGCAAGGTAACTTCTTTGTATCCTGCATCAAACAAGTCCTGGCATTCCCGCAAAATGCTGACGGCATCACGGCTGCGTTCGCGGCCACGGGTAAAGGGCACTACGCAGAACGAACACATGTTGTTGCAGCCCCGCATAATACTCACGAAGGCTGTAATGCCGTTGCTGTTCAAACGAACAGGGGAGATATCGGCATAAGTTTCTTCGCGACTGAGCAACACGTTAACGCTTTTCTGGCCGCCTTCTGCTTCGCTAATTAGATTGGGCAGGGTGCGGTAAGCATCGGGGCCAACCACCAGGTCAACCAGTTTTTCTTCTTCCAAAAACTTTGCTTTTAACCGTTCGGCCATGCAGCCCAACACACCTACCAAAACGGAGGGCTTGGCCTGCTTTAGCTTGCGGAATTCGGTTAACCGCTTGCGCACTGTTTGCTCGGCTTTTTCGCGGATGGAACAGGTATTTAGCAGAATCAGGTCGGCTTCTTCAAAATTTCGTGTAGCGCCAAAACCTTCCTCGCTGAGGATGGAAGCCACAATTTCGCTATCGCTGAAATTCATCTGGCAACCATAACTCTCAATGTAAAAGCGGCGGCTATATTGATTCGGGTCTGCGGCAAAAGGAGCATACGCTTCTCCCTGCCTTGCCTCGTCGTGTTTTTTGCTTACTAATAATTCTTCCATAAACGTTGAGCGCCAAAGATAAAGAATCAGGCTTGAAGTGACAGGTTGGCAGCAAACAATTGCCTGCTTTTACCAAAGCGTTTGCAGATTTCTGATAGCCGTTGTATTTTTCTGAAAAATCAACTGTTTATGAATGCTCTCCGCAAAAAGGCGAGACTTCTCCTTTGTACCCTAATCCTGCTTTCTTTTTTTCTTCCGGCTTACCGTGGCGTTAGCGGCTTTGGTTTTATCCCACTTGCGTTTGACGAAGTCACCAAAAGCCACGAGCTGACGATGATTGATGTTGTGATTCTGCTGGTGCCGCTGGTACTGATTCCGGTTAGTGCAGCCGGGATAGGCATTGCCAGCTGGCTGCGCATCCCAGTAAGAAAAACGTTTGCTGCGTTTCCGTTGTTATGTCTGCTGGCGTTTATTTGCCTCCTGTTAATGAGTTCAGGCGGTTCCGGCTTTTCTGGAACCTCGTTGTTAAGTCAAATGGGTGTTGGGTTTTACCTGGCGTTGCCGGCCACCGCCTACCTGCCTTTCACAAAAAATATGGTCAGGAAAAGAAGAAGGCGCAGGCAAACAACCCAACTGGAAGCGGTGGCCTGATCTTTCTTTAACCATCTTTAACGCCTTTCGCTAATTCTCACACCTCGCAGATCGGCCAGAAAAAATAACTTTGGCCAATGAGGATTGGCCTGCTTGTCATCTTTCAGTTATTGCTGCTTCAACTAACTGCGCAACAGGGCACCCTCACGGGAACAGCGGTTGACGAGAAGGGAAATGCGTTAGAGAACGCCACCGTGCAACTGATTCCGCTGCTGGACAGCACAAACAAAAAATCAGTTTCCACCGATAAATCAGGCGCTTTTACCATTTTCAATATTCCCTACGGTTACCACCGGTTGCGGGTAACGTATGTCAGCCTGCAGGCAAAGATCATCGACAGCTTGTACTTCCGGCCGGAGCGGTATGATTTCAACTTGAACGAGATTGTGCTTCAGCCACCGCAGCAGGGCGGCCTCGATGAGATCATCATTTTTGCTGAAAAGCCGCTCATTCAAACAAAGGACGGGAACATTACGTTCAACTCCAGCGAATCGGCCCTTAGCCAGGGCAGCAACGCCAGCGACCTGCTTACACAAGTGCCGCTGGTTACCAAAGACCCGGACGGAAAAGTGTTGGTGAGAGGAAAAGAGCCTAAAATTTTAATTGACGACAAGCC
>DATKHJ010000056.1:0-2179 GCA_035510335.1 Flavisolibacter sp. | reverse complement strand
CCGCGGAGCGATGGAAAAGGCTTTACCTACCCGGGCCGCAACATTAAACTGGTATGGGATAACAACGCCATGAAAGTGACCAATTTTGATGACGTGAACCAGTTTGTAAAACGCAAGTACAGGGAAGGTTATAAGCTGGATGTATAGCAGTTGCCCTTACTACTGATTGTATCATTAAGTAATTCGATAAAAGCGAGGTTTGGGTTCAGCTCTCCTTCCCACTGGGAAGGCCGGGATGGGCCACTCCTCCTAAAATAAAACAAACAACTATGGATCGTCGAGAAGCCGTTAAATACATCAGCGTTCTTTTGGGAGGTGCTGTTGTGGGTGCAGACGCATTTTTGTCGGGCTGTAAAACAAAATCGGGCAGCACCACCGACTGGACAACAGAAGACATTGCCTACCTGAACGAGATAGGCGAAACCATTCTTCCGCGAACCAGCACACCGGGTGCAAAAGACGCCAATGTAGGCCAGTTTATGACCGTTCTGGTGAACGACTGCTACGAAGAAGCCGATCAGAAAGCATTCCGCGAAGGCCTGGGTAAATTAAATGATGCCAGCAAGAAAAAGTTCGACAACAACTTTATGCAGCTTACGCCGCAGCAACGGCACGAGCTACTGGTAGAAATTGACAAAGAAGCAAAGGAATACCAGAAGACAACCCTGCGCACCTTTAACGACAACGAGAATAAAAAAGAGAAGGAAGAAATTGCAAAAGGCAACCGCAATTATGTAAAGCAGCGCATGGCGCCGCATTACTTCTCCATGATGAAACAACTAACGCTGTTGGGCTTCTTCACTTCGGAAGTAGGTGCCACAAAGGCCCTCCGGCACATGCCTGTACCCGGCCGCTACGACGGCTGCGTGCCGTATAAAAAAGGCGATAAACTGATTGTCTGACATCAAACAAAAAGCAATGAACTATCACCGTAGACATTTTTTAAAACTTGGCCTTGCCCTTGGTGCAGGCCTGGCCGTTAGTCCTTTTGCCAATGGTTTGATGGGCTGCAGCTCTGCAAGTAAAATGAACGCTCCTGCCAATTTCGGGCTGCAGTTGTACACGCTTCGCGATGATCTTCCCAAAGACCCAAGAGGCATTCTAACGCAGCTGGCCGGCTTTGGCTACAAGGAAATTGAAAGCTACGAAGGCCCGCAAGGCATGTTCTGGGGACTGGGCAATACCGGCTTTAAAAAGTTGATGGACGAGTTGGGAATGAACATTGTATCCAGCCACTGCGATATCAACAAAGATTTCGAACGCAAAGCGGCTGAAGCGGCTGCCATTGGCATGAAGTATCTCATCTGCCCCTGGCTGGGCCCGCAAAAAACGCTTGACGACTATAAACGTGCGGCTGATACATTCAACCAAAGAGGTGAAGTATGTAAAAAGAACGGCATCCGCTTCGCTTACCACAACCATGATTACAGCTTTACCCCTTTGAACGGACAGATTCCGCAGGACATCATGATGCAAGGCACTGACAAAAGCCTGGTGGATTATGAAATGGATATTTACTGGGTAGTAGCGGCTGGGCAAAACCCGGAAGCCTGGTTTAAAAAATACCCCGACCGCTTCAGATTGTGCCATATCAAAGACCGTAAGCGCAATGTGCCTTTAACGGAAAAAGAAAATGTATCGGTTGTGATTGGCAGCGGCTCTATCAATTTTTCTTCCGTACTGAAAACAGGCGCCGATCTTGGACTGCAGCATTACATTGTTGAGCAGGAAGCATACGAAGGCACGACACCGATGGAAGCAACCAAAGCCAACGCCGGCTACATGAAGACCTTCCGTTTTGCCTAACGCGGAAGCGAATCGTTCAGGTGCGAAGAATCAACCGGCAGTGTGCGGTTCAGTGGAATTGAATTGCTGCTATCAGGCAGGTTGCCGTCGGTATTTTCGATACCTGGCGTTACCGGTGCCGATTCAACTGATTCGTTTGATTTATCATTTCCGCAGGAAAGAATAAAACCTACCACCGCCAGGCAAAGGAGCTTTTTCATCATCGTTTTCATTTGCGGGTAAGAATACAATTATCTTACCATAAAGGCGGCTCATCCCGAACTGCCCGAAGGGGAGAAGGGCTAAGGACAAACCTAGCTTTATCGATTTACTTAATGCTACGATCAGTAGTAACGCTGATTATCTTTTTATCTGCTTTCAACCTGTGTCTCCC
>DATKHJ010000055.1:0-3845 GCA_035510335.1 Flavisolibacter sp. | reverse complement strand
GGCTACATTCCTTCGTTTGTAGATGCGGAAACAAGAGCTGCCACCACCAACAAGGCAAAGGGCAACCTGCTTTCTTTAATGGCATTGATAAAGCTGCAGCAAGGGGGGCGCAGCGATAGCTTGGTGAAAGGGGCACTTGCTTCTTCATCCGATGGCGAAACACTGCTGAACGCAGGCGATTATTATACAAAAACTGGGGCGCATCAAAACGCTTTTGAAAGCTATCAAAAGATTGTCTGGCATACGCCGGAAAATACCGCCGCTGCAGGCAAAATGAAAGCCGCTTACCAGGCATGGCAAAAAGGGCTGGATGGTTTCGAAAAACATCTTGCCGAACTGGATGAACATTGGCGTACGGAAATGACAAAGCGGTTGAAAAAAGAAATCATCAACGTTAAATCGCCGGAGTTTGTTTCCAGCCTAGTGGATTTGAACGGGCAGCCGGTGGCGAAAGAGGCCTTCAGCAATAAAATTCTTGTGCTTGATTTCTGGGCTACCTGGTGTGTGCCCTGCATGCAGGAAATGCCCTACCTGCAAAAAGTATATGATCAATTCAAAGCCGATTCAAATGTTCAGTTTCTTGTCATTAACAGCGGGGCAAAAAACACGCTGGCCGATGCGCAGGGCTGGTGGGGAAACAAGCGTTATAGTTTTCCTGTTTATTACAACACCGACCTAATGATTGGCGAGAAGCTGGGCTTTAACGTTATTCCCGCTGTTTACATTATCGATCAATCGGGAAACATCCGTTTTAAAACAATCGGTTTTGAAGGACCTGCAATTGAGCGAATGATTGGCGCTGCCATCAATCTTTTAAAGGCACCAACCTTGTAGTGTTTAATTTGAATTTCTGAAAGTATTTCTGTTATCATTTTCAAAGCCTGGAAGAAACAAATTCTTCCAAGCTTTTCTTTTTACAAGCCTACGGCTGCAACCGAACAACTAACTTCAACCCCTTTAACGACCGTTATGAAATATCTACTGTTCACTCTTCTTTTCGCATTGTCTTTTATTGCCTGCACCAGCTCAAAAAAAGCGAGTGCAGATAACGCAAAGATTACCATCGTTCCCCGCTCGGGCTGGAGCGCCGCAGAACCAAAACCGTACAAGCAACATGTGCCGGTTCGTATTACAGTTCACCACGAAGGCACAACGTTAGAAGCAACGGCTGATGCTGCCCGCAAGATCAAGGCCATACAAACCTGGGGCATGGGACCCGATCGCAAGTGGACGGATATTCCTTATCATTTCCTCATTGCTCCCAACGGAACTATTTACGAAGGAAGAAATGTTTTTACGGTTGGCGAAACCAATACTGAATACGATCCGTCAGGACACCTGTTAATTGTTTGTCTTGGCAACCTGGACCAACAGCAAGTACCAAAGGAACAAGTCGATGCCTTGATTCAACTCATTGCGCATTGCGCTAATAAATACAAACTGCCACTGGAAACACTGGCAACGCACCGCGACCATTCAGCGCAAACCACTTGCCCGGGTAAAAACCTGTACGCTTATTTCCAGGATGGTACCATTAAAAAAGAGGCGGCTGCCTTACTGGGTAGATAGGCCTTTGCTTTGTCATTGTTTATAACTTCGGCAACTTAAACAACGTGAATTATGGTGAAGCTGGATGAAACGATTCTGAAGAATTATGCGCAGGTAATGGTTCGTTATGCCTTGAACAACGGACAGGGTATTAACAAAGGAGATACGGTTTTCCTGGTTGGACAGGAATGTACAAAAGACCTTTTTACCGCTATCGCAAAAGAAGTGTATGCGGCCGGCGGAAACCTGATTACAAACTATCAACCCAACAATCTTCGCGAAAGCAGCCTGCCGCGCCACTTACTGCAAAGCGGCACCGACGAGCAAATCGGCTTCTTCGCAAAACCTTACTGGCAGGGCATTGTAGAAGCTACTGATCATATCCTCTTTATCATCTCCGAACCCGATGTACATTACCTGGAAGGCATTCCATCCTCAAAAATCAGCTTAATGAACAGTGCCCGTGCACCCTACATGAAAATGCGGGAAAAGAAGGAGCAGGAAGGAAAACTATCCTGGTCGCTTTGCCTGTACGGCACGCAATCGATGGCCGATGAAGCCGGTCTTTCGCTGGACGATTACTGGGAGCAAATTATTGAAGCCTGCTACCTGCGGGAAGCCGACCCGGTAAGCAAGTGGAAAACGGTGCAGCACGAGATTGAAGAGATCAAAGACAAACTGGATGCTTTGCAAATTGACACCTTGCACATTAAAGGAGAAGATGTGGACCTGCACATCAAGATTGGCGAAAACCGCAAGTGGTTAAGCGGTGGTGGCAAAAACATTCCTTCGTTTGAGATTTTTACTTCTCCTGACTGGCGGGGAACCAATGGCTCCATTCATTTTAACCAGCCGCTTTACTACTCGGGCAAACGCATTGCCGGTGTGTCGTTAACATTTGAAAACGGCGTGGTTATTTCTTCTTCCGCTACTGAAAATGAAGATGCACTGAAGGAAATGATTGCGCAGGAAAATGCAAACAAAGTAGGGGAGTTCTCACTGACCGACAGGCGTCATTCAAAGATTACAAAGTTTATGGCCACTACCTTGTTTGATGAAAACATGGGCGGCGCTTTTGGAAACACCCACATTGCGCTTGGCAATGCCTACAAGGATACATATCCCGGTGATATGGCCGCTGTACCCGAAGAACAATGGGCTGCCATGGGATACAATAGCTGCCCGAAAGTACACACCGACATCATCAGCACCAGCAACCGCACCGTAACAGCAACACTATTAAACGGTGAGGTGAAAATCATTTATAAAGAAGGCGAGTTTACGCTGGATTAAGAAGGCCTCAAAAAAAGTTTTATTGCTTTTGTGTAATGGTTTGTCTTTCCGCATCCGGGAAGTATAAACCAGCTGCACGTGAAAAAGCTTCTACTCTTTTTTTGCCTTCCCCTGCTTGGTAAAGCACAGGATGTTCAACCGGTTCTTTCACCAGATTATCTTTCGCTGATTCGGAAAGATACCGCCTTGCGATCGGGCGGATTTTTCACAGATACAACCAATCACATTGGCCGGTCAACAGTAACTGTTCGACTGCCTTACAATGGGTATTCCGTTGGAAAAATAAAGATCAGGAACGGCGAGCTTTCAGTGCTGCCTCGTCCTGCAACAGTGCTGATGGTTGCAGGGAGTTTTTCTTCCAGGGTTGAAATGAAGTCTGTCAACCGGCTGCCCGCACTGCAAAACAATTTTGTACAGGGCCGTTCACAAAACGGAAGCCTTGTTTGGAACGGACCGGAAACCGGCGAACAGTTTAGTTATGGGCCAGCCATTCATACACTTGAATATGATGGCGACAAGTATGTGTATGATGTGCATGGTCGATTGGTTGCCAAAGGAACAGGAGCAGGCAGAGCGGCAAATGGTTACAGAACAAACATTTTCCGCACCGGTGCTTTAGCGTCACAAACGCTATCAGTGCAGGCCAGGTATTTAAAGAGCTGGCAGCAATTGTTGCAGGCATCCATTCGCGTTGGCAGAAGCAATGAAAAACTCTTTGTACAAAACAATCGCAACAGTTCACGTTCATTGTCTGCAACCGTGGAAAGCCAGCTGTCGTGGTTACAGCTTACTGCTGCTTTTCAAACAACCGGCAACGAATACTCAAATGAAAACCGCAACGGTTTCTTAACCCGCATTTATCAGCAGGCGTTACTTACACCGGTAAGTTTTGATAACAAGCAAGGAACGTCTTTGGGTTCACAACAACGTTCTTATCATGCCCTGGCTGACAATCCTTTTTATCTTTTAGAAAACAACCGGAATGCAGCTTCGCAACGGCACCG
>DATKHJ010000054.1:0-12423 GCA_035510335.1 Flavisolibacter sp. | reverse complement strand
CCTGCATGGCTTCCAGCAAGGCGCTTTGCACTTTGGCCGGGGCACGGTTAATTTCATCGGCCAGCAAAAAGTTGGTAAAGATGGGCCCTTTGCGCACTACAAACTCGTTGCGCTGCTGGTTGTAAATCATGGTACCAATGACATCGGCAGGCAGCAGGTCCGGCGTAAACTGAATGCGGCTGAACTTTGCCTGGATGGCCTGCGACAGCGATTTAATGGCCAGCGTTTTTGCCAGGCCCGGAATGCCTTCCAGCAAAATATGCCCGTTGGCCAGCAGGGCAATGGTGAGATGCTCCAGCATCTTTTCCTGGCCTATAATAATTTTTGATAATTCGGAGAAAAGCTTCTGCTTTAAATTGTGCCGGTCTTTGATTAAGTTCGTCAGGTGATTGATCTGTTCGGATGTAGCCATAAAAAAATTTGCGCTCTTCGATTAACAAATAGTTTGCCCTTTTCAAAATTACGTCAACACGAAACCGATAATTATGAAAATCTTGCCTTCTCTGTTTTGCCTGGTGCTTTTTGGTGCGTTGTTTAGCTGTAAGAAAAAATCAGACCCTGAGGAAAACCTGCAGGTGAAGACGGATTACATTACAGCTTCTGCCTGGGTGTATGAAAATGCGGGGATTGATAACAACCGGGACGGAACGATTGACCTTCCGATTTCTTCCCTTGCGCCGGGAATGATTCAGGCCTGCCAGGCAGATAACCGGCTCACGTTTCGAAAGGACAATACAGCAACGGCGGACGAAGGGCCAACAAAATGCAATTCTACCGACCAGCAATCAACCACATTCAACTGGAGTTTTGCCGATAATGAAACCAACCTTACCATCAGCAATAACGTGTTTTCCTTGCTGAATGGAAAATCAAAAATTGTGACGTTGAATGCTACCAGTTTAAGCTTATCGAGAGACACGGCTGTTGCTCCATTCGGAAATGTTACACTGGTGGTTATCTTGAAGCATTAATCTTTTTTGCTCTATCAAGGGGTCACAACGGCCACAAAGGTTTGCACGAAGAACACAACGTTGTGCAACTGCCGTTCGCCATGTTCTTCGTGTTCCTGCTCATTTATTACGAAAGATATTTCGCTACAATTGGCAACCGCCGTCCCACACCAAAAGCTTTGCTGCTCACCCGTATAATGGGGCAAAACTGTGCCCGCTTGTATTCGTTCATGTTCACCAGCCGCAGTATTCTTGTTACCAGTGCGGCGTCGTAACCCTCCGCAATAATTTCTTTCGGCCCCTGGCGCAGTTCAATATAGTGGTAAAGAATGCGGTCGAGAATATCGTACTCGGGCAGACTGTCGGAGTCTTTTTGGTCGGGCCGCAGTTCTGCCGAAGGCGCTTTGGTTAAAATATGATCAGGAATAATTTCCCGTGTTTTGTTAATGTACTTCGCCAGCGCATACACCTGCATTTTGTACAAATCGCCCAGCACGGCCAGTCCGCCGGCCATGTCGCCATACAGCGTTCCGTAGCCGGTTGCCAGTTCGCTTTTGTTGGAGGTGTTGAGCAGAATGTACCCAAACTTGTTAGCGAGGCCCATCAATAAATTTCCGCGAATGCGGCTTTGCATGTTTTCTTCCGCTACGCTGAATGGCAGATCGCCAAAGATGGGTTTCAGCTCTGCCTCCATGCTATCAAAAATGGTTTTAATGGCTACAACATCGTACCGGTTGCCCAGGTTGATGCTCAATTGCTCGGCGTCGCTTACCGAGTGGCCCGACGAAAACTGCGAAGGCATAAGCAGCACATGCACATTTTCTTTCCCCAATGCTTCTACCGCCAGTGCCTGCACTACGGCGCTGTCAATGCCGCCGCTGGCGCCAAGAGTGGCTTTTTTGAATCCCATTTTCTGGAAATAGTCGCGGATGCCGAGCAGCAAGGCGCAATAGATTTCGTGAATGTTTTTTTCATCAGTGAGGTAGGCAATGATGTCGGAACCTTTGCCCACATCGGCAGCAGAGTAGTAATAGGTGGCCCCCCTGCCCCCCAAGGAGGGATTGGCCGAGGTGTCGCTTCGCGGCCCACTTTGCGAAGAATTCTTTTTTTCGCCAGGCAGTTCTTCCAGCAAAATTTGATTGGCAGTGCTGTTTTCTGCAAGTGATGTTTCTACCTTGTTGGAGGAATCTCCCTTAAGCTGGCCTTGTGCCTCGCCACTTTCCTTCTTGGGAGTTGCGGGGAGTTCATACAGAAAATAATCTTCTTCAAAATAGGCCATCTCCTTTACCCTGGTCCCCTGCGCATCGTACACCAGGCTGCCGCCGTCAAACACAATTTCCGTTTGCGAACCCACCGTATTGCAATACAGCATGGGTATGCCGTATTTTTCCACATGGGCTTTTACAATGCTGTTTCGCACCGTGTCCTGTGCATAGTTGTATGGAGAAGCGGAAAGGTTGAGCATTACATCAGGATCTTCTTTTACCAGCACTTCCATTGGCGTTACGCGGTACAGCGGGTTGTCGCCCAGGTTCCAGATGTCTTCGCAAATGGTAACGGCTAATTTCGCCCCCTTGAATTCAATGCACTTCCAGGCAAAGGCCGGTTCAAAATAGCGGTTCTCATCAAACACGTCGTAGGTAGGAAGGAGGGTTTTGTGTATTTCGGCTTTAATCTCACCCTGGTACAGCAAATACGCTGCGTTGAAGAGTTCTTTTCCTTCCTTCTGCGGGTTGCGGGCCGGGGCGCCAATGAGTACGCCAATATCGGCCGTATGTTCTTTTACCGTGTCAATGGCTGCGTAGCACTGATTGATGAAGTCGTTAAACTCCAAAAAATCCCTGGGCGGGTAACCGCAGATGCACAACTCCGAAAACAGCACCAGGTCGGCGCCTTCGGCTTTGGCCCTGTTAATTCCGTCAATAATTTTTTGTGTGTTCCATTCAAAATTGCCAATATGATAATTTTGCTGCGCTAAGTAAATCTTCATCGTCTATATTTAAGGGAATTGCCAAAGTTCCGTAATAAATCAAAAACAAAGCCGTGTATGCGTTGGTTCTGTCTCCTCTTTGCTGTTGTGCTTTTTTCCTGCTCCAATGAAAACAATGCGCCGGATGTATCGGGCATTAAAATGGACGTTTCGGTAAAACGTTTCGACAGGGATTTTTTTGCCATGGATACAACGCAGCTCCAGACTTCACTGCAAGGGCTTGAACAGAAGTACCCCGAGTTTCTCGACCTCTACTTTAAATATTTTGCTCCCATCCGGGAAATTGCTGCGCAGAATAATGCCGGCTTCGATTCGGGCCTGCTGATTTACTACCGCTTCATCCGGCCGCTGGCCGATTCGGTAGAGCAGAAGTTCCCGAATACCAACGCCATTGAAAAAGGGCTGGAAGAAAACCTGCGCTATGTGAAGCATTATTTTCCTTCGTTTAAAACGCCGGAGGTAATTACCTCGGTGGAAGGCTTTAACCCAAACGACCCAGAAGAAATTTACGGCGCCACCTATTACCAGGACAAGCTGGTGTTAAGCCTGCAAATGTTTTTAGGTAAAAATTATTCGGGCTACGATCCATCGCTTTACCCCGACTACCTGCGCCGTCGCTTTGAACCGGATTACATTGTGCCCAACGCCATGCGGGCCATTGCAGGCGAACTGTATGCCGACACCAGCGAAGGTGCCTCGCTGATTGAGCAGATGATTGAAAAAGGCAAACGCTGGTGGCTGATGAAAAAGCTGCTGCCGCATACGCCGGACAGTTTAATTACCGGTTACACGGCCCAGCAAACAGCTGCACTGCAAAGAGAGGAAGGCAATATTTGGGGTGTGATTATGCAGAACGAAAACCTGTACTCGATAGAGTCGCCGACCATTCAGACCTACATTGGCGAAAGCCCCTTTACGGCCACGTTGCCGCAGGGTGCACCGGGCAATATTGGGCCGTGGATTGGCTGGCGCATTATTGAAAAATTTGCGGCGGAAAAGCCTGAATTGAGTATTGAGCAGGTGTTGCGGACAACGGCAAAACAAATTTTCCAGGAGGCGAAGTATAAGCCGAAGTGAGGTGATTAGATTGATTTAGCTTGCTTTACGTTAGTTAGAATTGTTTTCGGGAGCTAGTAGAGATATATATTGGAGCCTGCGACTTAACAGCAACCATTCCTGATTTGTGACAAAACAAGAATTACAAGACTTCATTTCTAAACTGGAGCCTGCGGTTTCCAAAGACACTGCACTATTTGAAATTTATCAGTACGGTGGCGGTCCTGATGAAAGTTTTATAAAAGCTAACCCAGATGGGCTACAGCTTTTCGCTATCGAGCTTTTAAATGCATCACTAAGAGTTGAGGAAACAATTAAGGATTCCGCTAAAAATACAATTGATATTGAACATGAAAAGATGCTCCAAAATGGTGACATTGGTATCCATTATATCGAGCTAACATTAGAAGAAAGACAAACGGCGCTTGAAAGACTACCTGATAAACAAACATGGAAGGACACTTTGACGAAAGGCGGGTGTATAAGTATAGCAGTTGTACTCGTTATTGCAACAATCGTTGGATTAATCTCAATATTGAAGTGGCTATTCTAACCCAACCTTGAACAAGAGATGTTTGTCAAGAAAACGGCTGAAGTGCAAACCAGAAGCGATAATACAATGAACATTTCTTCGCAAAGCCCTAAGCATTAACGATGACATACCTTCTACAACCCTTATTCAAAAATTTAAGTGATCATGAAACCATTTATCTACGCTTGTTTCGCCATCATTGTATTTGCAAGTTGCAACGCTTCTGAACCACAGCCGGAAGTTGCTAAAATAAATGCGGCTGAAATCAGTCCTAGTCCGGTTGTTCACGACAGTTTAACTGCAGAACAAATGGAGAAGGTAGTGCGCATTCAAAAAACGTTTGCCGAGGTTTTCCCGGCTACGCTGGAAGAAACAATCACCAACTTCAAACGGGATCAAAACCCTGATAAGGAAATTACTGTTTGGTTGAACATGGCAAATGTTTATGAGGCCTTTGTTCGCAAACATGCAGTAATCAACCTGGCCAAAAAGCACGAGGTTTTTAAATTAATTCTGCTGCAATCCATGATGTCGGATGAAGAAGCACTCATGGAAACAAATCCGCAAACATTGAATAAAAAAGAAATTGAGGAACTGCTGAAGAGTTATGATGCAAACGCTGTCCCCATTACTGTCGAGAAACGATAAAGACCTTAACACAATTCTCTTTTCGCTATGAAAACACAACTCATCGAAGACCAGTCTTTTCACAACATCGATTTCACGGTTACTGCTCCCACTGCAAAAGAATTTGAATACTGCCAGTTCACCCATTGTCATTTCGCCGGTGTTGATCTTTCCAACTTCCGGTTTGTTGAATGCACCTTTGAAGACTGCGATTTCAGCAACGCTAAATTGATGATGACAACATTGAACGATGCCCGTTTCAGCAACTGTAAATTGCTTGGGCTTCATTTCGAAAACTGCAACGATTTCCTGTTTACGGTTTCGTTTGAAAACAGTACGCTCAACTTTTCTTCGTTTTATGGCCGCACGTTAAAGAAGACCACTTTTAAAAACTGCAGCGTACAGGAAGTTGATTTCACCGATGCCGATCTTTCGGGTTCTTCATTCGATAACTGCCATCTTACCAAAGCCGTTTTTGACAACACAAACCTTGAGAAAGCAGACTTCCGCACAGCAATTGATTACGCGATTGACCCTGAACGTAACCGCATAAAAAAGGCCCGCTTCAACCGTCTTGGTCTTTCGGGCCTATTGGGTAAATACGATTTATTGATTGACTAATGATACTGGCTGATCATGAAGTACACAACCGGCCCGGTAACGGCTACGTAAAACCACATGGGCCAGGTAATTTTTGCAATTTTCCGATGCCTTGCATTGTCGTTGGTTAAGGCACGGTAAGAAGTGAACAGGATAAACGGAAGCGAAACACCTGCCAATAAAATATGCGTTCCTAAAATGAAAAAGTAGATATACCGGCTTGCACCCGCTGCTGCTTTTTCAGCTTCACTCACAATGCCGTTTTTATCCGTATCGCCATACCAGGTAGAACCAGCAAACAGGTGGTGTGCCACATAGGTTAAGAGAAAGAATACGGAAAGTATAATGGCCGTGAGCATAATCTTGCGATGTGCATCGTATGCGCCGCGTTTTGCAGTTATCAATCCGGCAATAAGCAATACCGAAACCACCGAGTTAATGCAGGCATTTACCAATGCAAGTATGTGCGGGTTGAATCCTAAATCTACATCAAGCGTCACCCGTTCCAGTGCCGTTACCAGCACAAAAACAACAACAGAAAAACTGTAGATTAGGATCTTCGCTTTGCGGTCGTTTCTTTCCAGTGAAAAGCTCATAGTGTTTTTTTCTTTTTAAAGAAGATCATCATCAGGCTCACAAGAATCACGGCAATGCCCATTACTACGCCAATCAGCGGAAGCTTGTCCAGCAAAAAAAACTTGCGGTTTTTTTGTTTCTCCAGCGTGAGCAGCACAATGTCTTCGGCTACATTTTTTACGTCGTTCGAGTCAAGCCCGTTGTACAAATCAACGTTGCCGTAGCTATCCCGCCGCGAACGAATGACACGGTCGCGGTCAATTAGCACAAACTGCTGCGGGTGAATAAACGCCGTATCAACCTCTGTTTCGTTAATGCCCATTTTCATTCCCTGCAGGGCAAGGTCATAGATTTCTTTTTTATCGCCGGTGAGCAACCACCAGTTTTGCGGGTTGATCTGGTATCGGTCGGCGTATTTTTTCAGCTCCGGAACGCTGTCGTGTTGCGGGTCAACGGTAAACGAAATGAAATGCACATAATCCGCATCCTTGGGGCCGGAACGTACATTCTTTTTCACCGCGTCCTGCAGGCGTTTCATGTTCAAAGTCATCTTTGGGCAAATGACCGGGCAACGTGTAAAGATGAAATCGGCTACAATGATTTTTCCTTCCAGGTCTTTCAGGGAAACCTTTTGGCCAAGCTGGTTGGTCAAGTTGAAATCGGGCACTTTGTGCCAGATGGTGTCCACCACTTCCTTTCCTTTCTCCACTTTGGTTTCTACGCTGTCGTAAAACAGGCGGTGGGGCATTTCATTGGTGGGAATAAACTTCATGATGAAGTATGCCATCACCGGGATAAAAACGCCTATGATTAAGCCGTATAATGCTGTTTTATTCATAACCGCGGATTTGCGGGATTTTTAATGGATTGACAGGATTGTTTTGCACCGGTTTTCCTCACCTGACTTCGGATTTCATTCTTGCTACATCCTTTCATCGTCCCGCTAATTTTCCTAAATCTTACGAATCTGCGGTTAAAGAAAAACCGCCGCAAAGGTAGCGGCGGTTTCGCAAATGAGTTGTGAAGAAGCGATTAACGTAGCGGACGAACCGTAGTGTCGCTTTTGTTCACCGGGGCCTGCGTTGTTTTCAGGTCAAGTGCCGGGTCGTAACGGTTGCGGCTTGTGCGGTAGTAATTACCATCCCACAAAAACGCCCCGATAAACCATACAAACAACATCAGCGGAACCACAATCGTCATAATCATGTTGCGGATTTCATCGCCCAGGTGCATGAAAATAGAAACGATATAATACGCTTTTGCCAACGTTAAGATGATCATTGCGCCTTTTGCAAAAAGAATAACCCATGAACCGATGGAAGATCCCAGCGCATAAAGTGCTAATCCTAACCCCACTTCTACTACCGTTACCAGCAGTAAGATCCAGAACGTACGCCAGATTCGCTTTGTTCCCTGTGCCGGCTCGTGGTGAAACGTAATTTCAGATGATTCGTTATGTTGTTGCATGTCTTAATTCAGTTTGTTTAATTAAATCAGGTAGAAGCAAAGGAACACAAATACCCATACCAAGTCAACGAAGTGCCAGTAGAGTCCCGCTTTCTCAATCATCAGGTAATGTCCACGTTTCTCAAATACATTGTTCATGGTCATCAGCAGCATTACAATGTTGATGACAACCCCTGACAGTACGTGGAAACCATGGAAACCGGTAATAGCGTAGAAATAGCCACCAAAGGCTACAGGGCCTTGCTCGGTTACTTTCATTTTTCCTGCTTCAATTCCCTGGCTTACCATGCTAACAAGTTCGGGTGTTTTCATGGCTTCCAGTTGCTGGTGGCTTAAGCTGTGATCAATGCCGTGAGCCAGCGTTACCAGCGTTTCGTGTGGCGTATTCTGCAGGGCGCTAATGGCGCTTGCGCTGTTTACAACAGGACCCCAGGGGTTGTGTGTTGTTGTTTGTCCGATAACAGAAATTTTATCGCCCATCAGCACTGCGTGTTCGCCAGCCAAAAGGTGCGTCCACTCCCATGCCTGGCAGGAAAGGAAGGCGATACCGCCAACGATGGTCCAGGCCAGCCATTTGATCACTCCTTTTTTGTTGTTGTGATGTCCTTCGTGCACCGCCAACACCATGGTAACAGAACTCATGATGAGGATGAAGGTCATCAAGCTCACGAAAGCCAGCGGAAGGTTGGCATGTCCGGCACCCGGAAATGCATTAAAAACTTCGTTTGGATCGGGCCAAAAGTTTTGTGAGAAGCGAATAGTTCCATAGGAGATCAGGAATGCGCCGAAGGTGAAGGCATCACTCATCAGGAAATACCACATCATCAGCTTGCCATACTCTACGTTGAAAGGACTTCTCCCTCCGTTCCACCAATTTGTTCTAGTTGCCGCAGCAGTTGCCATAATCTAATTTAGAGTTTGGGGTTTATGGTTTGGGATTTCCCAAATCAAACAAACCTTTTGATATTTAAATTCATGTTTGAGGGTGGTAAGAGTTGTACTGAAATAAATGCAAGGCATCCAACTCCAAACTCCTAATTGCCAAACCCCAAACGTTTTTATCCTATCCAAATAAAGAACACTAACAAATAAATCCAGAGCAGATCAACAAAATGCCAATACGTACTCATGATTTCGATGGGTGTTGATGTGTAGGTTTTTACCCGGCCGGTGTACTGGCGAATTGTTAGCACAATCAGTGCAACAATGCCACCTAATACGTGCAAGGCATGCAAACCAAAGATGATGTACAGAAACTGACCGGCACCAGATGCACCTTCGAAATGTACACCACGCTCCCAAAGCCAGTTAAAACCCATCCACTGCATCACCACAAAAGCAATTCCCAATACCAGTGTTACCAGCATCAGAATTCTGAACGTGGTCATTGAGCGTTGCTTAAAACTTCGAAGAGCCGCCTGTACTGTGAGGCTTGACAATAGCATGGTGGCGGTAGAAACCCAGAAAATACCCGGCGTTTTTACTTCGTGCCAGCCAGCCTGCCCGCTTTTCACAATATAGGCACTTGTTAACCCGGCAAACATCATAACAATGCTGCCAATGGCTACCCACAAGGTAAATTTATGCGGGTGAATTTTATTTCGTTGTTCAATCACAGATTCCACAGATTTTGTTTCGATTTCACTGATTGATGACTAAATTTCTCTCCAACGCCAACGAACAATTCGTGAAATCTTTATAATCGTTCCATCAGCGATTACGCTTTACTGGCCAACAGTGCCAGTAACACAACCGGCAGGTACAGGTAGCTGCTGAACATCACCCGTCTTGCCGCTTTTGCATTCATCTCGTTATACAGCCTCACGCATTGGGCAATCAAAAACAGGTTTGCCACCATCACCAACGCCAGGCTGACCTTCCCTGTTGTGCTTTCAAATTCCGTCAGGTTAATGATATACGGCAATAAGCAAACCGGTATTAGTAACACGGCGTACATCACGGTTTGTATGGCGGTAAACTTTGTCGGTCCTTTTTCGGCCGGCAGCAGCTTAAAGCCTGCACCAGAGTAGTCTTTGTGTGCAATCCAGGCAATAGCCCAGAAATGCGGGAACTGCCACAAAAACTGGATCAGGAACAAAACCCATCCGCCCCAGTTTTCGGAACCGCCGTAACCAAAGACAGCATCATTTCCTGCAGCCCAGCCAATAAGGCAGGGCAACGCACCGGGAAAAGCACCAACCAATACAGCCACTGCATTCACTTTCTTTAACGGTGTGTACACAAATGCGTACAAGAAAAGACTGAATGCTGCCAGCAGGCCACTCAACGGATTGAAGAAGAAGCTTAGAATCGCTACTCCTGCAAGCCCGGTAATGATGGCAAAAGTCCAACCTTCTGCTACCGACATCCTTCCGGCCGCAATGGGCCTGGTAGATGTGCGTTTCATCATGGCATCCGTGTCTTTTTCCACCGCCATGTTCATAGCATTTGCACTGCCCGTGACCAGAAAGCCACCCATAAATAAAAGAGCAATCATTCCCCAACTAAACTCCACCACTTTGGGAGCCAGCAGGTAACAAATTATACTTGAAAAGACCACCATGATGTTCAGTGATGGCTTGGTCAGCATCAGGTAATCCCTCAGCTTTCCACCTTTTCCTTTGTTTGCTACGTTTTCCAAATCGTCTCTCTCTTTTCGATGCGTTGCAAACAAAACTATCTCAAATAACTAATTCAATTTTGTTCTTCACTACATCAGCTAATTTTTACATCAGCCAATCTGTTCTTAATGTTTCGATTCGTTCGGGCTGATCGGCTCCGTTTGCGGAATGAAATCACGTCCGTCCTTGCTGTAGTCGTATGGCCAGCGGTGAACTTCCGGAATTTCACCATCCCAGTTTCCATGTCCCGGGTTGATTGGCGTTGTCCATTCCAGCGTAGTTGCGTTCCATGGGTTGCGTGAACGAACTTTTCTTCCTTTTAACATGGAGTAGAAAAAGTTGAACACAAACAACAGGTTTACAGCAAACACAATGATGGTTACAACCGAGATGAACTGGTTCAAGCCACCGAACTGGTTAAAGCTTTTCCAGATGCTGAAATCCAGGTAACGACGCGGAACACCGGCCATACCCATATAGTGCATTGGCCAGAAGATGAGGTACGCACCTACCAATGTTACCCAGAAGTGAATATATCCCAGCGTGTTGTTGAGGTAACGGCCGAACATTTTCGGGAACCAATGGTACACACCGGCAAACATTCCGAAGAAGGCTGACACACCCATTACAATGTGGAAGTGGGCAATTACGAAATACGTATCATGCAAGTGAATATCGATGGTAGAGTTACCAAGCCAGATACCCGTAAGACCACCAGAAATAAACAAGCTCACAAAACCAATGGAGAAGAGCATGCCCGGCGTGAACCGTACGTTACCCCGCCAGATGGTAGTGATCCAGTTAAACACTTTGATAGCCGACGGAATGGCGATCAATAGTGTCAGGAGTACAAACACCGATCCCATGAACGGGTTCATACCCGATACGAACATGTGGTGCGCCCAAACCAGGAAGGCAAGGATTGCGATTGCGAACAATGAGCCCACCATCGCCATGTAACCAAAGATTGGTTTGCGGCTGTTTACACTCATTACTTCCGACACCATACCCATTGCTGGAAGGATGATGATATATACTTCGGGGTGACCGAGGAACCAGAACAAGTGCTGGTAAAGAATAGCGCTACCACCTTCGTTTGGCAGGGCTACGCCACCGGTATAGATATCACTCAAATAGAAGGACGTACCCAGGTTGCGGTCAAACAACAGCAGGATAAAGCCCGACAACAATACAGGGAAAGAAAGTACACCCAGGATGGCGGTGAAGAACAGACCCCAGATGGTCAGCGGCATACGTGTCATGCTCATGCCTTTTGTCCGCATGTTCAGGATGGTAGCAATGTAGTTCAAACCGCCCAAAAGCTGCGACACTACGAAAAGAGCCATTGATGTAATCCATAGATCTGTTCCAAGGCGTGAGCCAAGGTTGGCTTGTCCAAGTGCACTCAGTGGCGGATACATTGTCCAACCGCCGGATGCTGGTCCTGTTTGAATGAACAGGGAGATCATCATTACAACGCTTGCCAGGAAGAAGAACCAATAGGAAAGCATGTTCATGAAAGGAGACGCCATATCACGGGCACCTACCTGAAGCGGAATTAAGAGGTTCGCAAAAGTTCCACTCAAACCGGCCGTCAATACAAAGAATACCAGGATGGTTCCGTGCATGGTAATCAACGCATAGTAAAACTCGGCGTTGATCCGGCCGCCTTCTGCCCATTTACCGAAAATGCTTTCCAGGAATGGAAACGTTTCGTCGGGATAGCCCAGCTGCAGGCGGAACAAAACCGAGAACAAAGCCCCGATAATCGCCCAGATGATACCGGTGATCAGGAACTGTTTGGCAATGGTCTTGTGATCCTGGCTGAAAATATATTTTGATACAAAACTTTGTTTGTGGTGATGGTGATCATGGCCATTACCGTTGGTGTGGATCACCTCGTGTGTTCCCGCTGCTCCTTCGTGCACATGTATTTGCTGATCGTTGTTCATATCGAATCTTTTTGAACCTGTTTAGGGTTTATCTGTTTGCTGTTCTGTTGGC
>DATKHJ010000053.1:0-3959 GCA_035510335.1 Flavisolibacter sp. | reverse complement strand
GACGGAAAAATGTATGTTGATAACGAGGATGGTCAAACAGTCAGCGTCATTGATGTGGCGACAAACGCAGTGGTGCAAACCATTAACCTTGGCTTTATGCCAGGAAGTGTGGCACACAATAGTCTGAAGAAAGAACTATGGGTGACAGATCCAGAAAACGGTAAGGTCCATTACTGGACCTGGAATACAACCCAGAATGCCTGGGTGCATGGTGGTCTGTTCGATGCGGGTGCCGGTGCACATGCCACTGCCTTTACCAACGATGGCAATACCGCCTATGTCACTAACCAGTTAGCGCAAAGCGTTTCCGTCATCAACGTAACGGCACACGCCAAAATCAAAGACGTCGTCGTGGGCAAAAAACCAAACGGCATTCTCATTAAATATTAATCGTTAAAAACAAGTCATGAAAAAAATTGGATTGCTGTCCATCTTATTTTTCTCCTTTTTTCTTGCTCAGGCACAAGGCAAAGATGGAGATGCGGTAAAAAAAGTATTGAAGACCTACCAGGAAAACATTGAAAAATTAGATACCACTGGTGTGGGTGCCCTTTTTCTACCAGGTGCCAGAGTCTTTGAGGGTGGAAAAGATGAAGGTGGCATTGAAGGTTATCTCGGCCACCATCTCGGGCCCGAACTAAAAGGGTTCAAATCGTTTACATACTCTGATTACAAAGTGGATGTAAAGGTCATCGGCGATTATGCGTACACGGTGGAAACCTACCTGTACACCATCGTACTGGCAAAGGACAACAGCCAGGTGAAAAGTCAGGGCGTTGCCACTTCCGTACTCCGCAAAACAAAAGCCGGATGGAAGATCGAAATGACGCATGGTTCCTATCGGAGAGCCAGATAGTTTTTAAACCTTAAACAAATAAAACAATGAAAAAAATCAAATTGTTCCTGATGACTGCTTTTGCTCTCTTTAGCCTGGCAGCCTTTGCCCATGACAAAACGGACAGCGTAAAAGTTTACGGCAATTGCGGAATGTGCAAAGCCCGTATTGAGAAAGCCGCTAAAATAGACGGCGTGAAAAAGGCTGATTGGAATGAAGACACGAAAATGCTGACTGTGACTTATAATGCTGATAAAATTAAGTTGGATGACATCCAAAAAAGTGTTGCGGCCGTTGGACACGACACCCAAAACGCTACCGCCGAAGCAGCCGTGTATAAAAAATTACCTGGCTGTTGCCGGTATGACCGCAAAGCCGCGGACAGCAAAGGATCCACGAACAAGGCCGCGGACAATCACGCAGGCCACAATCATTAAACTATTGAACAAAGAAAGAGAGGCTCCCGGAGTCTCTCTTTAAAAGCAAAGCAGAGAAATGGTACACAGAATTATAGAGTGGTCGTTGAAGAACCGGTTTATTGTGTTGGTACTGGCTGCCGGGCTGTTTGTATGGGGTGCCATCAGCGTCAAGAAAAATCCGATTGACGCCATTCCCGACCTCTCCGAAAACCAGGTGATTGTTTTCACCGAGTGGATGGGCCGTGCCCCACAACTAATCGAAGACCAGATTACCTATCCTTTGGTCACCAACCTCCAGGGCATGCCCCGCATTAAGTATGTCCGCGGCACCTCCATGTTCGGAATGAGCTTTATCTATGTCATTTTTGAAGATGATGTGGATATTTACTGGGCAAGGGCCAGGGTGCTGGAAAGGTTAAGCACCGTTTCTCGGTCCCTACCCGAAGGGGTGGCGCCGCAACTGGGGCCGGATGGTACCGGTGTCGGACATGTTTTATGGTACACACTCGATGCGCCCAATCTTGATTTAGGCGAGCAACGTGCCATCCAGGACTGGTATGTAAAATTTGCCCTCCAAAATGTTCCTGGCGTCAGTGAAATCGCTTCCTTCGGCGGATTTCAAAAGCAATACTCCATTACCCTTGACCCCAACAAACTTCTTTATTACAAGCTCTCCGTATCCAATATCATCAATGCCGTCCGAACCAATAACAATGAAGCCGGCGGAAGAAAATTTGAGATGAGCGACATTGGTTACATTATAAAAACCTCCGGTTACCTGCAATCCATTGAACAAATACAGAATATTCCGCTGAAGAATGAAGCCGGCGTTCCAATACGAATTTCTGACGTGGCCACTGTTCAAATGACCGGCGAAACACGGCTCGGCATCTTCGACCAGGATGGCGAAGGCGAGCGGGCCGGGGGCATCGTGGTGATGCGCTACGGCGAAAATGCCGACAATGTGATAAAAGCGGTGAAAGCGAAAATGCTGGAAGTCGCCAAAGGCCTTCCGGAAGGTGTGAAGTTTGATATCATTTACGACCGCGGCGAATTGATCCAGGAATCAGTGGACTCCATAAAAAATACATTAATTGAAGAAATGATTGTTGTAGCGTTGGTGGTGATTATTTTTCTTTTCCACTGGCGCAGTGCCCTGAGCATTATTATCCAGATACCCATCACCATCGCCATCTCATTTATTCTCTTAAATGCCTTTGGTATTTCTTCCAACATCATGTCGCTGACGGGTATCGCTTTGTCCATCGGTGTCATCGTGGACAACGGCATTATTATGAGCGAAAATGCGTACAAACACCTGGCGGAGCGCTATGCAGACTGGGAAAAGAATAAAGCAAGTAAAACAGAATAAGCATGAAATTTTTAAAAAAGATATTTCGCAAACCCGAAAAATGGATTTCCGACGAAGAGCGGATCGCTGTGATTGAAAAATCAAGCAAGCAGGTATCCCGCGGGGTTTTCTTTGCCACCGTCATTATCATTACTTCCTTTCTTCCGGTGTTTATGCTCACGGGTCAGGAAGGAAAACTTTTCCACCCGCTGGCCTTCACCAAAACGTTCATCATGATTGTGGATGCGTTTTTGGTGATTACGCTGGCGCCGGTGCTGATTTCTTTTTTTATGAAAGGAAAGTTCCGGCCCGATAATGCCAATCCCGTGAACCGCTTTTTGGAACGGATTTATACACCCATCATCAAAGGTGTTCTGAAATGGCGGAAAACCACCCTTGCCATCAACATCATTGCACTTCTCATTACCATCCCGCTCTTAAGAAGCCTCGGTAGTGAATTTATGCCGCCGCTGGATGAACAAAGCATTTTGTTTATGCCGGTAACCCTGCCGGACATTTCCAATGCGGAAGCCAAACGGATTTTGCAGGTACAGGATAAAATCATCAAATCAGTGCCGGAAGTGGATAAAGTACTCGGAAAAGCCGGCCGTGCCAGTACCGCAACCGACAACTCCCCGATCAGCATGATTGAAACCATCATTATGCTAAAGCCCAAGTCGCAGTGGCGGGAAGGCTTCACCAAAAAAGACATCATCAATGAACTGGACCAGAAATTACAAATACCGGGAGTGGTGAACGGATGGACGCAGCCCATCATCAACCGCATCAACATGCTGGCAACCGGCATCCGTACCGATGTTGGTGTAAAAGTGTACGGGCAAAATCTCGATACTCTCGCTTCCGTTTCTGAAAGAGTAAAGTCGGCCCTCGAAGGCATACCCGGCATAACCGACTTGTATGTCGATCCTATCACCGGCGGAAAATACCTGAGCATTGATGTGCGACGGGAAGAACTGGCCCGCTATGGATTGAATGTGGAAGACGTGAATCAAACCGTTGAAACAGCTTTAGGTGGCGCTACCATTGGAACGACCATCGAAGGACGCCAGCGCTTTTCCATCAGCACCCGCATGGCACAGGAATACCGCAACAGTGTGGAGACCATCAAGCGTATCCCCCTGCAGTCTGCCCTCGGCGAAGTGCCGTTGTCTGCAGTCGCCAATGTTAGTTTTGAAGACGGCCCGCCGATGATTAACTCTGAAAGCGCCCTATTGCGTGGAGCCGTACTTTTTAACGTCAGGGACAGGGACCTGGGAGGAACGGTGAAAGAAGCGATTGAAAAAATCAATAGCCGCGACGGCATTCTTCCTGAAGGATATTTCCTGGAATGGAG
>DATKHJ010000052.1:0-2045 GCA_035510335.1 Flavisolibacter sp. | reverse complement strand
TCCAACTTTCTTTCTTCCTATAAAGGTTATGGACCACTTGCCGACTTTTTCGCTGCTGAATGACAACAAAGCCTTCAGCAGCGAAAAAGTCGGCAAGTGGTCCATAACCTTTATAGGAAGAAAGAAAGTTGGAGGCGCCATGCCCATGCGAAAGAAGAATGACCGGCAGGTCTTTGCCGTTTGCAGGAGCCGTAACTTTCATTTCCAGGTCTGCGTGTCGGCCGGCAACTGGTAATACAACGGGACTAAAAGCGATGATGGGCGTTTGTGATTGTTTCATTTTATGGTTTATTTGATTGTGAACTGTTGTTATAAGTTGAGTGTGTGATAATGCTTTGTTTGCCATCAGGAAAAGGTTGTGTGCGGTTACGTTTGTTGGTTTTGAACGTTGCTATAGTTGTTGTTTTTTGATAAACCAAAGTTCACCAGCCTTCAGCCGCCCGGTGTAGTGAAACCGCGGCATTGTGTAGCCAAAATCAGGAAAGAGGGAATAGGGCTCCTGCGGAAGGATGTTGCAGGTCTAAGGTTTTCTTTCTTGGTTAGAACAAAATTCGATTAGTGTAAATCGAGAGGCTCTGTTTAAAAGGTCAGCATTGCTATTTGTTATAGAATAGGTTGTCGAAAGAAAGCTAAAACGCCAACTGCTAAGATCTCGTACAGTGTTTTTAAGTTCTCTTACGTAAAGGCAATATAGTAGCTACGTGTAGATGCACATCCTGAACAGAAAAAGCCAATGTGTGCCAATAGGGTCGATCCATAGACCTCAAAAACTCGAACTTTTTGACGGTCGGTTTTACCCGCTAATTTTCAATAAGGGCTGTAAGTCCCCAAGTCTTGAAGCAAAAGGTTCTAGTTTTTAATCTTTGAGAATGCTAGCAAAAGGCAAAAAGCACTCACCGGTGTTAGCACAGTTGGTCGCCAAAGAAAATTGCCGGACATCGGTAATATTGCTATCTTTTTGCAAGTTTCGTTTTACCTTATACACCTCCAGGCTAAAACACGGTATAGAATGCTGAAAAAAACACACCGGAACCTGCTATTGCTGCTGCTTGTTTGGCTGGGCAATGCCTGCAACCAGTCAACGCCTAACGGCGAAATGGCAACACTGCTGGCATCGGCAGCGCAAACTGCCTTTAACAGCGCCAATGCGTTTGCACCCAGGGCCGCACTGATGAAAACAGATTCCCTGCTGCGTGTTTCTCCCGACCCGTATGAACAAACCGGTTACCTTTTCAACAAAGCAAAGCTATACCTGCAACTGGGGATGGAAGATTCTTCGCGAATCATTCTTGAAGACCTGTTAAAGAATGAATTGTTGCCGCTCTATACCAATCCTACCGCCATTAAAAAAGAACTTGCCCTGACCTACCTGCGCATTGGTGAAAGAACAAACTGCACCAACAACCACAGCGCCGAGTCCTGCATTTTTCCCATTAAAAACGGAGGCGTGCACCACGATAAAAGCGGGTCGGCAAAGGCAGCGGAAATCTACAGCGACATTTTGCAAAACAATCCCGGTGATCTGGAGTCTCGCTGGTTGCTCAACATCGCCTACATGACCATGGGCAGCTACCCGCAAAGCGTACCCGCCGCTTACCTGATTCCCGGCCTTGATAACGATACGTCAAGTTTGGTAAAACCGTTTTCCGATGTTGCAATAAGTACAGGCCTGGGCAACCAGAATCAGGCGGGTGGCAGCATTGTCGATGATTTCAACAACGATGGCTACTTGGACATCGTAGCTTCTGTTTGGGACCTTTCCGATAAAATGCGCTTTTTTCTAAACAATGGAAAAGGTGGTTTTGAAGACCGCTCCGTGCCGTCAGGATTAAGCCAGCTTTCCGGAGGGCTCAACATCATGCAAACCGATTATAACAACGATGGTTTGAAAGATATTTTTGTGCTTCGCGGCGGCTGGAAAGGAAAGTTTGGACGAGAACCCAATTCGCTCTTACGCAACAACGGCGACGGCACCTTTACCGATGTAACCGGTCAAGCCGGCCTTCTATCGTTTCACCCCACACAAACCGCTACCTGGAATGACT
>DATKHJ010000051.1:0-29798 GCA_035510335.1 Flavisolibacter sp. | reverse complement strand
GGGATCAATTGATTCGTACGGACTGTCAGCGGCAACTTCGCTCATGGCGGCCATGCTTCTTTCCTGCGCGGCATTTCCACCGACCAGCACTACGCCAATTTCCGGAAAGGCAATGGCATCGGCATCGCCGACATCTTCCATCACAGCAGCCTGGTCTTTAAAGTCGCGGGCATCAGCTACACGCATGCCTTGTTCATCCATCAACGATTGAAGGCCGGCATCGCCAGCACCTTCCTTAAACGTAACAAGATAACGACCGGTTTCAAGTGTGTCGCCTCCGCGTTGAAGCGCTGCAAGCAATAAATCGTCAACAGAGGAGGAAGTAAGCTGTGAAGCAGGTTTGGCAGATCCCGTGTTAGTGCGGGCAGGTTTCCTTTTTGCCATAACGTATGTTTTATGTTTGGGTGAAAGAGACCGCAAGGCGCGGTTTAACACTCCTAAACTATTATTAATATTTTATATGTGAAAATAATAGTATTGGTTGAGGCTGGTTATTTTGTGTGGCATGTTGTTGGTACGGGTAAGATGTGTACTTATCTTGTTGGCTTATAAAAAGCAATATCTATGGAGAATTCTGAAAGACAGTTTAAAATGGGAATGGTGGCTGTATTAATGGCGGTGAGAAAAACCCTGTCGATTTACCCTGATGGAATGACGGCTGAGCAGATCAGCGAAATGGTGGATGAAATTGATCAACAACTCGGTATTAAGAACGCCGAAATACAGCTTTTGAAAAGAGCCTGATTGGAATGCGTTGTGCAGGATACTTAATCAAAATCCCACCAGGGAGTGTTGAGCGGCTTGTCACCAATGGTAAAAGGTTGGCCAATGTAAGGAATGGAAACCGGCAGGTTTGCACTATCGGCGCTGGCCATTAATATCTTCACCGGTTCGTTCCATGGATGCATGGATTCGGCAAATTTTCCCCAGTGAATAGGGATGACCATCTTCGCTTTCAGGTCAAGCGAAGCCTTGACGGTTTGGGTAGGAAACATATGGCTTTGCGACCATTGCCGGTTGTATTGCCCGCATTCCATCATGGCCAGGTCAAACGGTCCATACTGCTCGCCAATAACTTCGAAATGCTGGCTGTAACCGGTATCGCCGCTGAAGTAAATTTTATAGCCATCAATCTCTATTACGTAAGAGGCCCACAATGTTTTGCGTTGTTCAAATGTGCGATTAGAACGGTGGTGAGCAGGTGTTGCTGTGACCTTAATGTTTGGAGATAAGGAAACTGATTCATTCCAATAAAGTTCTGTTAGCTGATCGTCCTTGTAACCCCAGCGTCGTAAATGCGAACCAACACCTACTGGTACAATCACCCGTTTTGTTTTCTTCTTTAATTGGCGAATGGTTTTATGATCGAGATGATCGTAGTGGTCATGCGAAACGATTACTGCGTCAATCGTCGGCATATCGTCAACCGTATAAACATTGCTGCCTTTAAACGCATCTACCAGGCCAGGGAAAGGTCCGGCAAAGCCACTAAAGTTTGGATCGAACAACAGGTTGCCCGATTTCGATTTAATTAGAAAAGAAGAATGGCCAAACCAGATCACCGTGGGCTTTTCCCACTCTTTGTTTTTTAAATCCGTCATCACAACCGGAAGATGATCGGAAGGTTTCGTTGAATCCGGCTTGCCGAAAAAATATTTCATCATGCGCAGCCATCGCGGCCGGCGCTGAACAGGCGCACTCGTTGTCTCTTGTTGGGGAGGAGGCGGTGGCGAATTGAAAAGGTTTTGAAATTCTCCGTCTTTGTAATTGGGAAGCTTTTCAAGCTTTTCCAGCGCTTCACCTTTTGGATTTCTGCCCAATGCAATCACCGGCTGACAACCGGAAGGAACAACTAAAAGAAAGCCAAAGAATAAAACCGCTCCACACACCGACATTCTTTGCCTTGGTAGTAATCCGTACTGGTTGTTCATCAATTTAAATAATTTCGGGTGCTTAAAATTAAGCGATACGGCATTGGTAGGCTATTATTTCAAAACTCCCTTACAAAACAAGAAACAGGGCAGAATGGTTGACGGCGAAAAGCAATAGCCTTAGATATTTTCAGCCTGCTTCTTCAAATATTTTGAACGGATGACATCCTGCACTTTTAAACCATATATCTTGCTTTCCAGCCACGAAATAATATCGAGGTAAGAAAAGGCGCGGCTGGCAAAACGGTTTTTCTCCAGTTGTTTTAATTCGTTCAACAGCTTTTCAAATTCCGGTTTTAGTTGCCGCTGCGATAGGTGAAAAGAAGCCTGCAGAAAAGCGAAAATCTTTTCTTCCACAATGCCCAAGTTTTCCATTTTCGCCATAAAGCGGTACACCGATTTAATCAGGTATTCCAGCAAATTGTAATTGCCTAACTCGTAGTGCGCAATCAGGTGCAGCAGGCGTGCATAACACTGCAGGTCATTGCGAAGGCTCACCTTCCAGTTAATAATTTTTGTCAGGTAAGTGATGGTATTGTCGTAATCGCCGCTGCCGAAGTAAAGCGAGGCAATCTTGTAATAAAAAACCAGCACGCGGTGGTTATCGAGGTAGTGCGTGTATTCTCTCAGCTTCTCCACAATTTCCGGCACAATCATTAATCCCTCAGCAAAGGTTCCGTGCATGAAATGTCGGTTGATCTTTGCCGTGTAGAGATACACAAACACCTGGATGTTGTTGTTGTGGTTGTGTTTTACCACGTCTGATTCGGCAAAGGCTTCGAATACCGCAAGGGTTTTATCAAACTTTTCCGCATTCTGCAAATCGAAATGGGCACTAATCAGGTTGTGCATGCCTTTTATGTAATGGCCCGTTTCAATGGCAATCATCTGCGGCTCGCTGTGAAAAAGATCCACCCACTTTTGGGTGTAGCGATAATACATCAGGTAATCGAAGCGAATGAACGCATACCAGCAAAAACTTTGGTAGAGGTAAAGCCGCTGGTAAAAGCCGGTTGTGTTATCGGATAGGGAAGCGGTGTTTTCTTTAAAGAAGCGTTGAATGTTGGTTTCGTCTTCTTCGTTTCGGGCATGGCCGTAATTAATGTACCAGCCGTATAACTCCAGCGCCAGGTTGGATAGGTGAGAGGTGAGCTGTAAACGCTTCATTAACTCGTTTGTTTCCGTTGCCAGTTGGTTGGCCCTGTCTTTTAAACTGCGGGTGATGTGCAACCCTTCAATCTTTTTTTCCAGGAACAGGGCCTGCAGCAGGTAGCTGTCCTGGTGGGTATTGCGGGCAAGTTCCTTAGCCTTATCAAGCACCTTTAAGCTTTGAATATAAAGTCCTTTGTTGTACAGGATTCTGGCCGAATCAAGGCTTTCGTGCAGCTGAATATCGATGTGTTCGTTGCTCTCCAGCAGGCGAAGGCTCGATAAAATTTCTTTGTAAAGATGGACCTTCCGGTTGGCCAGTTGCTCTTTTTTGGTGCCGGGTATTTTCTTTAAAAGCTGCGCATCGTCGTATTCCGGCATCTTGTCAATGGCGTCAAACATCTGGATCATTTTCAAATCCTCGGTGGCGCCGTTGCGCTTCACATACAGCTTAAATGCCCGTTTTTCTGCTTTCTGAAGGGAATGAATCAACTGGAATAAGGTATCGGCCGACCGGCTTGGCATCATATAACGTTTTAGTAAAAATGCTTGCCCAGTAAGCGTTTCCGCCCGTTGGCAAGCATTTCGTGGATGCAAATTAACCCTTATTTTGTTTTCCTGCCCCCACGCTGCCGGTCTAATTTTAAAGAGACGAACAAATAATGTAGAATCTCATCTTATGGCAGAAAACAAAGTTTTCATTTTCGATACTACCCTCCGCGACGGCGAGCAAGTGCCCGGTTGCAAACTCAATACACCTGAAAAAGTGGCGCTGGCGCTTGAACTGGAAAGTTTAGGCGTTGACATTATAGAAGCGGGTTTTCCTATTTCCAGTCCCGGCGACTACGAATCGGTTAACCAAATCTCACAGGTTATCACAGAAGCTACAATTTGCGCCTTAAGCCGCGCCGTACAAAAGGACATAGAAGTCGCTGCACAGGCTTTGAAATACGCCAAACGTCCACGCATTCACACGGGCATTGGCACATCGGATTTCCATATTAAAAGCAAGTTCAATTCAACAAGAGAAGATATACTGGAAAGAGCGGTGCAGTGTGTAAAATGGGCCCGCAACTTTACCGACGATGTAGAATTCTACGCTGAAGACGCCGGAAGAACCGACAACGAATATCTAGCGCAGGTAATTGAAGCAGTCATTAAAGCCGGTGCAACCACGGTAAACATTCCCGATACAACCGGTTATTGTCTTCCGCAGCAATACGGCGAAAAAATTGCTTACCTGGTTAACAATGTAGCGAACATCGACAAGGCAATCATCTCTTGTCATTGCCATAATGATTTAGGATTGGCGACGGCCAATTCTATCGCCGGTGTAATGAACGGTGCACGGCAAATTGAATGTACCATTAATGGCCTGGGCGAACGTGCAGGCAATACATCGCTGGAAGAAGTGGTGATGATTCTGCGCCAGCACAGGCACCTCGGCTTATATACAAATGTCAACGCCAAAACGTTGAACCCAATCAGCCGCCTAGTTTCTGACACCATGCGTATGCCGGTGCAGCCAAACAAGGCAATTGTCGGTGCTAACGCTTTCTCCCATTCATCGGGCATTCACCAGGATGGCTTTTTGAAAGATGCGTTGACATACGAGATCATCAACCCTGAAGAAGTAGGAGCAGAACAAAGCAAAATTGTACTGACCGCAAGAAGTGGCCGCAGTGCACTGGCTTATCGCCTGCAAAAACTCGGCTTCCAGTTTAACCGCAACGATGTAGATTCTTTGTACGAATCGTTCCTGAAAGTAGCCGACGTAAAAAAAGAAGTAAAAGACGAAGATCTTTTGCAATTAGCGAATTCGTATCAACCGCAAGCACAGGTAGCCTAAGAAAACTAGTATTTGAAATGAGTGAAGAAAAGACCATAACGCAGGAAAGCAGAACCCCTTCAGGAGCAGGGAGTGGGAAAACATTGTTTGAAAAGATTTGGGATAAGCATGTGGTAAAATCCATTCCGGATGGCCCGGATGTGATTTACATCGACAAACATTTTATACACGAAGTCACCAGTCCCCAGGCCTTTGCCGGATTGGAAAAAAGAGGAATAAAGCTTTTTCGTCCGCAACAAGTGGTTGCCACTGCGGATCATAACGTACCTACCATTAACCAGCACCTGCCAATCAAAGACCAGTTGTCGCGTTTGCAGGTAGAACAGCTCATTGAAAATTGCAAAAATTTTGGTGTTGAACTATACGGCTTAGGTCATCCTTACCAGGGCATTGTTCACGTGATTGGCCCTGAGTTGGGCATTACGCAACCCGGCATGACCATGGTGTGTGGCGACAGTCATACATCCACTCACGGCGCTTTTGGTTCTATTGCGTTTGGTATTGGCACCAGCGAAGTGGAAATGGTGTTTGCTTCGCAGTGCCTGCTGCAAACAAAGCCCAAACTCATGCGCATTAACATTGAAGGTGAGCTGAACAAAGGCGTTGTTTCCAAAGACATTATTCTTTACATCATTGCCAAAATATCGGCCAGCGGCGCCACGGGTTATTTCGTTGAATACGCAGGTTCGGCCATCCGTTCGCTTTCTATGGAAGCCCGTATGACCATTTGCAACATGAGCATTGAAATGGGTGCAAGAGGCGGCATGATTGCTCCGGATGAAACCACTTTCGACTATATAAAAGGAAGAGAGTTTGCACCAAAAGGCGGGGAGTGGGAAATGAAACTGGCCCAGTGGAAAGAGCTTTACAGCGATGCCGATGCGGCGTTTGATGAAGAGATACACATCAACGCAGCGGACATTGAGCCAATGATTACTTACGGAACCAATCCGGGTTTAGGAATCGCCATCAACGGCTTGATTCCAACATTGGAAAGCATTCCGGAAGAAGGCGAAAGAAAGAACATTGTAAAAGCGTTGGAATACATGGGACTGAGCGCCGGCAGCCCATTAAAAGGAATGCCCGTGCAGAATGTTTTCATCGGCAGTTGCACCAATTCACGCATTGAAGATTTGCGCCTTGTAGCCAGCGTGGTAAAAGGACGCAAAAAAAATGATAGCGTAAAGGTGATGATTGTGCCAGGCTCGCAGCAGGTAGCGGCGCAGGCAAAAGCCGAAGGTCTGAACCAGATTTTCGAAGAAGCCGGTTTTGAAGTTCGCCAGGCTGGCTGCAGTGCCTGTTTGGGAATGAACGAAGACAAAATTCCGGCGGGTGAATATTGCATCTCTACCAGCAATCGCAACTTCGAAGGGCGGCAAGGTGCCGGCGCAAGAACGCTGCTTGCAAGCCCGTTAACAGCGGCTGCTGCGGCCATTACAGGGAGAGTGACAGATGTGAGAGATTTGCTCCCCCTGTCCTCCTAAAGGGGCGACTTAGGCGGGAGAGAAGTTAATATGACAAGCAGCTCTTTTAAAAAACGATTTGTAAAAGACCACGAAGTGGTCAAATAAAATTAGCCCCGGATACCATCCGTGGAACGAAAAGCAAAGATTGAAGCGACTCTGAAGGAGTCGAACAGATCAACAGCGACACGAACGATGAACGGAGCGGCGCAACGTCAGTTCAATCGTAGCACAATCGCTGGTTAACAAAAGAAAAAACATGGCTCAACCAATCAACATAATTAACAGTCGTTTTGTTCCCCTGCAGATGGAAAACGTGGACACGGATCAAATCATTCCGGCCCGTTTTTTAAAGGCAACCACGAAAGTCGGTTTCGGAAAAAATCTCTTTCGCGACTGGCGGTACGAGAACGATGACGAAGCGAAACCGAAAGCAGGTTTTGTGCTTAACAATCCAACTTATGGCGGTGAAATCCTCGTAGCCGGAAAAAATTTTGGTTGCGGTTCTTCTCGCGAACATGCCGCCTGGTCAATTGTTGATTACGGCTTTAAAGTGGTGGTGTCGAGTTTCTTTGCCGACATTTTTAAAAACAATGCGCTGAACAACGGCTTGCTGCCGGTACAGGTAACGGAAGCTTTTCTACAAAAAATCTTCAGCCAGAGAAGCGAAAGCACCTTGACGGTTAACCTTGAAGCCCAAACCATCACCATTGACGCAACCGGTGAAAGTGAGCACTTCGAGATTAACAATTACAAAAAAACCTGCCTGTTAAACGGCTACGACGATATCGATTTTTTATTAAGCATCAAGGAAGAAATTGAGGCCTTCGAAAAACAAACTGTGTAAACTTTATGCAAAAACTCATTGCCGTTATATTGGGAGATGGAATTGGTCCGGAAGTGACAAAACAATCGCTGAAAGTACTAGATGCGGTAGCGGAAAGATTCGGTCATGAATTTTACTACGACTACGGTTTGATGGGCGCAGATGCCATTGACAAAACAGGCAACCCGTTGCCCGATGAAACGCTGGAAATCTGTCGCAAAAGCGATGCGATTTTATTCGGTGCCATCGGCCATCCGAAATACGACAATGATCCTACCGCTAAAGTGCGGCCAGAGCAGGGCCTGTTGCGCATCAGGAAGGAATTACAGTTGTATGCCAACATTCGTCCTATTACAACCTATCCTTCTTTGCAGCATTTGTCGCCACTCAATCCAAAGAATTTGGAAGGTGTTGACTTTATCATCTTCCGCGAACTTACCGGCGGTATTTATTTTGGTGATAAACGCTTAGCCGAAGACGGCAGCTTCGCCAGTGATAATTGTCTGTACACCCGAACCGAAATTGAACGCATTACGCACCTGGCTTTTCAATATGCGCAGAAACCGGGCAGAAGAAAAAAACTGACGCTGGTTGACAAAGCCAACGTGCTGGAAACTTCCCGCCTCTGGCGAAAAGTGGTGCAGGAAATTGCACCGCAGTACAGCGATGTGACCGTTGACTACATGTTTGTCGACAATGCGGCTATGCAGATCATCGTAAACCCCAAACAGTTTGATGTAGTACTGACGGAAAACATGTTTGGTGATATCATCAGCGACGAGGCCAGCGTTTTGAGCGGTTCGCTGGGATTATTGCCCTCCGCATCTGTCGGCACCGGCACGGTGATGTTTGAACCCATTCACGGTTCTTACCCGCAGGCAGCAGGGAAAGACATTGCCAATCCCATGGGCTCTATTCTTTCCACGGCCATGATGCTGGAGTATTTCGGCATGGAAGAGGAAGCAATACTGGTAAAAACCGCGGTGGCCTGGGCTTTCGACTCCAAGTTTGTCACAAAAGACATCGATCCGATCAACTATTATTTCACATCCACCATAGGCGATTTAATTAGTGATTACGTGGCCGGACGGCTGCCGAAAGACATTAATTATTCCAACATTGAATTGCGTAAATCAACCTTGATTTAAGCGGATGATCTAACAGGCTTGCTTGCTATGTGAATAGATTTCTAACAGACGAAAATCTATAGCCTGACTATGTACTATAATGAATCAACGATCATCTACTACAACGGTGAGTTTGTAAAAGCAACAGACGCTAAAGGAAATCTATACGATCAAACCCTTCATTACGGGTATGGCGTGTTTGAAGGCATTCGTGCTTACGAAACAGAGAATGGTGTCAGGATTTTTAAGGCAAAGGAGCACTTTGACCGGATGCAGTTTTCCTGCGAGGCCATTGGCATTCCTTATCCTTACAACAACGAAGAACTCATTGCGCTTTCGTATGAATTGCTGGAACGTAACAATTTTAAAAATGCTTACCTGCGGCCGCTGGTTACCTGCACGCCAAACATGAATCTCACCAAAGGAAAAGATTCGCAACTGCTGATTGCTGCGTGGGAGTGGGGTGCTTATTTAGGTGAGAAGTTGCTGCGACTGAAAACATCAACCTACCGCAGGATAAACCCGTCAAGCTTTGTGGTGGCGGCAAAAGTTTCAGGCCATTATGTCAACTCTATTATGGCAAGCCAGGAAGCAAAAGATGCCGGCTTTGATGAAGCGCTTCTGCTGGATATCGATGGCTTTGTAGCGGAAGGTCCAGGCGCCAACATTTTCATTCAGAAAGATGGCGTGCTGCACACACCACAGTTGGGAAGCATTCTGCCAGGCATTACCAGAGCAACGGTTTTGGAAATCTGCCAGGATCTGGGAATCGAGGTGATTGAACGACAAATCAAACCCGAAGAAGTAAAGACAGCCGACAGCGCTTTCTTCTGCGGAACCGCTGCGGAAATCATTGGCATCGAATCATTGGATGATGTTGCGTTCCCACTGAACTGGAAAGAATCACTTGGCGCAACCATCCAAAAAGCATATAAAAACCTGGTGCTCGAAAAAGAATACCGTTTGGAAGAAGTGGCATGACTGAACTAAATAAATATAGCAAGACGATTACGCAGGATGAAACGCAGCCTGCTGCGCAAGCCATGCTTTATGGCATTGGTTTAACCGACGACGACCTGAAAAAAGCGCAGGTGGGAATTGTGAGCATGGGTTACGATGGCAATACCTGTAACATGCACCTGAACGACCTGGCCAAAGTGGTGAAGCAAGGTGTTTGGGACGCTGACCTGGTGGGATTGATCTTTAACACTATTGGCGTCAGCGATGGCATCAGCAACGGAACCGACGGCATGCGTTATTCGCTGGTGAGCCGCGATATTATTGCCGATTCTATCGAAGCTGTTTGTGGTGCACAATATTACGATGCGGTGGTTGCCTTGCCCGGTTGCGATAAAAACATGCCGGGGTCCATCATTGCTATGGGGCGGTTGAATCGTCCGGCAATAATGGTGTACGGCGGAACTATTGCACCAGGCCATTACAACGGGCAGGATTTAAACATTGTTTCGGCCTTTGAAGCACTTGGACAAAAGATTGCCGGAACGATTACAGCAGATGATTTTAAAGCAATAGTGAAAGGGTCATGTCCCGGGGCCGGCGCCTGCGGTGGTATGTACACGGCTAACACAATGGCTTCGGCAATTGAAGCATTGGGCATGAGTCTTCCTTATTCCTCTTCTAACCCCGCTTTAAGCCCGGAGAAAAAAGAAGAATGTTTAGCCGCAGGAAAAGCCATTCGTCACCTGCTGGAAAAAGATATTAAGCCGAAAGACATCATGACCCGCAGGGCATTTGAAAATGCCATTGTTGTCATCATGGCTCTGGGAGGATCAACTAACGCTGTGTTGCATTTAATTGCCATGGCAAAAAGCGTTGACGTAGCCTTAACGCAGGACGATTTTCAAACCATTAGCAACAGGGTGCCGGTGCTGGCTGATTTCAAGCCTAGCGGAAAATACCTGATGCAGGATCTGCACAAATACGGCGGCGTTCCGGCCGTGATGAAATACTTGCTGGAGCAGGGCCTGATCGATGGCAGCTGCTTAACCGTAACCGGCAAAACGGTGGCAGAAAACCTGGCCAATGTTTCCTCGCTTGATTTCGAAACACAACAAATTATTCACCCGCTCACCAACCCCATAAAAACAACAGGACACCTGCAAATTCTTTACGGCAATCTTGCCGAAGGCGGAAGTGTAGCCAAGATCAGTGGGAAAGAAGGAGAGAAGTTTGTTGGACCGGCAAGAGTATTTGATGGCGAGTTTGAACTCATTGCTGGCATTCGTTCCGGCAAAGTAAAGGCAGGAGATGTGGTGGTGATTAGATACGTCGGTCCGAAAGGTGGACCCGGCATGCCGGAAATGCTGAAGCCAACATCAGCCATCATCGGCGCAGGCTTAGGTAAATCGGTAGCACTGATTACTGACGGACGATTCAGCGGCGGCACGCATGGTTTTGTGGTGGGGCACATTACTCCCGAAGCTTATGATGGCGGCGGCATTGCTCTAGTAAAAGATGATGACATCATTGAATTAGACGCGACGAAAAATACAATCAACGTACAACTGTCAGAACAAGAACTGGCAAGCAGAAGACAGCAGTGGAAGCAACCAGAATTGAAGGCACAAAAAGGAATCCTTTTCAAATATGCAAGACACGTTAAAACAGCCGCACACGGATGCGTTACTGACGAAGACTGAAAGCATTTCCGGATCTGAAGCCGTGATGAAAGCTTTCGTGGAAGAAGGCGTGGAAACCATTTTCGGTTATCCCGGCGGTGCCATCATGCCTATCTATGATGCCTTGTATGACTACAACGAATCCTTTCAGCATATTTTGGTACGCCACGAACAAGGCGCCATTCATGCAGCGCAAGGTTACGCAAGATCTTCCGGTAAAACCGGTGTTGTATTCGCCACAAGTGGTCCGGGTGCAACAAACTTGGTGACCGGCCTTGCTGACGCCTTGATTGATAGCACACCACTCGTTTGCATTACAGGACAGGTCTTCGCCCACTTGTTAGGAACCGATGCTTTCCAGGAAACAGACATCATCAATATCACGACACCTATTACCAAATGGAATTACCAGGTAACGGATGCCTCGGAAATTCCATCTGTTTTAGCCAAGGCATTTTTTATTGCCAAAAGCGGCAGACCGGGCCCGGTGTTGATTGACATAACCAAAAACGCACAGATACAAAAGTTCGATTACAACGGTTACGAGCGGTGCGATTTTATTCGCAGCTACCGGCCGAAACCGATTGTACGCAAAGAATACATTGAACAGGCAGCCGAATTGATTAATGCGGCGGAGAAACCGTTCGTGGTTTTCGGACAAGGTGTTATTCTCGGCAAAGCCGAAAAAGAATTCAAGGCGTTTATCGAGAAAGCCGGTATTCCCGCAGCCTGGACCATAATGGGTTTAAGTGCACTGCCAACCGATCACCCTTTGAACGTAGGCATGTTAGGCATGCACGGAAATTATGCACCAAATGTGCTGACGAATGAATGCGATGTATTGATTGCCGTGGGCATGCGCTTCGATGACCGTGTAACAGGAAGATTGGATAAATACGCCAAGCAGGCAAAGGTTGTTCACCTTGATATTGACCCTGCAGAAATTGATAAGAATGTAAAAACAACAGTTCCGGTTTGGGGCGATTGTAAAGAAACATTGCCTCTGCTAACGCAGCTGCTCGAACAAAAATGCTACCCACAATGGCTGCAGCGTTTCAAGCTGCTGGAGCAAGAAGAGATTGACGCCTGCATTTATAAAGAACTAAACCCCTCTACCGAACAGATGACGATGGGCGAGGTGGTAAAAACGCTGAATGAGCTCACCAACGGTGACGCAATCATTGTTACTGATGTTGGCCAACACCAGATGGTAGCCTGCCGTTATGCAAAGTTTCAGCAATCGAAAAGCAATGTTACCTCGGGTGGTTTAGGTACGATGGGTTTTGCCTTGCCCGCAGCTATAGGCGCCAAGTTCGGCGCACAGGAGAGAACGGTGGTTGCCATCATTGGTGACGGCGGTTTTCAAATGACGCTGCAGGAGTTGGGAACGATTATGCAAACAGGCATCGATGTAAAAATTCTCATCCTGAACAACCAGTTTCTTGGCATGGTGCGCCAGTGGCAGGAGCTATTCCACGGCAAGCGTTACTCCTTTGTTGACATTGAAAGTCCTGATTTTGTGCAGGTGGCAAAAGGGTTTCGAATTGAAGGAAAAAGCATTTCGGAAAGAGCGAATCTTAAAGCCGCACTGACGGAAATGCTTGCACACAAAGGATCTTATTTACTGGAAATAATGGTGGCGAAAGAAAACAATGTGTTCCCCATGGTAGAAGCCGGAACCAGTGTAAGTGAAATCCGTTTAAAATAAGCAGCATGAACAAACAGGAATTTACCATAACGGTGTACACGGAAAACCAGGTGGGTTTGCTCAACCGCATTGCCATTATTTTCTCCCGTCGGAAGATCAATATCGAAAGCATGAATGTTTCTCCATCAGAGATTGAAGGCATTCATCGCTTCACCATTGTGATGACGGAAACGGAAGACGTGGTACGGAAGCTGGCTCGCCAAATTGAAAAGCAGGTTGAAGTTTTAAAGGTTTACTACAATACACCGGATGAAATTGTGTGGCAGGAGCTGGCCTTGTATAAAGTGCCGACAGACGAGATTGCAGAAAAAGTAAAAGTAGAACGACTGCTGCGTGAATTTGGTGCCAGGGCCGTGGTGATCCGTAAAGATTATACGGTTTTTGAAACAACAGGCCATCGCGAAGAAACGGAACGACTGGTGAAAGTACTAGAACCGTACGGTCTGATCGAGTTTGTGCGCAGTGCAAGGGTAGCAATCATTAAAGACAGCAATGGCTTTCATGAAAAGCTGAAGGAATTTGAAGCGTTGAATCCTTCGTCCGAAATAATGACGAATGAATACCTGAACCAGCAGGAGGAAGTATTCAGCATGTAGTGATATGGAATGCTGATTTTGATGATTGTTATGATTCATCGGTTTTATCATAACAATCTGCGTCATCTGCGTTCTGTCCCTGTTGAAGAGTGTTGCTGAACGTACAAGAGTGATTATTTTTTATTCTTCCTCTGGGAAGATTAAAAAATAACAAATCAAAGATTGCAACAAACGCTAAATAGTAGTACAAAAGTTTAGTTCATAAAAAAGCTAAGAGAGAACAGAAAGAGGAAAGGAGAAAAAGAGGAACCACTCTTTCAACTCATTTTCTCTTTTAACCTCTTAGCTCCATCCATCCACAATAAAAACAAAGCAAATGGCAAAATTAAATTTCGGTGGTACAGAAGAAAATGTAGTAACTCGTGAAGAGTTCCCGCTTTCGAAAGCACAACAGGTTTTAAAGAACGAAGTGGTAGCCGTAATTGGTTATGGCGTTCAGGGTCCCGGGCAGGCATTGAACCAACGCGACAATGGCATTGACGTTATTGTTGGTCAGCGTAAAAATTCAAAGTCGTGGGACAAGGCTGTGAAAGATGGTTTTGTGCCAGGTGAAACGCTGTTTGAAATTGAAGAAGCACTGGAACGCGGAACAATCATTTGCTATTTGCTGAGCGATGCCGCACAAATTCAATTATGGCCAACCGTAAAAAAACATTTAACGCCAGGTAAGGCTTTGTATTTCTCACACGGTTTCGGCATTACCTATAACGATCAAACCGGTATTGTGCCACCGCCGGATGTAGATGTGTTCCTAGTAGCACCAAAAGGTTCCGGAACATCGCTGCGCAGAATGTTTTTGCAAGGCCGTGGACTGAACAGCAGCTATGCCATCTTCCAGGATGCAACCGGAAGAGCTTTTGAAAGAGTAATTGCCTTAGGCATTGCAGTGGGTAGCGGCTACCTGTTTGAAACTGATTTCAAAAAAGAAGTGTACAGTGACTTGACCGGTGAAAGAGGAACACTAATGGGTGCCATCCAGGGAATTTTTGCAGCCCAGTATGAAGTGTTACGTTCAAAAGGCCATTCACCGTCTGAAGCGTTCAACGAAACAGTAGAGGAACTCACGCAATCGCTGATGCCGCTGGTAGCCGAAAATGGAATGGACTGGATGTATGCCAACTGCTCAACAACCGCACAGCGTGGTGCCTTGGATTGGTGGAAGAAATTCCGTGATGCTACCCTGCCAGTTTTCAACGATTTGTACGATAGCGTAGCAGCCGGTAAAGAAGCAGCCAAATCAATTGAAAGCAATAGCAAAGCCGATTACCGCGAGAAGTTGGAGGAAGAGCTGAAAGAACTCCGCGAAAGCGAATTGTGGCAGGCAGGTAAAACTGTTCGCAGCCTTCGTCCGGAAAATCAAAAATCCGAAACGAAGAAGCCTGACGAAAAGAAATTTCAGAAAGTAAAATTCTCCTCACCTCTGTATCGTGATTAGTACAACGAACATATCATTGGATTACCAAGGGGCGGTTAACAGACTAAAGCCGGTGGTGACACGTACACCACTGGCTTTTAGTCTTAATTTATCGCGCCGCTATGGTTGCGAAGTGTACCTGAAGCGGGAAGACCTACAGGTTGTTCGCTCTTATAAACTTCGCGGTGCGTACAACATGATGAGTAGTCTGCCGCTTGAGCAGTTGCAGCGTGGCGTGGTTTGCGCCAGCGCCGGTAATCATGCGCAGGGCTTTGCTTATTCGTGTAAGAAGTTGCAGGCAAAAGGTGTGGTGTTTATGCCCATCATTACGCCACAACAAAAAGTGCAGCAGACAAAACATTTCGGCGAAGAGTTTATCGAGATCAGGTTGGTTGGTGATACGTTTGACGATTGCGCCATTGCGGCAAAAGAATTTACGCTGCAAAACAAACTGACTTTCATTCCGCCTTTTGATGATTACCGTGTGATTGAAGGACAGGCAACAGTTGGCGTAGAGATACTGGAAGAGCAATCTGACATTGATTTTTTATTTGTGCCTGTTGGTGGTGGCGGTTTAAGCGCCGGCGTGGGTTCTTATTTCAAAACCTTCTCTCTAAAAACAAAAATCATTGGGCTTGAACCGGAAGGTGCAGCCAGTATGAAAGCCGCGATGGAAGCGGGTGAACCAGTAACGTTACCGTCCATTGAACGGTTTGTGGATGGGGCGGCGGTTAAGCGAATTGGTGATATCACCTTTTCCATTTGCAAAGATGTTTTGGATGAAGTGCACCTTGTTCCGGAAGGGAAAGTGTGTACAACTATTTTAAAACTATACAACGAAGAGGCAATTGTAGTGGAGCCTGCGGGAGCTCTTTCTATAGCTGCCCTTGACCACTATGCCAACCAGATCAAAGGCAAAAAAGTGGTTTGCGTGGTCAGTGGTGGTAACAATGATATTGATCGCATGCAGGAGATCAAAGAACGCAGCCTGCAGTACGAAGGGTTAAAGCATTATTTCCTTGTTCGTTTTGCACAACGTCCGGGTGCGCTAAAGGAATTTGTGAATCATGTGTTAGGTCCAACCGATGACATTACCCGTTTTGAATACATGCAAAAACACAACAAAGAAACAGGTCCGGCTCTGGTAGGTGTTGAATTGAAATCACGAAGTGATTATGATTTGCTGATTCAGAACTTGAAAAAATTCGGGATTAATTATACTGAGCTTCGAAATGATGATAATCTGTTTGGTTATCTTGTTTAAACGCTATGTGTTGACAAATCTGAATAGCCACGGGTACAACCCGTGGCTATTCAGATTTAAGCCCTTCGGGCTTCGTTGAATCTCTACCAACAATTCATGCAGCTAACAAAAACTCTTTCAACTGATTTGTCGCTGCGCTCATCCTGACGCATTTCTTCTCTTTTTGTAGCAATGATTTTACTGACGCAGGCCATTCAATCTTTTTCTCAATTATCTCCTCCACGGCAAACTTTACAGGATGGGCTGTTTCCAAAAAATAACCTCTAAGGGATGGCTGACCAACAAGGTAATGCTTCAGCGCTGCGTAGCCGACTGCGCCATGTGGATCCAGCAGGTAGTCATTTTCTGCCATTACCTCTTTAATTGTAGAAACAGTTTCTTCATCCGATATGGCATAGCTCGACAACAAAGTTTTTATTGCCGGGTGATTGTGCTGAAACAATTCTAGTATGCGAACGAAATTACTTGGGTTGCCAACATCCATTGCATTGGATAAAGTGGGGCGTGATTGTTTGGGCGCCAGTTCACCGGTTTCCAGGTAATGTGAAGCAATATCGTTTATGTTACACGCAGCAATAAAATGTTTTGCAGGTAGTCCAGATAAATGTGCCAGTAAACCGGCACAAATGTTTCCGAAATTTCCACTTGGTACTGCAATCACAGGCGGCTCGCCATCAGCCCATTGCTGGTGGGCAAAAAAGTAATAAAACTGTTGCGGCAACCACCGGGCAACATTGATGGAATTGGCAGAAGTCAGCCGAAGATGTTTGTTCAGGTCCTCGTCAACAAAGGCGTCTTTCACCATTCGCTGGCAATCATCAAAGCTGCCATCAACTTCCAGTGCAGTAATGTTTTTTCCAAGTGTTGTAAGTTGCCGTTCCTGTATCTCACTCACCTTTCCGGATGGAAACAAAATCACAACATCTACATTCTCCACACCCTGGAATGCATGCGCAACAGCACCGCCGGTATCGCCGGACGTTGCTACCAGCACCGTTGTTTTCTTTTTTTCTTCCTGCGAAAAATAGCCAAGGCAGCGGCTCATGAACCGTGCTCCGACATCTTTAAAGGCAAGCGTTGGTCCATGAAATAATTCCAAAGAATATATGAAGTCTGTGACTTTTTTAAGCGGGAATGAAAAGTCGATCGTTTCGCTGACAATCTTTTTTAGTGCTTCGTCTTCAATTGTATTCCCAATAAAGGGTTTAATAACCGTGAAGGCAATTTCCTCTTTCGAAAAATTGCGTAAATCACTGATAAAACCATCCGGCAGTTTTGGAATAATGGAAGGGAAATACAATCCTTTGTCGACCGGCTGGCCGTCCAATGTTGCCTGCCTGAAATCGGCTATGAGTGACCGGTTTTTTGTGCTGTAATACTGCATGGGTTAAGCTATTCAGATTCTAAAATGGTACAACCTGTTTGGTTAATGGATGTGACATACGTGTAATGTTGAAGCCCTATTGCCTTGTAAGCTTCCTGCATAATGCTTTCAACTTGTTGGGCTGTTGCTTCATCTTTGCTGAGCATAAAAATGGAAGGACCGGAGCCGGAAATTCCTCCACCCAAAGCACCTGCATCCAGGCAGTTTTTTTTGATGGTGTTAAACTCCGGAATCAGGATGCTGCGCAAGGGTTCAATGATAATATCTTCCAGGGAGCGGCCTATGAGTGCATAATCACTCTTCATCAATCCGGCTACCAATCCGGCAATGTTGCCCCATTGTTTAATGGCGTCTTTCAGCAGCACTTCTTTCCGTAAAATTTGCCTTGCATCGGCGGTGCGAACTTCAATTTGCGGATGCACAACAGTGATGAACAATTGCGGGGCAGGAATGGCAACAATGTCCAAAGGAAAAATACTCCGGATCAACGTAACACCGCCGTAAATAGCCGGCGTTACGTTGTCAGCGTGCTTAACACCCGAAGCCACTTTTTCACCGGCCATGGCAAAACGTACGAGGTCTTCATTTGAAAAGCGACTACCAAGAAGTTGATTGGCTGCTGCCACGGCGCCGGCGGCGCTGGCCGCACTGGAACCAAGGCCGCTCCCAGGCTTGATGTTCTTTTGAATAGTAACCTCAAAGCCTACGGCCGCATCCAGCTTTTCGATCATCTCCAGCAATGGTGCACCGGCTGTGTTCAGGTGTGGTTCGGTTGGCAGATTTGTATTACCAAGATGATGAATGACAACTTTTTTTTCATCCAGCAGCCTCACCTCCATTTCATCAAATGGATCATTTAAACAAAGACCCAACACATCAAAACCGCAAACAAGATTGGCAACCGTGGCAGGAACTTTTAATCTAATTCGTTTCATGACACATGGTTAAATTCTGGCTGCACGAATAATGTCCGCAAAAACACCAGATGCGGTAACTTCTGCACCAGCGCCGGCGCCTTTCACCACAAGCGGCTGTTCGGGGTAACGACTGGTGTAAAACAAAACAATATTGTCTTTGCCGTATAGGTGATAAAAATCATGACTGGGGTCGATGTGCTTCAAGCCAACGGATGCTTTGCCATCCTGGAAAGAGGCAACAAACTTTAGCTTTTTTCCGCTTTGCGCTGCTTCATCGTACAACCCTCTGAAATGATCTTCCTGTTTTGCCATCTCTTCGTAAAAATCAGCAACGCTTCCTTCCATACACGAAGACGGCAGAAATGAATTGTTGTAGATATCGGTCATTTCAAGTTGTGCACCCGATTCTCGTGCTAAAATCATGATCTTCCGCATGACATCGGTGCCGCCTAAATCAAGACGAGGATCGGGCTCGGTGTAACCTTCTTCCTGCGCCTGGCGCACCACTTCACTGAATGGCCGTTCTCCGTTGTAATGGTTAAAAACAAAGTTGAGTGTACCGCTTAACACGGCTTCAATACGGTGAATGGTGTCGCCACTGCGCACCAGGTCGTTCAACGTTCCAATAACCGGCAAGCTGGCGCCAACATTGGTTTCAAACAAAAATGGCGCATTGAATTCGTGGCTGAGATCTTTCAGTTTTTTATAGCGTACAAAAGGAGAGGAGGCGGCAATTTTGTTGCACGCAACAACAGAAATACTTTTTTTGAACACGGCTTCGTAAACCTGCGCCACCTCTTCGTTCGCAGTAATGTCAACCAGCACGGAGTTCCGCAGGTTCATGTCCTGCATGCGTTCAATAAATGAATGAAGCTTCATCGGTTCGCCGTTGGCTAATGCATCCTTCCAGTTATTTACATCAATGCCGGCTTCATTAAAAAGCATCTTCCGGCTATTGGCCAAACCAATAATGCGTACCTGCAGGTTTATTTTTTCTTGTAGGTAAGACTGTTGTTGCTTCAATTGCGAAAGCAACTTGCTTCCCACGTTGCCGGTACCCACAATAAACAGGTTGACTTGTTTATAAGCTGTTTCAAAAAACTCTTCATGCAAGGCGTTTAACGCTTTGCGTGTATCAACGCTTTTTATGACAGCTGAAATGTTTCGTTCAGATGAACCTTGTGCAATGGCGCGGATGTTCACCCCATTTCGTCCTAAAACGCCAAACATTCGTCCGCTGATGCCCTGGTGGCTTTTCATGTTGTCGCCAACCAGAGCAATGATGGCGAGTTCTTTTTCAATCGACAACGGGTTAATCAACCCCCGCTCAATTTCTTGGGCAAAAGCTTTGTCGATGACTTCTTTCGATAAGGCAGCAAAACGTTCTTCTACACCAACGCAAATCGAATGCTCCGACGAAGCTTGTGTAATTAAAATCACGTTGATGTGGTGAGCCGCTAGTGCTTCAAACAGCCGTTTCGAAAAACCAGGAATGCCTACCATGCCGCTGCCTTCCAAACTTAGCAGGGCAATGGCATTGATGCTGGAAATGCCCCGCGAACTGTTCCCGTTTTTGTGGGCTTCAGCTTCAATAATGGTTCCTGCATCTTGCGGTGAAAAGGTGTTTTTTATCCAGACCGGAATTTGCAAATTCATCAGCGGCTGTAGGGTTGGCGGGTAAATAACTTTGGCGCCGAAATGCGAAAGCTCCATCGCTTCGTTGTAAGAAATGGCAGGAATGGGTTTTGCCCGTGAGACCAGTCGCGGATCGGCGGTCATCATACCCGATACATCTGTCCAGATTTCGACTGATGATGCTTCAATACAGGCGCCAACGATAGCGGCTGTGTAATCGGAGCCACCACGGCCCAGCGTTGTGGTGTTTCCTTTTTCATCGGCAGCAATAAAACCGGGCATAACAAACAGTGCCTTCGCTGAATGTTGCGTTAGTTGCTGGATGTTTTCTTTCGTTCTGGCAAAATCAACGCTTGCTTTGGTATAGTGTGCATCCGTAACAATAAACTTTCGTGCATCTACCCATTCATTCGGCATTTCATTGCTTTCAAAATAAGCTGAAATGATTTTTGACGATACCAGTTCGCCATAGCTAACCAGCCTGTCGCGGGAGCGGTTGGATAATTCGTTTAACAAGCGAATGCCGTTGCACAAATCTTCCACTTCGTGAAACTGCTGCACAACCCAGCTAAGCAAGCTACTCTGGCTGCTAATAGGCAGCAGTTCTTTCACGGCCTGCACATGTTGTTGTGTGAGATCTTCAATGGCTATTTTAAAATCAGTGCTGTTTTCCAGTGCCCATTGTCCGCACTGTAAAAGTTTATCTGTAACACCGCTAAACGCGGAAACAACAACAAAGAGTGGCTTGTCTTCTTGCTTTGCAGCTACAATGGCAGCGACTTTTTTTATGTTGACGGCATTGGCTACAGAGGTGCCGCCAAATTTCAGAACCTGCATGGGTTTTGTTTATTAAAGATGAATCAATGAAAGATGTTTCGGAGAAGTGCAGCTTTAGAAGCCCAAATGGCAATATGATGTTGTACAATCCGCGTAGCGGATCGTTGTTGTAATAATTGTAGTTGAGTTAACTACCGGGAGAATGATATGGTTGAATTGATTTGCCACGAATTTGCGAGGTGACTAAGATAAGGAAAGATGCGTATTTAAAAATCAATCAGGTAAAATTCTATCAGGTCTAACAACGATGGTTGGTTACATTTGTTCACATGGACCATGTCTCTTCTTACCGATTGGAAAAGTTCAAGATGACTGTTGGCACAAAGTTCCAGTTGTACAACAGTTTGTTTACGTCGCTTCCCTTTCACCGCATTGAAAAAACCGGCATTCTTTTGTCGTTGTTCCTGGTGCATTGCGAGGATGGTTACAAAAAGGTTTTGAGCCCGGCACAGATTGTCAAGAGCTTTTTTGAAAAGTACACGTTTCTGAAAGAAAGAAACGAACAGCTTGATCTTTTGTTCCGCTTTGTGCAGTATGCTGAACGCCAGGTGGTGTTGTTCGATGCAGTGGAAGATGCGGCGTTTGAAGATGTGAATGATTTGAGTGGTGCCGGAACCATCAAGCAACTGCTTCACCGCATTTCTCAGGAAGACAAAACCGAAGCCTTCCTGCAGAAGCTGCAACAATTTGCTGTTACGCTGGTATTAACGGCGCATCCTACACAATTTTACCCAGGCTCCGTACTTGGTATTATCAATGATTTGTCAACGGCATTGCATGCCAACGATGCGGTGTCCATCAACTCATACCTGCAACAGTTAGGTAAAACGCCGCTGTTCAAACAACAAAAACCTACACCGTTTGATGAAGCGGTGAGCTTGATCTGGTATCTCGAAAATGTTTTTTATGATGCCATCGGAAACGTGCTGCAGGAATTGAAACAGGCCTTTCCTGAAATAGATTTTGCAACCAACCCGGTTATTCGCATGGGTTTTTGGCCGGGTGGCGACCGCGATGGCAATCCGAATGTGACAGCCGATACAACGGTAAGAGTAGCAACGGCGCTGCATGCCAGTTTGGTGCGTTGCTACTACAATGATGTGCGCCGCCTGAAACGCCGCATTACTTTCAAAGGAGTTGATACCATAATTGCTAATCTTGATGCGTTGCTTTATCAACATACCTATGCACCGTCGGTGGAACAGAAGCTGACGAAAGAAGCGTTGCTCCAACCACTACAGCAAATACGTGAGCAACTGGTGTATGAACACAATAATTTGTTTGTATCGCTGGTTGATGCGCTGATCAATAAAGTGCACGCCTTCGGAATTCATTTTGCCACGTTGGATGTGCGGCAGGAGAGTAGTGTACATGCCACTGTACTGGAAGCAATTGGTGAGAAAGAAAATTCGCTTGCCAATTATGCAAACAAAACCGAAGAAGAAAAGCTGCAGGCCATTGCCAACCTGCAGTTGTTTGCCGATGCGGAGTTGTATTCAGGCATGGTAAAAGAAACGTTGCTTTCCGTTGATGCGGTGTATGAAATTCAGGCTAAGTTTGGCGAACAGGCTTGTCACCGCTACATCATCAGCCAATGCCAAAGCGCCTTGAATGTGTTGGAAGTGTATGCTTTGTTTCTCTTGCGTGGAAAAAAAGCAGAAGAAATCAACATCGATATTGTTCCTCTTTTTGAAACGGTGGAAGATTTGCGGAACGCACCACAGGTCATGAAAGAACTCTATGCGAACCCGCTTTATGCAAGCCACCTGAAACGCCGCGGAATGAAGCAGGTGATGATGGTGGGTTTTTCAGATGGCACAAAAGATGGCGGCTACCTGATGGCCAACTGGAGCATTTACCAGGCAAAAACAGAACTTACCCGCATCTCCCGCGAAGCAGGTGTCTCGGTTGTATTCTTTGATGGCAGAGGCGGACCGCCGGCCCGCGGCGGTGGCAAAACGCATAAGTTTTATGCCTCCATGGGAAAAGCTATTTCCACGGATGAAATTCAGCTAACGGTGCAGGGACAAACGGTGAGTTCCAATTTTGGTATCATCAGCGCTGCGCAATACAACATTGAACAAATGCTCAATGCCGGTGTGGTAAATGAATTGTTTGCCGAGAATGACAAAGGCTTGCAGCCCGAGCAACTGGAAACACTGCGTGATTTATCTGAGCTTAGTTTTCAATCCTACACGTCGCTGAAAGAGCATCCTGATTTCATGGATTACCTTTCCGAAGTGAGTCCGCTACGTTATTACAGCGAAACCAATATCAGCAGCCGCCCCGCAAAACGTAATCCCTCCAGCCGGCTTACATTGAAAGATTTAAGAGCCATTCCCTTCGTTGGTGCCTGGAGCCAGATAAAGCAGAACGTACCCGGCTACTTTGGCCTGGGAACAGCGTTAGAAGCGATTGAAGCAAAAGGAAAATTTGGCGTGGTTAAACACATCTACAGCCGGTCGGCCTACTTCCGTACGCTGATTGAGAATTGCGAGATGGCTATGATCAAAAGTTATTTTCCATTGACGGCTTACCTAGCGAAAGATGAAAAATACAGCGGCATCTGGTCGATGATTGTGGAAGAATATGAACGTACGCAACGCTGTCTGCAAAAACTTTCTGGGTCGGCGGAGTTGATGAGCAATTATCCGGTTGACCAGTTATCCATTCAAATGCGGGAACGGATTGTGCTACCGCTGACCACCATTCAGCAATATGCTTTGCAGTTTCTGCGCAGCGCCAACGATACGCCGGATGGCGAAAAAGAAACGTACGAAAAGCTCGTGATCCGTTCTTCCTTTGGTATCATCAACGCCGGAAGAAATTCCGTGTGATAAATGAAATATAAAGCAAAGTCTTATACAGCCTGCAGTTGACGTTTGGGCAGGCTGTTGTCTTTTGCTTCCAGTAATGAAGGGCCTTTTAAAAACTCATCCACCTTCACGGCGCATTCCCGCCCTTCGCTGATGGCCCACACAACCAATGATTGTCCGCGGCGCATATCACCCGCGGCAAATACTTTTGGAATGCTGGTTTGATAGCTTGCTTCAGGTGCCCTGACATTTCCCCGCTCATCTTTTTCAAGCGCCAACTCGTTCAGTAAGCCCTGGTGTTGTGGATGCAAAAAGCCCATGGCCAGCAGTGCCAGTTCACAGGGAATTTCACGTTCCGATCCGGCTACTTCTGCAAACTGCGCCGCTCTTCCGTCTGGTGTTGTTTTCCATTCAAGGTCAACAATCTTCAAAGCTTTTAACTGGCCGGCTTCATCACCGATAAAAGCTTTGGTGGCAATGGCCCAACGACGGTCAGCGCCTTCTTCATGCGACGAGGTTGTTTTTTCCAGCATGGGATAAGTCGGCCAGGGCATGTGCGGCGTTCGCTGCTTTGGCGGACGGGGTAATAGTTCAAATTGTGTAACCGATTTTGCTTTGTGCCGGTTCGATGTGCCAACACAATCACTTCCCGTATCGCCACCACCAATCACAACAACGTTTTTATCCGTAGCGAAGATATTCTCCTGCGAAAAACTTTCATCACTCACTCGTTTGTTTTGCTGGGTGAGAAACTCCATGGCAAAGTGAACGCCTTTTAATTCGCGGCCAGGAATGTCAAGATTGCGGGGAACAGTTGAACCACCCGCCAACACAACAGCATTGAATTCCCGCAGAATGTCGTGAATAGAAATGTTTACACCGACGTTGGCGTTGCACTTGAATTGCACACCTTCTTCCTCCATTAACGCAACACGTCTTTCCACCACCCATTTTTCCAGTTTAAAATCAGGAATGCCGTAACGCAGCAAGCCGCCTGGCTTGGCATCTCTTTCAAATACTGTTACGGCATGTCCTGCATAATTCAGTTGCGCTGCGGCAGCCAAACCCGCCGGACCCGAGCCAATCACCGCCACTTTTTTACCCGTGCGGTAAGCTGGTTTGTGTGGCTTAACAAACCCTTTTTCAAAAGCAGTTTCAATAATGTGTTTTTCAATTTCTTCAATGGCAACAGGCGGCTGGTTAATGCCAAGCACACAGGCGCTTTCGCAGGGGGCCGGGCAAATGCGGCCGGTGAATTCCGGAAAATTATTTGTGGAGGCCAGGATATAATACGCTTCTTCCCATTGCTGTTTGTACACCGCATCGTTAAACTCTGGAATGATGTTTCCCAGCGGACAACCACTATGGCAAAAAGGAATGCCACAGTTCATACAACGTGCTGCCTGGTGGTTAAGTTTTTCGTCATCATAGCGGGCAACAAATTCGCGGTAGTCGTTTATGCGTTCTTCCACCGGACGTTTTTCCGGGTATTCGCGATTGTATTCAAGAAAGCCTGTAGTCTTGCCCATGATTATAAATTGAAGAGTAGAAGAATGAATAAGATTGAAATCAGCTTAACACATTAACCGTTTACGATTGAATCGTTGCCAGTGCTTTTTGTTTTTGCAACTGCAACACCTTCTTGTAATCTTTTGGAAACACCTTGATGAAATTCTTCGCCTGGTTGTCAAAATCCTTTAAGATGAAAGCGCCAACCGAACTATTGGTGTATTGTGTGTGTTCGGAAATCAGCTGTCTTAATTCTGAATGATCATCATCCGTTAGCGGATCAAGGTCAACCATTTCTTTGTTGCACACCGAAGGAAAAGTCCCCTTCACATCGTACACATACGCAATGCCGCCGCTCATGCCGGCTGCAAAGTTTCTCCCGGTATCGCCCAGAATAACGACGCATCCACCAGTCATGTATTCGCAACCATGATCGCCAACGCCTTCTACCACTGCCTGCACACCGGAGTTGCGAACACAGAAACGTTCGCCGGCCTTGCCGCGGATAAAAGCTTTGCCGGAAGTTGCGCCATAGAAGGCCACATTGCCAATGATGATGTTTTCTTCCGGTACAAAAGCGGCTTCGGAAGAAGGATAAGCAATCAGCTTTGCGCCGGACAATCCTTTGCCAAAATAATCGTTTGCATCACCTTCCAGTTCAAGTGTAACGCCTTTTGTGTTGAAGGCCGCAAAGCTTTGTCCGGCTGTACCTGTAAACTTGAAGTGAATTGTATTGTCGGGTAAGCCCGTAGTGCCGTATTGTTTTGAAATTTCGTTTGACAGAATCGTTCCCACTGTACGATCGGTATTAATGATCGGGAACGATGCGCTTACGCCTTGCCTGTTCTCCAATGCCGGTTTCGCGGCTTCCAGCAACTGCCAGTCAAGCACATTGGCAATGCCATGATCCTGTTCCTGTTGTTTGTAAAGACCGGTGTACAACGAGGCTGGTTCTTTGTAAAGAATAGGAGAGAGATCGAGTTTGCTGTACTTCCAGTGGCGCAGGTCTTCTTTTACCGCCAGGTATTCTACCTGTCCAACCATTTCGTTGATGGTTCTGAAACCAAGATCGGCCATAATCTCCCGCAGCTCCTGCATCACCATGTAGAAGTAGTTTACGACATGATCAGCATTTCCGGCGAAACGCTTTCTCAATTCAGGGTCTTGCGTAGCAATGCCAACCGGACAAGTGTTTTCATGGCACTTGCGCATCATAATGCAACCTTCAACCACCAGTGCTGCCGTTGCAATGCCCCATTCTTCGGCGCCGAGTAATGTAGCAATAGCAATATCACGGCCGGTTCTTAACTGTCCGTCTGTTTGCACTACCACGCGGTTGCGCAATTTGTTTTTTACGAGTGTCTGATGCGTTTCGGCAAGGCCCAGTTCCCAAGGTAGGCCTGCATGTTTGATAGAGCTTAACGGCGATGCGCCGGTGCCTCCATCGTGGCCTGCAATTAACACCACATCAGCTTTAGCTTTTACAACGCCTGCGGCGATGGTGCCTACTCCCGCTTTGGAAACTAGCTTCACGCTGATGCGTGCAGCACGGTTGGCATTCTTCAAATCAAATATGAGCTGTGCTAAATCTTCAATGGAATAGATGTCGTGGTGCGGTGGTGGAGAAATCAAGCCAACACCCGGCGTAGCATGGCGTACTTTGCCAATCCATTCATCTACCTTATGCCCGGGAAGTTGGCCACCTTCACCCGGCTTGGCACCTTGCGCCATTTTAATTTGCAGCTCATCGGCCATGGTGAGGTAGTAGCTTGTTACACCGAACCTCGCACTAGCCACTTGTTTAATGGCGGAACGCATGGAATCGCCGTTCGGCAACGCTTGGTAACGCAGCTCATCTTCACCGCCTTCACCGGTATTGCTTTTTGCGCCAATGCGGTTCATAGCAATGGCTAGTGTAGAATGTGCCTCATGCGAAATAGAACCAAAGCTCATGGCGCCAGTGGCAAAACGTTTTAAAATGCTTTCTGCCGGTTCTACTTCTTCTATAGAAACAGATGGACGATGTTTTTTAAACTGCAGTAAGCTTCGCAACGTGCAGGCTTTTTCGTCCTGCTCATTTACCAGCTTTGTATATTTCTTGAACGTTTCGTAATCATTCATTTTCGTGGCGTGCTGCAGAAAATGAATGGTCTGCGGGTTGAACAGGTGTGCTTCGCCACGGCGCTTCCACTGGTAAACGCCACCTACAGGCAGGCTTTCAAACGGCATGGATGTTTTGCTGAAAGCCAGTTGGTGTTTAGCCAGCGCTTCTTTCGCTATTTCATCCAGACCCATTCCTTCAATGCGTGAGATGGCACCGGTAAAATAGGTATCTACAACCGCTTTGTTAATGCCAATGATTTCAAAGATTTGCGCACCCTGGTAGGACTGCAGCGTGGAGATGCCCATTTTTGAAAACACCTTCAGCAGACCATCGTTCACTGCCTTAATATAATTTTTCTGCAGCTTTTCTTCATCGTATGCAGCATCGATTTTTCCTTTGCGCTGCAGGTCTTTAATGGCCGACAAGGCGAGATAAGGATTGATGGCGGTTGCACCGAAGCCAATGAGGCAGGCAAAATGGTGCACTTCCCATACATCGCCGGCTTCGATCACTAAACCTACCTGTCCGCGGTAACCTTTGCGAATGAGGTGGTGATGAATAGCGGCGGTTGCCAGCAGCGATGGAATCGGCGCATGTTCGGAGTCGATTGAACGATCAGATAAAATCAAGACTTCAAAACCATCTTCAACAGCATCTGCCGCATAGCGGCAAATGCGGTCTAGACCTTTTTTCAACGAACCGGGTTTGCCATCGGCACGGAAATAACATTGCAGCGTTTTTGCCTGGAAAATGCCGGTGTCAATGCTGCGCACTTTTTCCAGTTCAAAATTGGTAAGAACCGGTTGCTTCAACGCCACACTGTGACAAGCCAGCGGATCTTCCGTTAACAAATTACCGTTGTTGCCCACAAACGTTGCCAGCGACATTACCATGCGTTCGCGAATGGGATCGATTGGCGGATTGGTCACCTGCGCAAACAGTTGTTTGAAGTAACTGCTAAGGTGTTGCGGCTGATCACTCAGCACCGCCAGCGGCACATCGGAACCCATTGAGCCAATCGGTTCTTTGCCATCCACCGCCATGGGCAGAAGAAGCGTTTCCAAATCTTCTTTGGAGTAGCCAAATGCTTTGTGGTATTTAAAAACCTGCTCGTGTTCAAGATCGGTAAACATCACCCGCGGATCGGGCAGTTCTTCCAGCCGTATTTTATACTTGTTCAGCCAATCGGCATATGGCTTTTGGGTGCAGATGGTTTGTTTCGCTTCTTCGTCGCTGATAATGCGGCCAAGCTCCAGGTCAACAATAAACATTTTACCGGGCTGCAACCGGCCTTGTTCTTTAATCAGTTTCGGGTCAACAGGAAGTGCACCGGTTTCCGAAGCCATGATTACACGGTCGTCGGTCGTTACGCAATACCGTGATGGACGCAGGCCGTTCCGGTCAAGCGTAGCGCCAATAATTCGTCCGTCAGTAAACGAGATGCTGGCCGGTCCATCCCACGGCTCCATGAACGACGCATGAAATTCGTAGAACGCTTTTTTTACCGGGTCCATTAATTCATTGCCGTCCCAGGCCTCCGGAATCAGCATCATCATCACATGCGGCAGCGAACGGCCGCAAAGAGTGAGTAATTCAATCATGTTATCCAGGCAAGCGGAATCCGATTGTCCGGAGCTGATGATGGGGAGCAGCATGTCCATTTCTTCCTGCGTGAAATAGGGAGATGTGAAATTCTTTTCACTGGTTTTTAACCAGTTTAAATTCCCCTGCAGTGTGTTGATCTCGCCATTGTGTGCAATGTAGCGGAACGGCTGCGCCAGTTTCCACGACGGAAACGTATTGGTGGCAAACCGCGAATGCACAAGTCCAAAAGCCGATACCAGGCGTTTGTTGGATAGATCAGGGAAATAATGGCGCAGTTGTCCACTGGTTAGCTGGCCTTTGTAAACAACCGTTTTATATGATAACGAAGCAATGTAGAATCCAATGGCATCCTGCCGAACCGTATTGGAAATGGTATGCGATGCATAGTTGCGAAGCAGGAAAAGCTTCCGCTCAAAATCATCGGGATTATTGATGTGGTCTGGACAGGCAACAAAAACATGCTCCATCTCCGGCTCTACGGATAGTGCGGTCTTGCCAATTTCTTCCTGGTTCACTGGCACCTTACGATAAACCAGCACTTCCAGCCCCAGTTTCTCCGCGCAGCGGTTAAAAATGCTGCGGCATTCTTCCTTCAGGCGAATGTCTTTTGGAAAGAACAAAACACCCACACCATATTTTTTAAAAGAGGGGAGATGGACGCCCAGCTTAACGCATTCGTCAAAAAAGAATTCGTGTGGCATTTGAATCATGATGCCGGCGCCATCGCCGGTGTTGTTTTCGCAGCCGCAGGCGCCGCGATGCTCCATATTCTCAAGAATGGTCAGTGCATCGGAAACGATCTGGTGGGATTTATGGTTTCGAACGTTGGCAGCGAATCCGATTCCGCAGGAGTCGTGCTCAAAAGCAGGAGAGTAAAGTCCATAATTGCTTGCCATAACAGTAGAGTTTAATGGGTGAATGCAATAGCAAGCGTTGGTTATGAAAATAAGAAAAAAGGCAGGTATGCGCTGAAAACAAATTGGGCTATTATATGGTCGTCAAAAGAAGCAGGATAAATATTATAA
>DATKHJ010000050.1:0-2374 GCA_035510335.1 Flavisolibacter sp. | reverse complement strand
GCGCTTCCTTGATTGGCGTTACGTCGGTAAAAACCTGTATCAGGTGATTGTAATCGAGTTTAGATACCGTGAGCTCCAGCCAGCGGCCGTTTGCCTGCATCTGGTATTGCATCATAAAAGGTTCACCGGTTTCCAGGGTTTTAATGCAGGCCTGGTAGTAGGGCGAATCAAGTACGGCAGGTTCTATCTCCGATGCTTTTTTGGTGAGATAGATTTCTTTGGGGAGCCCGATGTATTTAATGGCGGCATCATTGGCCAGGATGGTTAAAGCATCTACCACTTTGCCACTTTCGTTGCGAAAAACCTGGCTTACCGAAATGCCGTTGGAAGAATTGGTAAGAATGCTGTCGAGCAGGTTTTTCTGTTCTTCCAGCAGGCGTGACTTTTCTTCCAGTTCCCGGGTTTGCTCTTCCAGTTTTTTGATGATGCGGTTTTCCTCGGTTCTTTCCTGGATAACCGTTAAGATGCCATTGCGAAGCCTTGTTCGCATCACACGAGCATATTTGTTCAGCACCGGGTTGTAGATGTCGGTAATGTGTTCTTTGCTGTTTTGGTACACGCCGGTCATTTCTTCCATGGCTGTTTTTCGCATGGCGTCGCTTAGCGTTGGCGAGGTGGAAAGACGCAGCCCCTTGTATTCGCTGGCTGTCAGATTAAGATAGTTTAAGCCATCCTGGTTGCTGTAGGTGTATTCAAAATCAACAATGCGGTTGCCCTCCCAGAGGGGTTTCATCCAGGTAACGGCTTGCGGCTGTACGCCGTACAGTTCGTCAAACAATTCCTGGCTCAGTTGGGGTTCGTACGTGGGGTGGTTCATAAGACAAAGTGCTTCACAATTTACGGGGGATTTGAAGATGTGCTGCAAGAAAAAGCCTTTTGACAAAAGCGGGACCTCATCTGTTGTTATTTGCTGCTGCCGCCCTGCACCATTCTTTATTTTTGCCTTCTTCTTATTTACCAACCATAAAGAAAAGATATGAAAGCATTTTTAGGAATGGGATTACTGGGTTCCAACTTTGTAAAAGCCATGCGCAAAAGAGGTGAGGAGGTACAGGTTTGGAACCGTACTGCCTCCAAGGCAAAAGCGCTGGAAAGCGTGGGTGCAAAAGCATTTGACAATGTAATGGAGGCGGTGAAAGGCGCTTCCATCGTTCATCTTACCTTAAAAGACGATGCCTCCATTAACGAAGTATTGCAAGCGGCAGAGGCAGCACTTGAGCCCGGCGCCATCATTATCGATCATACCACCACCACAAAAGAAGGCGCTATTGAAAGAACAAAACGCTGGAAAGAAAAAGGATTTCATTACCAGCATGCGCCGGTGTTTATGGGGCCGGCCAATGCACTGGAAAGCACAGGCTTTATGCTGCTTTCCGGCGATGAAGAACTCACAAAAAAAGTAGAGCCCGAGCTGGCAAAAATGACCGGTAAGCTGCTGCACTTTGGGCCCGAAGCAGGCAAGGCGGCTGCCATGAAACTGGCCGGCAATGCGTTTTTGGTTTGCTTTACTTCCGGACTGCGGGATACACTGGCTGTTTCAAAAGCACTGGGCCTTTCAACAGATGATTTGTTTTCGCTGTTTGCTTCGTGGAATCCCGGCGCTCAACTGGAAACACGGTTGAAACGTATGACGGCAGCCGACTACAACAACCCTTCGTGGGAGCTGGCCATGGCAAGAAAAGACACGGGCATTTTTCTTGACACGGCAACGAATGCCGGTATGGAGCTGGCGCTGATGCCTGCGGTGGCAGCGCTGATGGATAGCTGGATTGAAAAAGGCCACGGCAACGAGGACTGGACCGTGATAGCGAAAGGGTGTTTTTAAAATGAGGCGTTGAGCATAAACTAATGGAAAATTTTCGCACAGAGGAAAGGAGCGAAAGAGAAGAACGGGAATAAATCCTCCTTTTCTCCTTTGCTCTGTGCGAAATAAATTTCAGAAACCTCTCACCGTTTTCATTCCTCACAAAACAGAACAACTACCGCCATATTGATTGCTGCGTTGCAACCTGCTGCCGCTTCCATCTGCCAACAAGCGCTATATTTAGCGAAACTATTTTTCATGAAGCGTGTTTGCTTTCTGCTTTTCCTTTGCTCTCCGCTGCTGTTGTTCGCCCAGCAAATTCACTACGATTTTTCCGCTCCCAATGCTGCTCATCACGAAGCAGAGATTACCGTAACGGTGAAAGGATTAAAACCCGGTGCGGCCATTTTCCGCATGAGCCGTTCTTCGCCGGGACGTTACGCCACGCATGAATTTGGCAAGAACGTGTACAATGTTTCGGCAACCGACGGGGCTGGAAAACAACTGGCCATTGAAAAAACCGATGCGGATGTTTACACCGTGAGGCAGCACGCCGGTACTGTTTCCGTT
>DATKHJ010000049.1:0-2942 GCA_035510335.1 Flavisolibacter sp. | reverse complement strand
GCTCCTATCGGCGAAAGAGGCAGAAACCCATCTTTTAAAATAAGGCTAAGGGAATGCGGCTTTCTTGACTCCTGTCTATGCCAATTGATTTGGACCATTTCCATTTGTTCGGTTATCCTCGTCTGCCCAAAAAAAGCTGCGCCTGCGGCAGATTTATAGATGTGGATAAATACTAATTCACCCGGTCCGCCGTTTATATGGCGATTGTCTGCACATGTGGATAATCTAACCTAAAAATTTATTGTTTGAACTTATAGATGAGGTCATTATCTTACACGAAATCCTCCAAACACCATGAAAAAACTCACATTGAAATTTTCCTCTTTCCGGGACCTGTCGGGGTTTATGAAGCAATTATCCGGCGGTTATTTAATCAACACCAACACGCTGACGATTACGGCAGATTTTCATTCTTACCAAATCCAGATTGCAGAAGAAGAATACGGCGGTTACCTGGTAGAAACCAGCGAAAGAGTTTACAGCTACGATCCTATCTGACACCTGTTCTAAAATTATCCGGGAGCAAAGAAACGACACCAGTGGTCATTTCTTTGCTCTTTTTCTTTTCGGGCCGGCCACAAAAAACCTTAACCCAAAGCCTTGCAGCTTGGCATTTAAAACAGAAACTCTTCCAGCGATGTTCTAATGGATCAGCTTTCCGGCGAGCTCGTGTAATTGATCCAGCCGCTCATAACTAACATCGTAGTAAATATTCTTCCCTTTCTTTTCGGTGCAAACCAGACCTGCCTTTCGCAGGACGGCCAGGTGTTGAGAGGTAATGCTTTGTTTCATTCGCAGGCGGGTAAAGATGGCCGTAACGGTCATTCGCTCCTGCCGGTGGATCATTTGCAGAATGCGTTGGCGCAGCGGATGATTAACGGCCCGGAAGATCAGCGCAGCTTTTTTGAGATCATGCGAGGCGATTTCAAATTGTACAGGGTTGGACGTTGCCGGCATACAAGCAGTTTTTAGTGTAACGGATAGGTGCGGCAAAGTAATCCTGAATTCCTTGAACTTGCAAGCCCCGGCAGGCTTTGACGGGCAAAACCGCCACTGGGCAATTGTATTTTTTGAAAAAATTACCAGATGAACGTGCCCACTGCGCCACCATCCAGCGTGGCCGTTACACGCCGTCCGTCAAAATTGATATTGAAGGTTTGCGACGTGTTGCCGTCATTTTCCACCAGCAATACTTTCTTTCCATCGGGACGCTTAAAGGCAACGTTGTGCAGGTTTCCCTGGATGTTGCTGGCAACCCGCACCGAACCGGGTGGAATAAATTTGGAAGCATGCGCAATAATGTAGTACCCCACATTGCGGGTAACCCCAGAAACAATGGTGATGCCGCCTTTGCAAACATTGCAGCCGCCCGGCGTGTGAATGGAATGCGTGGGATCGCTGGCGAGGTTCCACTCCAGTGCTACGCGGCTCCAGTTGCGCAGCGAACCAATGATGACATTTTTCAGGTGCCATTTCAGGTCGCCGGCAAACTCGCCATTAGCAGCGGTGTATTGTTCGGTGAAGTAGATATTTTTTGCCGGGTACGCATTGCGAACGGTTGACAAAGCGCTGATGTCGCCGCCATAAAGATGAAAGGCCGAACCGTCGATGTAAGGCCTTGCACCGGCATCGTCTAAAATGGTCAATGGGTAATCCGGACGATCGGCATTGTGATCGTAAATAATAATTTTTGTAGTAATGCCCGCTGCCTGGAATGCTGGCCCCAGGTTGTTTTTAATGAAGGTTGCCTGCTCTGTTGCCGACATTAACATGCTTGGGTTGTTGCCGCCATGCAGCGGTTCGTTTTGCGGTGTAATAGCATCAATGGTAATGCCTTCGGCCTTCATGGCCTGGATGTATTTAACGAAATAAGCGGCATACACGCTGTAATACTGCGGCAGCAAACTTCCGCCCACAGCGCTGCTGTTGCTCTTCATCCAGGTGGGTGCCGTCCACGGCGATCCTAAAATTTTAATGGCCGGATTGATAGCCAGTATTTTTTTCAGGATGGGAACCACCTGGCTTTGGTCTTTTCGCAAACTGAAATTTTGCAGAGTGGGATCGGTTTGTCCGGCAGGTAAATCATTGTACGTATAAACCGATGCGCTGAGATCAGAAGCGCCAATGCTAACGCGGAGATAACTGATGCTGATGGAATTGCTGTCGGAACCAAAAAGCTCTTTCAACAATTCGTCCTGCATCGAAAGCGGAAGGGATGCAATGAGCGATGCACTGCCATCGGTCAGTGTAAAACCAAAACCATCAACTGTCTGGTAAGTTTGCGTGGTATCTACCAAAATATCCGGGTAACCATTGCTTGCTGTTGTAAACACAAGATTGCTAGTTTGCTTCTTCAGCAATACTGATTGATTTCCCATTGTCAGGTAAAAATCCACGTCCGGTTTTACCGGCTGCGGGGTTACAGGCGGCTGTGGATTGCCGCCGCCACTTCCCTGCTTTTTACTGCAATCGGCAAAGCCAAACAGCAGCAAAGAACAGCAACAAATAGCCAGCAAACGATAGGATGTTTTTTGAAGGTTTTGCACACGCATGGGAAAAGGATTGTTTAAAATACCAAGGTACTGATAGAATGCGGCAGGCTGCTTGCCTTTGCTACTTTACCTCCCTGGAAAAGTTGGTAATCGATCTTCTCATCGCCGTTGTTCATCACCACAACGGCAATGCTGCCATCGGGATTTTTAAAAGCCGTTGTTTGCAACCCGGTGCGGTTGCTGGAAGCGTTGATGCGTTTTGCACCCGGACGAATAAACTTTGAAAAATGGCCGATGTAATAATAGGCATTCGTGTAAACCAATCCTTTGCCTGGATACGCATGAATGGGCGCAAAGCAAAAATTACCGACGTGGTTCGGGCCACCTTTTTCATCCAGCAGAATGTTCCAGTCGGTCCAGCCGACTGTGCCGGCGTTAAAATCATTAATC
>DATKHJ010000048.1:0-3085 GCA_035510335.1 Flavisolibacter sp. | reverse complement strand
TACTTCTACTCCACGTTTGAAGAAGGCCACAGCAACGAAAGCAAGGTAACGGAGAAGAAAAAAATCATTGTGCTGGGTTCTGGCCCCAACCGTATTGGGCAGGGAATTGAGTTTGACTACTGCTGCGTACACGGCTTGCTGGCTATTAAAGAATGTGGTTACGAAGCCATCATGGTCAACTGCAACCCCGAAACGGTTTCCACCGACTTTGACATGGCCGACAAGCTTTACTTCGAGCCGGTTTACTGGGAGCACCTGTGGGAGATCATCGAGCATGAAAAGCCTGCTGGCGTGATTGTGCAATTGGGCGGACAAACGGCATTAAAGCTCGCTAAACGTTTGCACGAAAAAGGCATTCCTATCGTCGGCACTTCGTACGACAATATGGACATTGCCGAAGACCGCGGCCGCTTCAGTGATATGCTGAAAGAACTGAACATTCCTTACCCCGAATACGGCACGGCTTATACGGTAGATGAAGCCATTGAAGTGGCTAACCGCGTGGGTTACCCGGTGCTTGTTCGTCCGAGCTATGTGTTGGGCGGACAGCGCATGCGCATTGTGATTAATGATGATGAAGTAGAAAAAGCAGTGATCTCCCTGCTGAAACATATTCCCGGCAACAAAATCCTGATCGACCACTTCCTCGACCGTTGCCAGGAAGCTGAAATTGATGGCATTTTCGACGGCGAAGACTTTCATGTAATGGGTGTAATGGAACATATTGAGCCGGCCGGTATTCACAGCGGCGATAGCAACGCGGTGCTGCCTGCGTTCAACCTTACCCCGTTGGTTGTAACCACCATGGAGCATTATGCGGAGAAGATTGCCAGGGCACTCAACATCAAAGGACTCATCAACATTCAGTTTGCCATTAAAGATGGTAAAGTGTATGTGATTGAAGCCAACCCGAGAGCTTCCCGCACCACGCCGTTCATTGCCAAAGCGTACAACATTCCTTACCTGAATGTGGCTACCAAAGTAATGATGGGCGAAGCCAGGCTGAAGGATTTCAAGTTTGAAAAATCGCTGAACGGTTTTGCCATTAAAGAGCCGGTGTTCTCGTTCAATAAATTCCCGAACGTAAACAAAGAGCTGGGTCCTGAAATGAAAAGCACCGGTGAAGCCATCCGCTTTATCAAAGACCTGCGTGATCCGTACTTCCGCCAATTATACAAGGATAGAAGCATGTACTTAAGTAAATAAACAGTATGCTGGGATTTCGAAAAAAAGCAACAGAGCTTGAGCTGTTGATTGAACTGATGACCGAGCTGGTAGAAGGTGAGCCATGGCACGGGAAAAGTGTGAAGGCCATTTTAGCAGAAGTGAATCCGCAGGTTGTTTTTGAAAAACCTGGAGGGCAGCACAGTATGCTGGAACTGGTTTGGCACATGGCCACTTGGAAAGAATTTTGCGTGAGCCGCCTGAAAAATGACAGTCGTGACCTCTCTTTTTTTGAGGAGCAGGATTGGCGGGAGTTGGACCACAACAACAAAGCGTTGTGGCAGGAAGGGCTGGATTACTACTGGCGCATGCACAGGGAACTAATGGAAGCGTTGAAGAGCCAGGACACGAAAATTCTTGACACCATTGTGCCCGGCAGAAAATACAATTACCGGAAGTTAATGAACGGCATTTGTCAGCACGATGTTTACCACAGCGGACAAATAATTTACCTGCAGAAGATGCTGGTAAATGCCTGAAAGTTTTAGTTTGGCAAGAACCCCAGCCTTCCGGCTGGGGTTCTTTATTTAGTAGCGTTTGAAGAAAAGATTTACTCTTTATTTTTTGTATCAATCACAATGGTTACCGGTCCATCGTTCAAAAGTTCCACTTTCATATCAGCACCAAAGATGCCTGTTTGAATACCCTTTCCTAGGTCTTTCTCCAATTGGGTTTTCATCTTCTCATACATCGGAACGGCAAAATCGGGTTTGCTGGCGCGGATATAACTTGGCCGGTTGCCTTTCTTTGTTGAAGCATGCAAGGTAAACTGGCTCACCAGCAAAACATCGCCGCCAACTTCGATAACGGATTTGTTCATCACGCCGTTTTCATCATTAAAGATGCGCAGGTTTACCATCTTGGCGCTTAGCCAACTAATGTCTTCCTCCGTATCGGCATCTTCAATGCCCAGTAAAACCAGCAAGCCGGTTTGTATTTCGCCAGTAGTTGTTCCATCGACTGTTACACTCGCTTTTGAAACTCTTTGAATTACTGCCCGCATAAATACAAATTACAAGGTTTGCACTGGAAGTACAGAGGAAAATTGCAGAACTTCGTACCTCGTACCTATAACTTCGTTCTTATGCTTGATTTCTCTTCCGAAATAACACTTCAAACCACCCGCAGTGGCGGCAAAGGCGGACAAAATGTAAACAAGGTAGAAACAGCCGTCATCGCCTATTTGAATATTACAGCGTCGCAATTGCTTTCTGAAGAACACAAATCTATTGTGCTGTACAAACTCTCCAACCGCATCAATGCCGAAGGGCAACTGGTAGTGAAAGCGCAAACGCATCGCACCCAATTGGCGAACAAAGAAGAAGCCATTAAAAAGATCAATGAGTTAATTGAAGGTGCACTGAAAAAGAAAAAGCCACGCATTGCCACCAAACCTTCCAGGGCCGCAAAAGAGCGGCGCATCGAAAGCAAAAAGCGTTCGGCAGAAGTAAAACAGTCCCGCAAAAAGTTAAAGCCCAAAGACCTTTTTTAACAACCGTCGGCCTTAAATGAGCGTATTTTAGAGCAAACAATTCCTGGTGAAATCGAAGACGGTTATTTTTCTTCTGATCCTGTTTGTAACCTTGGGCACGCTGCTGATGAACGGCTGCCGCAAAAACGATTTCCAACCGACACCGCTCAACTTTGCCACTCCGGCAGGCTTTCCGCAGCCACGGTATAATTTCTCGCAAAACCCGTTAACGGAAGAAGGGTTTCAGCTTGGCAAAAAACTATTTTACGATGGACGGCTTTCTAAAGACGGCCGCTTTCCCTGTGCCTCCTGTAACCAGCCCATGGCCGCCTTTACAACCTTTGAACACGACAGAAGCCACGGCTACAACAACTCGCATACGTTGCGCAA
>DATKHJ010000047.1:0-6165 GCA_035510335.1 Flavisolibacter sp. | reverse complement strand
GCTGAAACTATTTATCCTTCGCGAACAGAAGTGATTTCACCCTTGCGCAAAACAAGCTTCAATACAAACAACAACAATTCATGTGCGGAGCGCAAGCAAGGCGGCAATGCACGCATGGTGAACGGCTACCTTGCGTTTGATGGTTCCATGGATGGCAACCGCCAGGTTGATCCGCAGATTGCTATAGGCGGAGGTTATGTGTTGCACGGTACCAACAGCGGCCTTGTTATCTACAACAAAAAAGGCGAGTATGTACAAGGCGTTTCGCAGAAATGTTTCAATGACGGCATCGACCCCAAAATGTATTACGACCTGCACAACAAAATGTTTGTTTTCAACCTGTGGTGGTACTACGACAAAGAGAAAACAAAGCCGGTAAATGTTTCCGTTTCTGAAACCAGTGATCCAACCGGCGTCTGGAATACCTACCCGGTGCCGGCACCTAATGGTGTTGATGGTGGTGGCATTGGTTACAGCCGCAAGTGGATTGGTTATTCATTCCCGGGAGGCGAGGAACGAACTTTTGTTCTCCGCGCAGCGGATGCGAAAAAAGGAAGACCGGCAACCGTGTATCATTTCAAAGGCAGTTTGGGTCACCCGGTGTTTGGCCAGGATAAAACAGACGACCTGTATTTTTTTGAAATAGACCGCGGCGATTTTGTTATTCGCAAAGTAACGGAAGGTGCAAACGGACAACCGTACGCCGTGTTGGTTTCCCGCAAGCCGCATAACCTGAAGTACAGCAACTACCCACCGCAATCGAAACAAAAAGGCACGGAACAAAAAGTTTCCAGCGGCGACCGCAATCCAAAAAACCTGGTATTGCAAAGCGGCAGCATCTGGTTTTCGCAGGCCATTAATTGCGAAGGCCGTTCGGCCGTGCAATGGCACGAGATCAGTGCAAAAGACGGCGCCATCAGGCAAACTGGATTGATCAAAAGTGATACCTCCAACTACATTCAAACCACGATTGCCGTAAACAAGAAAAAAGATGTGCTGGTTGGTTTCCAGGAAGCCGGTGAAAGCATGTTCATCTCGCCACGTTTTGCCTATCGTAAGGCCAAAGACGAGCCGGGAGCCACTCGTGGAATTGTTCGGGTAGGCGAAGGCCATGGTGCCGCTGATGGTGTGGCCTGGGGCGATTACAGCGGCAGCATAATTGACGGCGACAACAGCAAAGACCTGTGGACTATTCAAAGCATTGCCAATGAAAAAGGCCGTGGTGAAACGGTGATTGTAAAAGTGCCGCAGCCGAAGTAGGAATGTTGGTTATTGAGATATTGGAATAGTAAGATATCGTGTGAATAGGTTTAAAGCGTTATGAACTTTCAGTGAAAAAGCGGTTTGCAATTGGTAACAAGGCAAACCGCTTTTTAATTGTAGGTAGTTGAGGTTTGAAAATAGGCAAACGTTTGCGCATTCCTATGTTGGATGCAATGCCTAAGTTTAGGCAATCATTCACTCGCATATAACCACAGCGAACAGGCCCGGAGGGATTGCTGCATGAAAAAGTCCACCGTTTTTTTATTGAGCTTTTTTGTTTTTTGTATTGCGTTAAAAGCGCAAACAAAAAAAGAAAGTCTTCCCAATATCATCTTCATCCTTGCCGATGATTTGGGCTACGGCGACATTGGCCCCTACGGACAGCAAAAAATCAAAACACCCCATCTCGATCAACTGGCGAAAGAAGGCATGCGCTTTACCGATTTCTATGCCGGCAGTACCGTGTGTGCACCTTCCCGTGCTTCGCTGATGACGGGCCAGCACACCGGCCGTACCTACATTCGCGGCAATGGCGAATTGCCCCTGCGTCAACAGGATTCTGTTCTGCCGCAATACCTCAAGCAAAAAGGTTATGTCAATGGCATGGTGGGCAAATGGGGACTGGGGCTAGAAAACACCACCGGCGTGCCGGAGAAAAAGGGCTGGGATTTTTTTGTTGGTCACCTGCACCATGTCGAGGGTCACTATCAACAAAGCGATTCGGTGTGGAAAATGAACAAGGGAGAGAGTAAAAAACTGCCGGTACCAAAGGGGACTTTCCTGAATGAATTGTTTACAACAGCAGCAATCGATTTTATTCAGCAGAATAAAAAAAAGCCTTTCTTCTTATACGTTTCTTACACCTTACCGCATGCCGAATTGGTAGTGCCTAACAAATATTTGCAACAATACCAAGATGATGCCGGCAACAGTTTGTTTGCACCTGAAAAAGCACAACCGGCTGGACAGCATTACGGTGTGCAGCCGCATCCCAAAGCAGCCTATGCCGCCATGGTTACCAGCATGGATGACTACATTGGCAACATTCTTCAACAACTAAAAAAGTTGGGGCTGGAAAAGAATACCATCGTAGTTTTTGCCAGCGACAACGGCACACACGTTGAAGGCGGAAGGCGCATGCAGGACGCTGCAGAATTTTTCAACAGCAGCGGCCCGCTGCGTGGCATCAAGCGTGACCTGTACGAAGGTGGTATTCGCATACCATTTATTGTCAAGTGGCCGGGTCGTGTGCCGGCTGACAGCACATCCAATTTTATTGGTGCGTTTTGGGATGTGTTGCCAACGTTTGCTGCCATCAGCAAGGCCAAGGTTTCCAACACAGATGGTCTTTCTTTTTTACCTGCGTTGAAAGGACAAGCACAGACAGCACAACATGAATTCTTGTACTGGGAGTTTTATGAGAACGGTTTTAAACAAGCCCTTCGAAAAGGGGAGTGGAAAGCCATCCGTTTTTATAAGAATGGAAAACGTGATCGCACAGAACTATACAATCTGAATGAAGATCTAGGTGAGAAGATTGATCTTTCAAAAACCTATACAGATAAAGTAACTGAGCTGGAAGCGCTGATGGATAAGGCGCACCGGCCATCAGAAAGCAAGCTGTTTCAAATTAAATAATAACAGATCGATGAGGTTTTCAAAACCTCATAGGTCTTGCTTTGATCGCAAGAAAAATCGTAACAAATCGCTGATGAAAAAAACAAGTTCTCTCCTGATGGGTCTTTCGCTGGTTGCTACGGCTTTTGCCCAAGACCTTCCCCCTGAATTACAAACTCCCGAGATCGTTTCCGTGAACCGCATGCCCATGCGGGCTACAGCCTTTGCCTTTGAAAACGCTTCGCTTGCCGAAGGCAGAAAAAAAGAAGCGTCGTCTTATTTTTTATCGCTCAACGGCGACTGGAAATTTCATTGGGTGCAGGATCCACGTCAGCGTCCGCAGGACTTCTATAAAAAAGAGTTCAACGATGCGACATGGAAAAATTTTAAAGTGCCTGCCAATTGGGAGTTGAACGGTTATGGCCTGCCCATTTATGTCAACCACCCGTATGAATTCACCGGTAAAGCCAAAACAGGTTCGAGGCTCAATCCGCCTTACGATATTCCGGTTGATAACAATCCCGTCGGTTCATACCGAAAGAAATTTATGCTGCCAAACAATTGGGATGGACGACAGGTATTTATTCATTTGGGTGCGGTGAAGTCAGCATTTTTTATCTGGGTAAATGGTGAAAAAGTTGGCTATAGCGAAGACAGCAAACTGGCCGCTGAATTCGATATCACCAAGTATGTAAAACCCGGTGAAAACATTGTTGCCCTGCAGGTGTATCGTTTCAGCGATGGCAGTTACCTGGAGTGCCAGGACATGTGGCGCATCTCGGGCATTGAGCGGGATGTGTATCTCTATTCAACGCCCAAACTTGACATCCGTGATTTTAAGATTACCAGCGATCTTACCGATAACTACACAGCTGGTTTGCTAACGGTACAAACAGAGATCAACAATTACCGCATCGACCGCAACACCATGCACAGTAAGCCCGATACGTTTTCAATAAGCATTGAATTAAAAGATGCCGAAAGCAAAACGGTTTTGAAAAAAGAAAGCACTGGCGTGCAGAAAGTGTTGGGTAACTACAAAACAGGGTATGCCTTTTCGGAAAAGCTGCCCAATGTTCGCAACTGGTCGGCGGAGGTGCCATATCTCTACACCCTGTACATCACCCTGAAAGATAAAAGGGGCGAGGTGTTGCAGGTGATTCCGACAAGGGTTGGCTTTCGTTCGGTGGAGATAACCAACAACAATTTTTTAGTCAATGGCAAGCGGGTGCTGTTAAAAGGTGTAAACCGTCACGAGCACAACCCAACCCAAGGTCATACGCTGACAAAAGAAGACATGCGCAAGGATATGGAGATGATGAAAAAGCTGAACGTAAACGCGGTGCGTCATTCACATTATCCGCCCGATCCGTACTGGATGGAGTTGTGCGATGAATATGGTCTTTACGTGGTGGACGAAGCCAACATTGAATCGCATGGCCGCTATTATGATTTGGAATACACGTTCGGCAACGACAAGCAATGGCGCAACCCACATTTCGATCGCATAACGCGGATGTACGAACGTGATAAAAACCATCCTTCGGTTGTAACCTGGTCGCTGGGCAACGAAGCTGGTAACGGCGTAAATTTTTATGAAGCCTACGAATGGTTAAAGAAAGCTGACAGTCGCCCTGTGCAATACGAAAGAGCCGAGTGGGATTTCAACACCGACATGATTGTTCCGCAGTACCCGAGCCCGGCCTGGCTAAAACGTTATGCAGGCGGCAAGCCTGACCGGCTATTGGTAATGAGTGAATATGCACACATCATGGGCAACAGTCTTGGTAACTTTAAAGATTACTGGGATGTGATTGAAACGGCTCCGAACCTGCAGGGTGGCTTTATCTGGGAGTGGATTGACCAGGCAATTGATACGGTAAAGAATGGCAAACGCATCATGGCGTACGGTGGCGATTTCCCGCTGGAAGGCCCGGTGCCGCACAACTTCAGCGACAATAATTTTTGCGTGAAAGGCGTGGTTACTGCCTATCGTGAAATGACGCCGATGGCAGTGGAGATCAAGAAGGTTTACCAGCACATCAAATCGCGGTTGAACGGTAGCAGGGAATTGTCGGTTACCAATGGTTACTCATTCCGCAACCTCGATAACATACAAGCAACCTGGGAAGTAGTGGAAGACGGAAAACTAGTGGAGAAAGGAACCCTCAAAACCATTGCGGCTGCACCGGGTCAAACTGCTTCGTTTACACTACCCATTCAAACAGGCCAAAAAGCGGGCAAGGAATATTTCGTGAACGTCCGGTACACATTGAAAGATGCGGAACCGTTTTTAGAAAAAGGGTACGAGATCGCTTACGACCAGTTTGCGCTGACGGCAGCTCCTGTACAAAACCTATGGACAGCTAAGGCGGCCAAGCTGCAATTAGCGCAAGCCGGCAATCAATACACCATCAGCGGTAAAGGTTTTTCCGTTTCGTTTGATGCGGCAAACGGCACCATGTCCGGCTATACGGTGAATGGACAAACCTTGTTACTGCAAGGACCGCAGCCTTCTTTTTGGCGGGCACCAACTGACAATGATATTGGCGCGGGCTTTAACCGGTCGCTGCGCATGTGGCGCAATGCGTATGAAGAAGGCAAAATTTTGCAGGCAGATGTTAAGCAAAGACCAAACGGAGCTTACGAAGTGGTGTTTAAGAAAAGCCTGGTAAATGGTGACGCGGAAGTAGAACAGCACTTTACCGTGTTCGGTGATGGTTCGGTAAAAGTTGAAAATCGGTTTGTGGCGGTAAAAGGAAAATATCCCATGCTCATGCGCATCGGAACCGATCTGCAAGTAACAAAAGATTTTGACCAGGTACAATGGTATGGTCGCGGTCCCTGGGAAAACTATTGGGATCGCAAGGCTGCGTCGCTGGTGGGCCTGTACAAACAAACGTTGGATGAGCAATATTTCCCGTATGCCCGTCCGCAGGAAAGCGGTAACAAAAGCGACGTGCGCTGGGCAAGTTTAACTAACAAAAAAGGCAAAGGACTAAAAGTTGTTTTTGCGGACAGCCTGCTGAATGTTTCGGCACTACCATACAGTTTGGATGATCTTGACCCGGAGGCGGACAAGAAGCAATATCATTCTGGTGAGCTGATAAAAAAAGATCGCATTTACATGAAAGTCGACCTGCAGCAACTTGGCTTGCAGGGCATTGATAGCTGGGGTTCCCGTCCGCTGGAAGAATACCGCATTCCTTATAAAGACCAGCAGTACAGCTACTGGCTGGTCCCAATCAAATAAGAATTGAAATGCAAAAGGAAGGTGGTGCATAG
>DATKHJ010000046.1:0-2239 GCA_035510335.1 Flavisolibacter sp. | reverse complement strand
GATTTACTTCTTGCGGAAAATTTCATCTTTTGTTTGATAAAGGTGCGCTGATTTATGATTGAAGAGAAGGTTCGATAGCGGCAAACTAAGATGCTTATTGCGGCAACTTCACGGCTTCACGAAACAGAAGTAAGCAAAGGCTTTCATGGATAAACGACAAAAGGAGAGAAGATGCTTTAGAAAAATATTCGTCTGCCTAAAAATAGTTGTAAGCAGATCATCTTACCGGGCCTAAAAGGTTAGAAGTTATTCAATAGCTTATACTGCCAGTTGGTCTTCGCGGCCCGCTTTGCTTGCCAGTTGGCTTCCTGCCGCTACATTTGAGGTAAGAAAAGACGTCATGAAGAAGACCCTGTTGTTTTTTGGTGCTGTGTTGCTGTTGCTTTCTTCCTGTCAGCGGGAAATCGAATTCGATCCCGCAACGCAATCCTCATCGGATAGTTGCCGGCTGGTAAAAGCTTATTACTACGACAATGGCATGCTAACCGACAGCGTGACTTACGAATACAAAAACGACCTCGTCTCAAAGATCAATTACTGGAACGGTCATCTCTTGTTTTATTACGATGGTGAGAAAATCATTCACCGCAAACAGGTTGATACAACCGGTGGTTTTGTTGCATCGGCCGATGATTATTTTTCTTACAACGCAGCCGACCAGTTAACGCTGATTAAAAAATACGAAACAACAGCAGCGGGAGTAACGTTTTTGTTTGATTCGGTTCTTCTTTCTTACACCGGGAACCAGCTGTCGCGGGTGCAGGGTTATTTTGCCAGCCTCACGACGCCTGTAATGAGCCTTGATGAAGAAGCTGTGTTTACCTATACCGGCAACAACATCACACAAACGATTACCGATAAACAACCAGACCCGGAAACTGCCCGCTACGAATACGACAACCAGCCAAACTACTTCCGCAAATTATACCGCCAACCATTGCTGACAGAGCCCCTGGCCCTAGATGTTTTTTTTGATAACTGGCCCGTGACGCTGTCGGCAAACAACGTCACAAGGATCACCTACACGAACGAAACTGCCCGTAACGAAGTGATTGATTATGTACCCGATGCCAAGGGCAGGTTAAGCCTTGTAAAATCAAATGGCCTGACACGGGTGCGATATGTTTATGGTTGTCAGTGAGAGAGTCGTTGTATAGGTAATGAAGGATAAAACTCCTAAGCTTTCAGTTTAACGAACCAAACTTCCTTTCGAATACTGTTCTTTCTGAACGAGTTTGCCGCTGGCATCGTACACGTAATGCCAGCCGTGCATAAGGCCGTCCTTATACTCGGTTTGCACGATCAGTTTGCCATCTTCGTCCCATGCTTTGTAAAGGCCTTCCCGTTTGCCCTGCACCAAGTAAACCTGTTCTGCTTTTTTACCGCTGGGATGGTACCAGGTGGCAACGCCTTCCATTACATCGTTGTTGTTATCTTTTGGATCGAGGTGACTGATATAGCCGTCCCATTGCAGTGTGCCATTGCCAGAAAAATCCCGCACCTTGCCAACTGGTTTTCCCGCTGCATTCAGCATTAGATGGCGATAATAAGCGGCCTTGTTTTCGGTGGTCACCTGCCAGGTTTCATCGTAGTAAATTTTATGGAAGGTCAGGGTGCTCATTTCCCTCTGGTAGGGTTGAAACTCGCCACCGCGACTACTGGGCAGGTAAATCATATCAGCAACCATTGTTGTTGCCGGATCGGTAAAAATACTTACGCCTTTGAAGCTTCCGGCTTTTGTAAAATCAGCGGGTTCTAAAAAGTTCGGGAAACCATCCTTTACATAATTTTCACCATTGTACACAACAGGCTCGGTTGTTTTAAACCATGCGTTATTGGCTGCATACTCTTTGCTTCCCGGCGGGTAAACGGCATCAAATGATTGGCGGCTGCCATTGTGCATCACCGTGTAGGTACGGGTAGCGGGGTTGTATTCTGTATCAACAAGCAGCAGGGCGCCATCTACCACTACGCATTGTTTTCGGGTTTGTGCCTGCGTGGTACAAAAAAAGAAAACTGCTGCGCAAAGGAGAACGAGAGTTGGATTGAACTTCTTCATCGGGTAAGTTGAATAGGGCGAAAATAATAGTGCAATGTCTTTCGTGCAATGGTTGCTATGTCAAAAAAATGTTGTCGTTCAAAAAAGCCTAACCGCTAAAAGCTACGTTCTTTACTTCCCCTTATACACCCCATAAATCGCATCGCGGAAACGCTTGTGCAGTTTCACCCTGTCAAAGGG
>DATKHJ010000045.1:0-6716 GCA_035510335.1 Flavisolibacter sp. | reverse complement strand
GTTCATCAGGCTTTGGTAACGTTTGGCTTCGTCTCTTGTCTGGTAGTTACCGGCTTTCAATTTAAAAAACGGCGATTGATAAGTGAGGTATGCTTTCTGATCGGGGAAGTGATTGTAGATTTTTGTTTTGGCGGCAATGGCTTCGTCGCGGCTGTTGGTGTTCACAATCATCAGCCGGTAACCTCGCATGGTTCTGCCAGCGGCTTTTTTTGCAGCAATGTTAATCGACGACTGCTTTTTCACCAGTTCATCTACCCGCGGGTCTTTGTGCACAACAACAGAAGGCTCCGTGGCTGTGTTATCCTGTGCGCCGGCAGCAAGTGAAAAACAAATAACAAAAAAGAACAGGATTTTCTTCATGAAACAAAAATTTGCGAGCTAACAGCAAAAATAAAGCCTGTTTTGTAGAAAGCTTGTTAATAGAAAAGGAGGCAAATCGGCAAACTAGAAATCAATCTTCAATATGATAGTTATGATTTTCCGTTAGGCTTCTCTTTATTTATCTAACTAATAATTTCCACTGCCGCTCCCTCCGCTTACAATGGCTACGCTGGCACTGCAACCAAGCCGCGTGGCGCCTGCAGCTACCAACTGCTCCGCAAATTCTGCGGTGCGTATGCCGCCGCTTGCTTTTATCTGGATGCTTTCCGGCAAATGCTGTCGCATGATTTTCACGGCTTCTACCGATGCGCCTTTCTCGGCGTAGCCGGTAGATGTTTTTAAAAACTGAACCGGGAAATGTTTGTATAGCTCACAGCATTTAATGATCTCTTCGTTGGTTAAGCTGCCGCTTTCAATAATCACTTTTAAGGTTTTACCGTTTTCCGTTGTCAGCTTCGAAAGCTGGTCAACTTCCGTTTCCACGTAGGCCAGGTCGTTGCTTTTAAAAGCGGCAATGTTCATCACCATGTCCAGTTCATCGGCGCCTTCGTCAATCGTCAGCCTGGCTTCTTCCAGTTTTGTTTTGTAATGATGATAGCCAAATGGGAACCCGATCACTGTTGCAACTTTTACCCCTGTATCGGCAACCAGCTTTTTTGCATCCTGCACATAATAGGGCGGTACGCATACGGCAGCGAACCGGTGTTCAATGGCTTCGTTGCAAATTTTATCAATATCGGCAATGGTGGTTGTGTTTTTCAGAATGGTGTGATCAATAAATCGGGCTAACGACATAAGAAATGCTGTATTTTAGGACTTTCAAAATTCTTCCTATTTACAAAGTAACCCAAAAGCATTTACACATGATGAGAAACAGAAGTTTTCTTTTGCTCTGTGTGTTGGCGCTTTCCTTGGTGAGCAGGGCTCAAACCACATTCCCGCTGAATGATGTGGCCACGCCGAAGTACTCGCATTATGCGTTTACCAATGCCACCATTGTGAAAGATGCCAATACCACCATTACTAACGGAACACTGGTGATTAAAGACGGCAAGATTGTAGCCGTTGGCCAGGGATTAAAAGTGCCGTCAGGCGCCATTGAAGTGAATGTTGCCGGCAAGTACATTTATCCTTCTTTCATTGATATGTACACCGACTACGGTACGCCGGGCCAACAGCAGCGTCAGGGCGGTTTCGATTTCTTTGCCCGTTCGCAAATCAACAGCAACACCAAAGGCGCTTATGGCTGGAACCAGGCCATTCGTCCGGAAGTGGAAGCGTACAAAGTTTTTGCCGCTGACGCTACCAAGGCAAAGTCGCTGCGTGATGCCGGCTTTGGTGCTGTGCTAACGCATGTAAAAGACGGCATTGCCCGTGGTACCGGAACCGTGGTAACGCTGGCTGATGACAAGGAAAACCTGCTGATGTTGAAGGAAAGAGCATCGGCTCATTATTCGTTCAGCAAAGGTTCGTCCACGCAAAGCTACCCGGGGTCGATGATGGGAAGCATTGCGCTGCTTCGCCAGACTTACCTTGATGCCAAATGGTACAAGAACCGCCCGGAAAAAGAAGGTGTGAACATTAGCCTGCAAGCCTGGAGCGATGTTCAGGGACTGCCGCAGATTTTTGAAGCCAACGACAAATGGAATGCCCTGCGTGCCGATAAAATTGGCGACGAAGCTGGCGTGAAATACATTATTAAAGGCGGTACCAACGAGTACCAGCGCATGGCCGAAATGAAAGCAACCGGCAATGCGTTTATTCTTGGCTTAAACTTCCCGCAGGCGCAGGATGTGGAAGATCCAGGCGATGCCCGTTTTGTTTCACTGACCGATATGAAACATTGGGAACTGGCGCCAACCAATCCTGCCGCGTTTGAAAAAGCCGGAATTCCGTTTGCCTTAACCACTGCCGACTCAAGAGACCTGCGCAGCTTTATGACCAATCTGCGTACAGCTATCAACTACGGCTTAACGGAAAAAACAGCGCTGAACGCACTGACAAAAGTTCCTGCTGAATTACTCGGTATTGACAAGCAGGTAGGTACGCTGGATGCTGGTAAAGTTGCCAACTTCCTTATCACCAGCGGCCCAATCTTCAACGAACGCACTACGATTTTTCAAAACTGGATTCAGGGTGAAAAATATGGTGTGAAGGATGATGTGTTCAACGAAATGCGTGGTAAATACCGCGTGGTGCTGAACACACCGAACGGTCCGGTGAACTACTCGCTGGATTTCAAAACGCCATCTTCTGCCGTTACACTCCGCGACCGCGATACGGTTACATCCCGCTTCTATTACGATGGCCGCAACGTTCGCATAAACGTAGCGCCGGAAAGAAGAGGCGAACCAAGCATTCGCTTAACAGGTACCGTAAGCGGCAACGAGTGGAGAGGTTATGGTGAAGACAGCGCCGGCAACAGCTTTACGTGGCTGGCTGTTTATTCGGGTCAGCAGGATAGCGTTAAAACCCGCATGGACAGCGCCAGGAAACGTCCGCTGGTGTTGGGCAAAGTAACTTATCCGTTCCTGCCATTTGGTTGGGAAGAAGGTGCTGCGCCAAAGCAGGAAACCATCCTGATTAAAAACGCTACCGTTTGGACCAGCGAAAAAGAGGGCATTCTTCAAAACACGGATGTGTTGCTGAAGAACGGAAAGATTTCTGCCGTAGGCAAAAACTTATCTGACAACGGTGCCAGAGTAATTGACGGAACCGGCAAACACGTAACGCCGGGTGTCATTGACGAGCACTCGCACATTGCTGCAGGCTCTATTAACGAAGGCGGACAAAGTGTTTCCGCTGAAGTACGCATTGGCGATAACCTGAACCCTGATGACATCAACATTTACCGCCAGTTGAGCGGCGGTGTTACTACTTCGCACATCCTGCACGGTTCTGCCAACACCATTGGTGGACAAACGCAGCTGATCAAATTGCGTTGGGGTGCCAACGATGAAGGCCTGAAGTTTAAAGACTGGACAGGTCAAATCAAGTTTGCATTGGGCGAGAACGTAAAACGTTCGCCTGCACAAGCCGGACAAAACAACCGTTATCCTGATACAAGAATGGGTGTTGAACAGGTGCTGGAAGATGCCTTCACCCGTGCCAAGCAATACGAAGCCGAGTGGAAGGCTTACAACAGCGGCAACAAAAAAGGTGCTGAGCCAAGAAGAGACCTTGAACTGGATGCGCTGGTGGAAATTCTGAACAACAAGCGCCACATTACCTGTCACTCATATGTGCAAAGCGAAATCAACATGTCGCTGCACATGGCCAACAAAATGGGTTACAAGTACAACACGTTCACACACATTTTGGAAGGTTACAAAGTAGCTGATAAAATGAAGCTGCACGGTGCCAATGCTTCTACGTTCTCCGATTGGTGGAACTACAAAATGGAAGTAATTGATGCCATTCCGTACAACGCTTACCTGATGCAACTGGCTGGTTTGAACGTTGCCATTAATTCGGATGATGCCGAAATGGCCCGCCGCCTGAACCAGGAAGCTGCCAAGAGTGTTAAGTATGGTGGCATGAGCGAAGTGGACGCGTTGAAGATGATTACCATTAACCCGGCCAAAATGCTTCATGTAGATGACAGGGTAGGAAGCATTAAAGTTGGAAAAGACGCTGATGTTGTTGTATGGAACGAAAACCCGCTGAGCATTTATGCAAAATCGTTGTACACCATTGTAGATGGCACCATCTACTTTGACCGTGCAAAAGACGAGCAATTGCAAAAAGCGGTTGACAGCGACCGTATGCGCATCGTTCGTAAAATGAACGGTGAAAAAAGAAGCGGCGCTCCTGTACAGGCTGCGCAGCCTAGCTACCAGCTAATGCATACCTGCAGCGACCACCATCACAAGCATGGGTTGTTGGTAATTGAAAGTGATAACTAAACAGTTCACGAGTTTACTGGTTCGCAAGTTCACAAGTCAACCTTCCCTGTATGGCAACTTTCAGATCTTTTGAAGAAATAAAGGCCTGGCAAAAAGCGAGGCAACTAAATCAAAAAATCGGTGAGTACATTGATACAGGCAGGTTTAAGCAAAATTTTCGATTGGTTGGTCAGATTGAGGGCTCGGCAGGTTCTATTATGGACAACATTGCAGAAGGATTTGAGAGAAGCGGAAACAAAGAATTTCTTCAGTTTCTCTACATCTCCAAAGGATCGTGTGGTGAGTTGAGATCGCAACTGTACCGGGCACTGGATCGAAAATATATTCTTGAGGAAGAATTTGAAGCGTTGTTTGCTTTGGCTAAAGAAGTGATTGCCATGCTTCAAAAGCTGATTGACTATTTGAAGGACTCTGACCTGAAAGGCGTCAAGTTTAAGGACCGTGCAACGCCCAACTTGTGAACTTGTAAACAAGCGAACCTGTAAACTACAAATCGAAAAACATGAAAAAGATATTCTTAAGTTTCGCAACAATCTGTTTTCTGGTGGCGGCAAAAGCGCAGGAAAACATGGCGCCGGCGCCGAAACAGGCGCAGCCGATTGTTGTTACAGGCGCCACCGTCCACGTAGGAAACGGACAGGTTTTAAATAACGCCTCCGTTGTAGTAGTAGATGGCAAGATAACCGCAGTAGGCACAAACGTAACGCCACCTGCTGGTGCACGAACCATCAACGCACAGGGCAAGCATGTCTATCCCGGCCTGATCCTCTCCAGCAGCAACCTTGGCCTGGTGGAAGTCAACAGCGTTCGTGCAACATCCGATGCAAGAGAGATTGGCGATATGAACCCCAATCTTCATGCAATAATTGCGTACAATACCGATTCAAGGGTAACCAACACGTTGCGTCCGAACGGTATTTTGCTGGCCAACATTGTTCCGGAAGGTGGCATGTTAAGCGGACAATCATCCGTGGTACAACTGGATGCCTGGAACTGGGAAGATGCCGCTTACAAAACCGACAATGGCATTCACTTCCGTATGCCTTCGCTGCTGGCCCGTGCACGTTTTGGCGGCAGGGGCGGTGGTCCGCAAGGACAAACCTCGCCATCCGATCCGGTAAAAGAAGCATTGGATAAAATTGATGAATTCAAAAACTTTCTGCGTCAGGCAAAGGCATACAATGGCCTGAACAAGCCAGATGAAGTGAACCTGAAATATTCAGCGGTAAAAGGCCTGTTTGATAAGTCGAAAAAGCTCTACATCCATGCAAACACGGTGAAACAAATTCTGATTGCGATTGACATTGCAAAAGAGTTTGACCTGGATGCGGTAGTTGTTGGCGGCGAAGATAGCTGGCAGGTTGCCGATTTACTGAAGCAGCACAACGTTGCGGTGGTATTAAGTCAGCCGCACAGTCTGCCCATTTTGCCCGACGACGATGTGGATCAGCCGTACAAAACAGCAGCCCTTCTGCAAAAAGCCGGTGTTACGTTTGCCATTAACGATGAAGATGGACAAACCCGCGGCCGTAACCTGGCCTTTAACGCCGGTACAGCCGTAGCTTACGGTTTAACCAAAGAGCAGGCATTGCAAGCCATTACGCTGAACGCAGCAAAAGTGCTGGGCGTTGCAGATAAAACCGGCAGCATTGAAGTGGGAAAAGACGCCAACATCATCATCAGTGAAGGCGACATCTTGGATATGCGTACGCAGCAAATTACGCAAGCCTTTATCCAGGGAAGAGAAATACAACTGGAAAGTGTACAGACGCAGTTGTACGACAAATTCAAAAAGAAGTACACGAACCCCGCGTTTTAACCGGGATGCTTTTTAAAATAGAAGAGGGGATGAGTAATCATCCCCTCTTTCTTGTGCCAATGAATTACATTCAAGCTATTAAACCTTACACAGTGCGAACGTTAGTTTCTCTTATTCTCCTGGCTGGTCTGACCGTGGGCCAGCCTGTTAAAGCGCAAAAGCTTTATTATCCCGATTCTGCCTGGCAAACAAAAAAGCCCGAAGAGCTAAAGCTAAATGCGGCAATCATCGATAGTGCGGTGCGTTTTGCAGTGCAGAATGAAGTGAAGATGGATTACGACCTGCGCCTTGCTAACTACAAAGCCTATGCAAACGAACCAGGCTACCAGATTCTTGGCCCAATGAAACCCCGCGGTAAGCCTGCAGGACTGATTGTAAAGAATGGCTACATCGTGGCACAGTGGGGCGATTTAGCCCGCGTGGACATGACCTTCAGCGTTGCCAAAAGTTACCTGTCTTCTGTTGCTGGATTGGCCGTTGACAGCCGCCTGATAAAGCAGGTGGATGATCCGGTAAGGAATTATGTAACCGACGAGAAATTTGAAAGTCCCCATAACGCAAAAATTACCTGGCGGCATTTGCTTACCCAGTCGTCCGATTGGTCGGGTTGC
>DATKHJ010000044.1:0-8370 GCA_035510335.1 Flavisolibacter sp. | reverse complement strand
GCCTTCGGTAATGGTGCCGGTTTTATCCAGCACGATGGCGTTTACCTTTTTTGCCAGTTCCAGGCTCTCCGCATCTTTAATTAAAATTCCGTTCTCCGCTCCTTTTCCTACGCCGGCCATAATAGCGGTTGGCGTAGCCAGTCCAAGCGCACAGGGACAGGCAATTACCAGTACAGTTACCAACGCCAGCAGGCCTTGCGTAAAGCCATTCTCACCGCCTAAAACTATCCAGGAAATAAGGCTTAGCAGCGCAATCAGTATGACGATGGGAACAAAGATGCCCGCAATTTTATCAACCAGTTTTTGCACCGGCGCTTTGCTGCCTTGCGCCTGCTGCACCATTTTAATAATTTGCGCCAGCACCGTATCGCCACCCACTTTACCGGCTGTAAATTGAAAGCTTCCCTTCTGGTTAATGGTTCCGGCAAACACAGCATCGCCGGCTTTTTTCTCCACCGGCACAGGCTCACCGCTGATCATGCTTTCGTCAACAAACGAAGTTCCCGAACTCACCTTGCCATCAACGGCAATTTTTTCACCGGGCTTTACCAGTAGCCGGTCACCAACTTTCACTGCTGCAATGGGCACTTCCGCCTGGTGATCGCCATGGTGCACTACCGTTACGGTTTTAGGCTGCAGGCCCATGAGTTTTTTAATGGCAGACGATGTATTTCCTTTTGCTTTTTCCTCCAGCAACTTACCAAGCAGGATAAACGCAATGACAACGGCCGCCGCTTCAAAATACACATGCGCATGCAGACCCTTACTGTGCCAGTACTGCGGATAAAGCGTGTTAAACACGCTGAAGAGATAGGCCACACCGGTGCTCAGTGCCACCAGCGTATCCATGTTGGCGGACCGATGTTTTGCCTGCTTCCATGCGCCAACAAAAAATTGTTTACCAAAGAGCAGCACTAACGGCGTTGCCAGTGCCCACATTATGTAATTGGCGTAGGGCATGTTCATGAAAAACATACCAATTACCACCAGCGGTACTGAAAAAACAAGCGATGCGATTGTTCGCCTTTTCAGCGCCTGGAATTTTTCGCGATGCACTTCTTCCAGCGCATCTTTTGCTTCTTCGGTTTCATCAATCATTAAATCGTAACCGATGCTTTGCAGTGCTGCTTTTAATTTTTGCGGGTCGGTGATGGTTGGCACATACTCTACCTGTGCAGAAGCATTGGCATAGTTCACCGCAACGTTGACCACGCCGGGAGTATTTTCCAATATGCTTTGCGAGCTGCTGGCACAGGAGGCGCAACTCATGTTCAGCACCGGGAATGTTTTTTTAACCGTGTCCACATCGTATCCTAAATCCCTTATGGCTTTTACTGCTTTGGGAATGGTTTCCAATTCATCTTCTGTTGTGATAACAGCCCTGTTGTTGTTCAGCTCAACCTTGTGCGAGGTAATGCCCTGCACCTTACTGAGCCCTTTGTCAACAATTAATGCGCAGTGCTCGCTGTCGACACCGGCCAGGGGAAGATTGATTACGTGTTTTTCGTTCTTCATCGCCTTTCAATTTTGTCACTACAAAGGTCCTGAAGTAGCGATGTGTGTTGTTACATTCTTTTGGGAAAGATGTATAGATAATTGGGGAAGGGATGAGGTTTGAGGAATGAGGAATGAGGAATGAGGGATGAGGTTTGAGGAATGACTTTACTTTCCCTTTTTCATATATCTGACGGTGTTTGCTATTTTTAATACTTCTTCGTATTCGTTCATTAATAGCAAGATTTTCTCTTTGGTAACAATACCTGCATCTAAAAGCAATTCCAGCCAGAATAAAGTCTCGTCAGCTTCTTCTACAACAATTGAAATTTTGCTAAAAAACTCTGCATCTGATCTTGCCCTGCAGGAAGCCCGATAGTTGGCAGCCACAGATGTTGCAGATCGTAAAAGTTGTTTACCAAGAATGCCGGCTTCATCGGTTTTTGGAAGCGATTGAAATAATTTTATTACTCGCAAGGAGAGATTTTTCGTTCTTTGTTTAAAAGCCTCGATTTTATCAACTGAGTTCATTGCAGAATGGTTTCTACCAAAATAATAAATGGCCTGCACTCCTCAAACCACATCCCTCATTCCTCATCCCTTCCCCACGCTGTCTATCGGTTTCCGGTGCAAGGCACCAAGCTGCTTGAACTGTGAAGGCGTCATGCCTGTCAATTTTTTAAACTGGTTAGAGAGATGCTGCGTACTACTGTAACCCAGGTTAAAAGCAATCTGGCTTAACGACTGCTCATCGTACATCAGCCACTCTTTTGTTTTCTCAATTTTCTGCAGAATAAGAAACTGTTCAATAGTAATGCCTTCCACCTCTGAAAATAGGCGGCTGATGGACGAATAATCTTTGTAAATATGATCGCCGATAAATTTGATAACACTGAAATGATCTTCAATATTTCCGCTCTGCACTTTCTGAATCAGCAGGTTTTTCACCTGCTCTCGCAACTGCGTTTTCTGGTCGTCTAATAATTCAAAACCGGCTTGCTTTAGCTCTTCCGAAAACTGCTGCAGCGCTTCTTTGGATGGCGCCGTTATCAGTTCCACTTCTCCCAGTCGTACCGAACTGGCCTGCAAATTGTGTTTTGCCAAAAGCTGTTCAACCGATGAAATACAGCGGGGACAAACCATGTTTTTTATAATCAGCCGCATGGGCACAAAGTTAGGGTTGACGTGCAGCTCTTAACAAAGAAAGAACCAAAGGAAAATCAGCCTGAAAGCAGTAAAAAGAAGACCCTGTAAAAACAGGGCCTGGTTACAATAGCCGGTATCGAAATAAGACCATGTACGCACCAATGGTTGAAGAGGTTGGAACGTTGGTGAGATGCAACAGTTCCATGCCCTAACTTCAATACATGAAAACCGAAAAAGAAAAAATGCTTGCCGGCGAATTATACGATGCGCTGGATGCGGAACTTTCTGCCGACAGGCTGCAAACACGACTGCTATTGAAAGCGCTGAACGATTCAAGCGAAGACCAGGCAGAAGAAAGAGCCCGGGTTTTGACGTCGCTGTTGCCAAATGCCGGTGCGTCGCTCTGGATTCAGCCACCCTTTTACTGCGACTATGGCTACAACATTCAAATGGGCGAACGGGTGTTTTTCAATTTCAACTGCGTGGTGTTGGATGTGGCACAGGTCACCATTGGCAACCGTACTATGTTTGGTCCCAATGTGCAGATTTACACCGCCACGCACCCAATGAACGCAGCACAGCGGGCATCGGGGCTTGAGTACGCCAAGCCCATTGCTATTGGCGAAGATGTGTGGGTGGGCGGCAGTGCCGTTATTTGTCCGGGAGTAACCATTGGCGACCGCACCGTGATTGGCGCCGGCAGCGTGGTGACCAAAGATATTCCGGCCGATGTGTTTGCAGCGGGCAATCCGTGCAGGGTTATCCGCGCCATAGACCAGGCAATAACAATGGAAAACAATCCAACTTTAAACTCCGGCAAATGACCATTTCAGCAAGTATTAAAAACGGTTGGCAACAGCAGCACATAACGGTGCAAACCGAAGGCAGGGAAAAAACGATTTCTATTCCCGCCAAAACGGAAGGGAAAGGCTCTGCAGTGAATGGTGGCGAACTGCTTTTTCTTGCGCTTGCCACCTGCTATTGCAACGATATTTACCGGGAAGCGCCACGGCGAAATATTACCGTGCACTCCGTTGCCGTAACGGTAACAGGGGCGTTTGGCGGAGAAGGCGAACCAGGTTCCAACATTCGTTACGAGGCAGTGATTGATGCCGATTGTTCGGACGAAGAATTGCAGCAGCTACTGGACGATGTAGACAGGATTGCAGAAGTGCACAATACCTTACGGCAAGGCACGGCCGTAACATTGACACGAGTGAATAAGGTGTAGAAGAAAGGTGCGTTTTTATGTTATTGAATTGGTATGAAGGAGTGAGTTCGCTGATTGACTAACATAAAAGCGCAGTTGTAAGCTTTTGGGCTTGAAAGGAGTAGTTATTTGGGGAGGGAAAGCGCATTTGGAAAAATGCGGATAATAACTGTTGTACGCAACTGTGGATTTTCAGTCATTCTGTATCTCAATGGAAATGATAAAACCGCTGCTTCTACTTTCATTGCTTTTTTGCCTTTGTGCTTGTGACAGCGAAAAGGATAGTCAACCAACCGCTGTTTTTAACGAATTCGTATTCTCTCAATCAGGCATGTATGAAAACTACTCCATAAAATTCACAAAGTCTGATACTGTGTTCCTGGAGGAGCGTTTTCCAGAGCCGTCAAAACGGTACTTTGCTCTTCTCAATGACACTTTGCTAAAGAACTTGAATTTCATTCTTGACACCTTGAACTTAGAACGGTTTGACAACTCTTATATTCAAGAAAATCTGCAGGACGGAGTATTCATAAAGTTTCATTTGCGGTCCGACTCAATGAACAAGACCATCGGCATTTACGGACATGAAGCACCACCGTCATTTTATCCAGTTGCAAAATGGCTGGACAACCTTACGAAGACGTTGACCAAGCATCCGACCACCAAGTCGATTGACTTTGGTGATTTATCAGGAATTAATCCGCCACCTGCACCGCCACCGCCCAAATTGGAACACTGAGCACAGCCATAGCTTTAACGTTCGATGTGCACAACAGAACATTTGTAAAAAGTGGCTTACGGACTACCTTTCATCTGTAAAATAAAAATCAACGACATTGCAAAAGTGATGCTGAGGAAACACAGAATGCACCCCTTCACCAATGCTTTGGACGTTAGTCGTCATTTTATGAAACTCTCCTTTAGACACTGGGTTTTAATCACGGGAATTCTAAGCGTTATCCTTAGCTTCCTGTTTGTCGGCCTCGACCAAGACATGTATCTTCTTTTACTTTTGATCGGCTTATTTCTATCTGGTGTTTCCTTTATTGCAGTTCTAGTTAAGGATAAAGGAAGGAAGCGCCTAATTTGGTTTGGCGTGGTAGTGATGTCGATCCTTCTACAAGAGCTAATAGATGGTTGGCTCATCAGCAAATCGTTCGATATTTTGATCTCAAAACATCAGCCTTTATTTGACCAGGCAAATGCAATTATGTTGTCGAAGCCAGACGGTCTGACATTCTGGAGCATCGACCATACGGATAGCCGAAGAGAATTTAATGAACAAGAGTTAAAAACACTTGATAAGCTAAAAAAAGAAGCTGGGTTGACGTACATAACGAAGACATCAACCAGGATTTTTTATGAGACTTATGGCTTTTTAGATGCCAGAGGTGGGGTTTCATTTTTTTATAAAGACAGCGCAGACAGCCGTTTCAATAAGATCGACGGACAATGGTATTATTAACGACAGCTAACAGTTGCTTATCAAAATTCTTTCTCCGCGAGTCTTCTGCACGGGACTCACAAAGAAAGAAAGCGCTGACCGTTGCATTCCGCATAAAGCAAGGTTCATTAACGTATAATCAGAACGAATAAAATTTTCCTTTGAGAACTTGGTCTATTTTGTTTCTAATGCTCTTTATCTTAACAAACTGCAATCTGAATATCACTGGTGATTGTAACAATCATGTTGTTCAACAGATTGCTAACAACAGCAAGACACTCAGAATTGTGCAGTTTGACAGAGGATGTGGCGCAACCGCTGGCAGTTCTATTCAATTGTCCGTTGTTAATTATAATGAAAGTCTACCGAATGAGGCAGGTAATATTTTCATATCAAACTCCAAAGTTGGAGGATACATTGAACTTGACACCAACGTACTTGCATCCTGGGTTAACGATACAACAGTTTTGATAAAGCACGATAAAGACTTAGAAATATTCAAGAAGGATAGCCTGGTTGGGAAAACACGGATTATTTATGAGGTAAAACAATGATTGTTTGAACTGTGAGAATGAGATGGCACGAACAATAAATTCCTAGTCTTCGAAATCTGTTCTTCCTTTACCCGCTACCTTACCCTTCCCTCCTCATCCATTCATAAAACCTCATTGCATCGGCCTTTGCAAACAACTGCGTCCCCTTGTTGATGGTGGCCGCTGTGCCGCAGGCAATGCCAAATTGTACAGCCTCACGCAGGGTCTTTCCCTGTTCCAGCATCCACACAATGCCGCCCACCATGCTGTCCCCTGCGCCAACAGTGGTTTGTTTTTTGGCCGTGGGTGCCCGAAACTCTTTCACCTCGTCTTTGGTAACCAGCATGGCGCCGGTTGGCCCCATCGATACCACCAGCACCTGGCAACCGCCCCGGCCAATTACTTCCCTGGCCGCATCGTCAATCTCCGCCACATCCAGGTAATCTTTGCCCACCAGCGAACACAGTTCGGTAAGGTTTGGCTTTGCCAGGTAAATGCCTTTTTGCAACGCTGCCTTCAACGGCACACCCGATGAATCGATGATCAGTTTAATGCCTTTGTGATGCGCCAGTTCGGCAATCTCTGCCAGGAAATCATCCGGCATGCCGGGCGGCAGGCTGCCGCTGCACACCAGGAACGAAACGTCTTTCATGTTTTCGATGGCGCTTTTCAGCTTGCCCACTTCTTCAGTGGTTAACGACTGTCCGGGCATCACAAACCGAAACTGTTTATTGGTGGAAGTTTCCGTAGCCACGAAGTTTTCTCTTGTGTTGGCGGCTACTTCTACGGCATGCGCCGTTACATATTCTTCTTTCACAAGGTTCAGCAATACCTGCCCGTTCAATCCACCGTAGGGAAAAACAGCAATGCTTTCGCCACCCAGTTCCTGTATGGCTTTGCTAACGTTTATGCCACCACCACCAGCATGTACCAGCAGTTCGGCGCAGCGCATTTTTTTCTCGGGCACCAATCGTTCTATTTCCGTGCTTTTGTCAACAGCGGGGTTCATCGTCAGGGTTACAATCATGCGTATCTTATTTTGAATGCTTCTTTTGTTAACTGCACACCAGCGGCAAAAAACATGTGCCACCTATTGCGCCTGGCGGTTGCGCCTGCGTCTTTTCTTTATCCATTTCTCTGCTTCCACCGCATGAAACAACACGGCTGCCAGCAAAATGCAAAGGCCCAGTTCGGACAAGGTCAGCGGTTGCGTTTTAAATATGCTGTTGGCAAACGGAAGATAAATCACACCCAGTTGCAACAGGAAGGTTATGGCCACCGCACCGACTAATAAAGGATTGGAAAAAAATCCTTTCCGGTAAATAAATTCTTCATCGCTGCGAATGGCCAGCACATGTGCCAGTTGCACCAGCGACAGCACTGTAAACACCATTGTTTGCCAATGTGTGTGCTCAGTATTGATAGCCCATACCTGCGTACCCAGCGTTAGTGCCGCCATAAGGCAGCCAACCCAAATAATGTGCACACCAATGCCGTCGGCAAACAAACTTTCTTTTGTACCACGGGGTTTGCGATGCATGATGTTTCTTTCTGCTTTTTCGGCCGACAGCGCAAGGCCCGGAAGGCCATCGGTAACAAGGTTGATCCACAAAATATGAATGGGTAAAAGCGGGATGGGTAACCCAAATAGCGGTGCCAGGAAAATGGTTAGGATTTCGGCGCCGTTACACGTCATAATGTATTTCACAAAGCGGCGGATGTTGTCGTAAATACGACGGCCTTCCCGCACCGCTTTTACAATGGTGGCAAAGTTGTCGTCCAGCAAAATCATGTGCGCCGCTTCTTTGCTTACATCGGTGCCGGTAATGCCCATGGCAATACCGATGTTTGCCTTCTTCAGCGAAGGCGCATCGTTCACGCCATCGCCGGTCATGGCTACAAAATGGTCACGCTGCTGCAGCGCTTTTACAATGTTCAATTTTTGCTCCGGCGATACCCGTGCATACACCGCAATCTTTTCTACCGATGCTTCCAGTTGTTCTGTGTTCAATTTGCTTAACTCGCTTCCCGTCATCACCAGTTCGCCGCCTTCCATCAGTCCAATTTTACGGGCAATGGCGGCGGCCGTTTCCTTGTGGTCGCCGGTAATCATCACCGGCTTTATGCCGGCCGTTTTGCATTCGCGAATGGCCTCGCTTATCTCTTCCCGTGGCGGGTCAATCATGCCCACCAGTCCAACAAAGGAAAGTTCATTTTCAATTTCTTCGTACCGGAAATTTTTCGGCAGTTCATCCAGCAGGCGGTAACCAAAAGCCAGTACACGTATGCCTTCGGCAGAAAGGTTTTCCGCTTCTGCTACAAAACTGTCTGCACTGCTTTTATTGCGTAGCCGCGAAGAGATCACTTCCACGGCACCTTTGGTCAGGCAAAGAAAACGGTCATTGTACCGATGGATGGTTGTCATGCACTTGCGGTCAGAATCGAAAGGCAATTCTTCTACCCGCGGAAAGGATTGCTGCAGGCCATCATACGTTTCCTTTGAATGCTCTTTCTGCACATGCGCCACCATCGCCGTTTCGGTT
>DATKHJ010000043.1:0-2726 GCA_035510335.1 Flavisolibacter sp. | reverse complement strand
GGCCTGGGAACGGGCTTCCAGGATTTCTACCAGAAGAACCCACGCCAGCTTTACAAGCTGACCGATGGAAGCGACCTCTCGGCCGTTCGCAGCTTTTCCATTCAAACCATTCCCATTTTAGCACAGGCAAAATACCAGTTTACGCCGGGTGCAACCGTGCAGCCGTATGCGGCGCTTGGTGTGGGTGGAAACCTGGTAAGCTACAACGACCTGGTGGGACAGTTTAACCTTGAGCAGAAAACGAAATTTGGCTTTGCTGCCCGCCCGGAATTAGGCGTATTCGTTCCGTTTAAGAAAGCCGGTGAAACCGGTTTTACACTTGGCGCATCGTACAACATTATGCCATTCAGCACAGCCGCATTTGATAACCTGAACAACATCGGTGTTCATGCAGGTGTGGCTTTCCCGCTTCGGAAATAATTGTGTTTCCCGCAATACAAAAAAGCAAGTCGAATGACTTGCTTTTTTTATTTTCTTTAGAAAGAGCACAGTTGAATTTTTTATCCTATTCTGTTCGCAGGCTTTTGGAAGGGTTCATCAGGGCTGCCCGAATGGATTGATAACTCAGCGTAAGCAATGCAATGAAAAGGATTGTTACAGCCGCAATAACAAACAACCACGGGCTGATGCTGATGTGATAGGCAAATCCCTGCAGCCAAACATTTAAAGCCCACCATGCCAGCGGAAACGCAACCAAAACAGCAACCAGGATCAGGCGCAAAAAATCTTTCGACAGCAACAGCACTACGTTCTGTACCGACGCACCCAACACTTTGCGAATACCGATTTCTTTTGTGCGGATTTCCGCATTGAAGGCGGCCAATCCAAACAAGCCCAAACAGGAAAGCAAAATAGCCAGTCCGGCAAAATATTGCGACAGCAACGAAACACGCTGCTCCGATGCGTACTGGGCCCGGTATTGATCATCGAGGAAATGGTACGTAAATACGTAGCCGGGGTTGAACTTTTTATACAAAGCTTCAATGCGCTGCATGCCTTCTTTTTCTTTTCCAGCTTCCAACCTTGCCACAATATTTGCGGTTGCAGCCGGCTCGTACCGCATAACCATCGGCTCAATTTTATCGTGCAAAGTAGTCAGGTGAAAATCCTTCACCACGCCAACAATCTGCTTCTCTTCTCCCCACATTTTTACCATAGTACCAACCGGGTTTTTCAGTCCCATGGCTTTGATAGCCGCTTCATTAAAAATCAGTTTTGTTTTTTCATCGCCAAACTGCGCCGAAAAGCTTCTGCCTTCTTTTACCTGAATGCCCATTGTTTCAATAAAATCAAAATCAATGGCACGCACCATAAAATCGGTTACATCTTTTTCTGTTTTGCCCGGCCACTCAACGCCATAGGTAGAAGCGCCAATCACCCCTTTGCCCTGCACAATATTTTGCTGCACCGCCGAGGCGCCTTCTATCCCCGGCGTACGGCGTAGTTCATTCAGAAAAGCATCCGTATTGGCAGCAATGGCGCCTTCTTTTTCAAGCGAAACAACATTGGCCCTGTCGTAGCCCAAATGCTTGGATTGCACAAAATCTACCTGCTGATGAATGACCAAAACAGCAATGATCAGCACCAGTGAAATCACAAACTGGAAAACCACCAGTCCCTTTCTTGCCATTAACTCGCCTACCGAATTTTTCATTCGTCCTTTCAATACCGAAATAGGATTGAAACCGGATAAATAAAACGCCGGGTAACTGCCCGAGAAAAGCCCGGTGAGTAGCGTAACGCCAAGAATCAAGGCCACAAGTTGCAACGAAGGCTGAATGGTCAATTCTTTGCCGGTTACGGTATTGAACACCGGCAGCAAGGCCGCTACCAAAAAACACGCAACGGCAAGTGATAAAAACGCAATCAATATCGCTTCGCTGAGAAACTGCACAACGAGTGCTCTGCGGGAAGAACCCACAACTTTTTTGATGCCTACTTCTTTCAATCTTCGGGAGGCCCTTGCCGTGGAAAGATTCATGAAATTGATGCAGGCAATGAGCAGGATAAACAGCGCCACAATGGAAAACAATCTTACATAATCAATGCGGCCGCCGGCCTGTTTGCCGTTTTCGTAATGGCCGTATAAATATGCGCTGGAAAACGGACGGATAAAGAGGGAGAAGATGCTTGCTTGGTGGTAGTTCTGAATAAAATTCGTCACCTTTTTATTGAAGGCGTCAACGTCTGTTCCCGGCTTTAGTACGAGATAAGTTTGCGGACCTTCGTTGTTCCAGTTTTGAAACCCGGGAACCAGCTCCGACACCAGCTTATCATAGGTCATTACAAAATCAAACTTCATGGAGCTGTTGGCCGGCAGCGGCGAAAACACGCCGGAGACAACGGCTTGCTGTTTATTGCCCATGATCTCCCAGTCAATTGGTTTTCCAATAGAAGCCTCCGGCGAACCAAACAAGGCCTTCGCCATGGCCTCGGAAATCACTGTATTGTTTTTATCGGCCAGTACCTGCTGCGGGTTTCCGATGGTTAAGGGAAAAGAAAAAGTGGTAAAGAAAGGTTTATCAGTAAAGATGCCTGCACTGCGAACGGCCTTTTGCCCGTTGCGCACCTGCGCATAAAAACCTTCGTCGTAAAGCGATAAGATGGGAATGGCCGTTTCCACTTCGGGAAAATCTTTTTTCAACGCGGCAGCCAGCGGGCCTTGCGTGGCCTTGTGCACAATGGTGTTGCCGTTCTCTTTGCTCAACTCCATTACCTGGTACAGC
>DATKHJ010000042.1:0-4022 GCA_035510335.1 Flavisolibacter sp. | reverse complement strand
CCCGTGCATCGGGCCGGCTGGTGGCGGGCAAGGAGGGGAGCCGCTTGTGATTGAAGCGAACGTAGTAGCCGCTCTTGGGCCGGCTTTCGATGAGGCCTTTGCCTTCGAGGTGGTAATAGGCCTGGAAGGCGGTGCCCATGGAGATGTTGTACTCGTCGGCGAGTGTGCGGACGGAGGGAAGCTTGTCGCCAATGCGGAGGGCTTCGGTGGCGATGAGGGATTCGAGGGTGGTGGCGATTTGGAGGTATTTGTGGTCGGGGACAGTCGTTGTCTTCATCGTTTGGCGTTTGGTGTTTGGAGTTGGTTTACTGTTTCGCTTATGTTTTTGGGTTGGGGGGTAGGACCCACCCCGATGGCCTTCGTTACGATCTTAACTTAGGTCGCCCCTCCAGGGAGGGGATGGTTTTCTTTAGGACGATGGCGTAAAACCTACCCCGAACCGTTTACGTTACTGCCTGTTCTTTAACCGTCCCTGCGGGAGGTGATGATGTTCTCTATGCGAGAGGGAGGGTGAACTAAGTAAGACGTATTTCTTTCTTATACTTCCAAATACATTCATGCGTATTATAAAGAGCTGGTTGACCTTTGGGCACATCCCCTCCTTGGAGGGGCGGGTTTAAGAGTGATTGAATAAAGGCAGCCCGGGGTGGGTCTACGCCATCGCAGGGCGATTCCCTACGCCAGCACCTTTATCGCTTTTGTCTTCGCAATTTCACTGCTGCCGGCACACCATGTTTCTGTTCATAGTCTGCTATCCAATTCGCAATTTCTCTTACAACTGCTTCTACTTTGTTCACCACTAACATTGCATCAAAGCGAAGGAATGAAATACCAAGTGTTTCCAGTTCTTTTTGCCTTATCACATCTTTTTCTGCCACGGCAGTTTCTTCGTGTGTGATGCCGTCGACTTCAATAGCAAGTTGCAAGTCCTTGCAGAAGAAGTCAACGATGTAGTTACCGATGGGGCGTTGACGGTCGAAGTCATAACCCAGGAGTTTTTTGTTCTTTAGTTCATTCCATAGTTTGACTTCGGAGAACGTCATATTCTCCCGTAGCTTTTTTGCCAGCGGCTTTAAATGTTCGTTGTATGGGATGATGGCCCGTTTCATTTGTTGATGCATGGAAACCCACCCCAAGTCGTTTTAATACAACCAATCCTTTCTTTCCCCCTCCAAGGAGGGGATGTGTACTTAATTCAATCTTTTCCGCAGTTAGCTCCAATCGATAACCCTCAACTCCTCTGCGCAAGACTCCCCTTCTCTTTCCTCTGCGGTTATCTCATCTGATCTACCCAAAAATAACAAATCTGCATCTGTTCTACTTTAAATGTATGACCCATTTTTGTGATGTTATAAAACCATTGAGACCATCCCGGATGAAAACACAATCGCCTGGTCATACAGTATTTCTTCATCAACTAAAAAATACCTGAACATGGAAGCAATGAAAATAGAAAAAGACTTTACGGCAAGCGAGGTTGGTGCTAAGCCAACCCCTCCTTCGGAGGGGCTTGGGGAGGCTTTTCCTGTCACCAAAGCAACAGCCTCCCTCCTGCCCGACGTCGATTGGAAAGCCCTCGAATTCGGGAAATATGTTTCCGATCACATGTTTACCTGCACCTATAAGGCTGGCGAATGGCAGCAGCCGGAGATTAAGCCCTTTCAAAATATATCTGTCTCCCCTACCATGCTGGCGCTGCATTACGGGCAAAGCATTTTCGAAGGCATGAAGGCCTTTCGCATGCAGGATGGCCGCATCAACATCTTCCGCATTGATAAACATTTTGAGCGCATCAACGCATCGCTGGACAGAATGTGCATGCCGCCACTTCCGTACGATTTGTTTACAACAGCACTTCATCAATTGGTGCAGGTAGATAAGGATTGGGTGCCGGAAGGCGAAGACGTTGCGCTGTACATCCGTCCGTTTGTGTTTGCAAGCGAAGCACGGTTTGGCGTGAAGGTGTCGGACGAATACACGTTTATGATTGTTACCGGCCCGGTGCCCACGCTGTACCAAAAGCCCATTAAAGTAAAGGTGGAGCGCCACTACATCCGTGCAGCAAAAGGCGGCGTTGGCTTTGCAAAATGCGCCGGTAATTACGGCGGGGCATTTTATCCAACCCAAAAAGCAAGAAGCGAAGGCTTTGACCAGGTGTTGTGGACCGATGCTTTCGAACATGAATATTTTGAGGAGAGCGGCACCATGAATGTTATGTTCGTGATTGATGAAAAATTAATTACACCACCGTTGAGCGATTCGATCCTGGATGGCATTACAAGAGACTCACTGCTGAGCATTGCCAACGAGTTGGGCTATGCAACCGAAGAACGAAAGATCAGCATTAACGAAGTGCTGAAAGCCATTGAGGAAGGCAGAAGCGTGGAAGCATTTGGCGCCGGAACGGCGGCGGTGGTAGCACCTATCAGCGTGATTGGTGTGGATGGCGAACTGTATCATTTACCAACCTACAGCAGCGGCAGCGTGATGTTTCGTTTAAAGAAAGAACTGGAAGCCATCCGAACCGGGATGAAGGAAGATGTGTATGGATGGAACAGCGTGGTGTGATGGTGAGGGGTTAGTGGTGAATGATGAGTTGTCAATCTTGAGGGGTGAATGAACCAGCCTGTGACAGGTATTCCATTTCTTGAAGAAATGGAATACCTACTCACGACTGACAACTCACCACTCACATCAGAAATTTCCGCGAATAGACGGCTTTATTTCTTCGTCATACAACTTGCGTAATTGCTGATGAACATTGCTTGACAAAGGTGGCAGCGAAGAAGCAGCCACGTTGCTTTGCACCTGCGAAATTTTAGAAGCACCGGGAATCACCGTTGTAACTTCGGGATGATCGAGAATCCAGCGCAAGGCCCATTGCGCCGTTCTTTCATCGGGCATCACCGCCTTTATTTTTTCGGCAAACTCCACTCCTTTTTCAAACGGAATACCGGAGAAGGTTTCGCCGGTGTTGAAGGCTTCACCATTAGCGTTGTAGTTGCGGTGATCCGTGGATTCAAATTTTGTGTCTTTCGAAAACTTGCCACTGAGCAAGCCGCTGGCCAGCGGCACACGAACAATCAGCGCCACGCCTTTTTCGGCCGCTTTGGCAAACACTTCCTCTGCCACATGCTGGCGAAATAAATTAAAGATGACCTGCAGCGAAGCCAGCCCTTCCTGCTCCAGGCAAAGCAACGCTTCTTCCGACGTTTCCACACTCACACCCCAGTGCTCAATCAGTCCTTCGCCCTGCAATTTGCGGAGGTGGTCAAATACCTCTCCCTTCCTTAATTCTTCGGTGGGAATGCAATGCAGTTGTTCCAGGAAAAGTTTGTTTACGCCAAGGTTGGAAAGTGAATCTTCTACCTGCCGGCGCATAAAATCATATTGAAAATTCTGGTCCCAGCCATTGGGTGCATCGTGCCGGCGGCCAAGCTTAGTAGCTACATGCACCGGTGTTGAAAGGGTTTTCAAAAACTTGCCAATGGTGCGTTCACTGGTGCCACTGCCGTACACATCGGCCGTGTCCAGGAAGTTGCCGCCTGCGGCTACGTATTCCTGCAAAATTCCAAGGGCTTTTTCTTCGTCAATGTTGCCCCAGTCGGCGCTGCCCAGTTGCCAGGTGCCTAAGCCTATTTCTGCTATTTTGTAATTGCCAAACGAGCGGTAATGCATGGTTGATAGTTGAGGGTTAAGAATAGGCGAAGTTATTCGGAAAACAAAAGAGGAAATACGTTGCTGTATTTCCTCTTTTATAAAATCAATCGTCGCTTATTTCTCCAGCAGCCCGTCTTCTTTCCACTTCACAAATACGCTGATGGTGGAGTCGGAAAGTTTAGTGGGATGGCGAAACGGCATAAACCCTCTTTCACCCGGGTTTAACTGAATGCGTTTGATCGATTCATCAATATTGGCTTTTGCTGTTTCATACGTGTGCAGCGCTTGCTTGTTTCCTTTTGGCGGAATATGGCAGGGCGAACAATTAGCCTGGATAATAGGCTGAACATTGGCTGTATAAG
>DATKHJ010000041.1:0-2531 GCA_035510335.1 Flavisolibacter sp. | reverse complement strand
TAATAAACCTGGTGACGGTTTTTCTGAAGCTGTAATTCTTTTTGCGCCAGTTGCAGTTGGGTTTGCGAAAGCGCTTTTTCCCGCTTTGCCGTCTGGTACTCCATTTCCAGCCGCGCCAACACATCCCTGTTTTCTTTGCTCATCATGGAGTCGTTGTACACCACCGACTTTTCCTGGTAGTCGTAAGCTTCTTTGTATTTTCCGAGGGCATAACTTGCTTTCGCCAGCTTTTCATAAATGTTCATGCCGAAGGCTACATTGTCCATTTGCTCAAAATGGTGCATGGCTTCTTTTAGTGCCGCCGCTTCTTTGGCAAAATCTTTTTTATCGTGGTAGGCATCCGCCAGGTCCATCAGCGATGTGAGGTAAAGCTGCAGGTCGCTATTCTTTGCATAAACCATCGATTTATTGGCTGCGTAAATTCCTGAATCAGGTTGGCCCAAGCCGGTGTAAGAAACAGAGAGCAAATGATAGGCTTTTGACTGCGGAATGGGGCTTTCCAATACATCTGCAATAGCAGCGGCCTTTCTTGCCATGGCCAGCGACTGTGCAAAGTTTTTGTTTACATAATAGGCATTGCTGGTGCTGATCATGGCAAGTGTTAGCCGAACGCTGTCTTTTGTTTCTTCGGCAATGCGAATGGCTTTGTAACCATACTCCAGTGCCTTGGAAATATTTTCCATGTTGCCATATAAGGTCGAAATGTTTTCGTGCAGCAAAGCATAGGTATTCACCATGTCTTTTCTTGTTGCTTCGGTCTCCTTGTCAAGCGCATGTTTTTCATACAGCTGAATAGCCATAAAATAATAATGAATCGTGCTGTCAACCTTCCCCAACTGCCGAAGGTTAGCGCCAAGGTTATTGTAACAGGTGAGCAGGTCTTTCACTGATCCGGCTTTTTTATAGAGGGCAATGGCCGAATGGTAAAAGTTGATGGCCTGCTGGTAACGGCCTTCTTGTCCGTGTACATATCCAATCCGCCGAAGGGAAAGTGCCTTGCCGTCCTCATAGCCAAGCCGGTCGCTCAACGCAATGCAGTCTTCGTAAATACGCACAGCCTGCGCATTGTCAACATCCAGCAGCGTTCTGCCGTAAGCCGCCAGTTTGTTTACCTTGGCTGTATCGTCTTTCAGCTTTTTTAATTGCTGCAGTTCATCAGTTTGTGCACTGGCAAATAGGCTGACAAAAAGCAGTTGGCAAAAAAGGAAAAATTTGATTTGTTGTTTCATAAACAGTTTACAAACTTTTGTCTGACAGGTTTTGGTTGGCTGCCTGGTCTTCACAATACCGTTTAAGTAATTGCTGAAATGGACCGGCTTTACAAGTGTAAAATTAGCGGCAAGATACATTTTCCGTTTCTTGGGCTAGTTTGAAAAGCTATAGACAAACACTGGTTCTTCCTTGTTCGTATCGGACTCCAGGTAAACATAAAGCACCGGCCTGCCTGCGGCTGTCTTTAACTCCCACAACAAGGTTTCAGGTTTCAGGTCTGTTGCTTCGGCCTTTCTTACGCTGGTGCCGTTGGTGTTGCCGCAGCCTTTTTTAATGGTTTTAAAAGAACCTTCAACAGGGTAAAGCGTAAGCTTGTCGGTACCTTCAAAAACAACGGTTCCTTTTTTGGTGGTGTACACTTCCGTTACACAATTGGAAGCGTTGCGTAAGCCAAGGTATTGGGTAAATTCAAAACGGCCTTTGCCCGCTACTTCTGTAAAAACATATTCCCGTGCGGCTTCGGTTTCGTTTCCAACCTGGTGGCCATCGCGATCGTAATAAGCAATGGGACCAATATTTCCCCAAAACCAAATGCCGCCTTTCAACGGCGCTGGAATAGCCGATGCGGGAGAGTTGGAATAAAGGTCTTCGCCTCCCTCTTTGGCTGGTTTGCTGCAGGCGGTAAACACCGCTAAGAAAATAGAAAGACTGACAAATAAAGCTGTGTAAGGTTGTTTGATTTGTTGTATCATTCTTATCGATTTAGATTGGTTAAAGAATGTTTTGGGTTAGAAGTTTTATCGGGGAAGAATTTGCTGCTAACAGCGCATTAAAAAACTATTGCGTAGATTCCTTGTACTTGACGTATGCGGCAATGGTTTCTTCTGCATGTCGCCGGTTGGCACCCGCCGTCAACGCATCCATCATTGTGCGGTGTGTGAGATAGCATAGTGAGACCAGCGACTGCCAGATTCTTGCTTTCACATCGGCAACGCTTAATGCAAGCACTTTGCTTCCGTCGGCTGTGGACGTTGCCAGTAAGTTTTCCAACCTGCCGCATAGGCTGTTCAGTGCATCGTGTTGTTGCTGCCAATGTTTGTATGTAACAGCGTAACGTAACTCGAAAATTTTTTCCTTTTTACCGAGGTACTTTTCATAAAGCGCAATGGCTTTCGACGGGTCTTCCATATCCGTGTAAGCGCCTTCGAACAGTTTTATTTTTATCCGGGGCAACTTGCTGAATTCCGCATTGAATTGTTCATCAACGGCTTTCATTGCCGCATCCTGGTCGCCAAAAGCGTAATACGATTTCTGCGCCT
>DATKHJ010000040.1:0-6568 GCA_035510335.1 Flavisolibacter sp. | reverse complement strand
ATATTTAACATGTGAAAGCTAATATTTACTTGTGAAAGACTAGCCAAATGAAACTTTATTACGAATTCCAAAACCCTGCCGCATGCTGAATCTTTTACTGACGGTGACAACCGTTTCTTTTGCAATAACCTTTTTGGCCGTACCAGCCGTTATGAGAGTTGCAGACGAAAAAGGCTTGTTTGACCTGCCAGATTCCCGCAAACTTCATACAAAGGCAATCGCCTCACTGGGTGGCGTGGGTATTTTTATTGGCTTCCTTCTTTCTTGCCTGATTTTTATTCCTACAGGTCAAAACCCTGAATTTCAATACCTCTTTGCCGCTGCTCTGCTTACTTTTTTCCTGGGTATCAAAGATGATATCCTGATTCTTTCCGCCTCAAAAAAGTTTTTAGGACAGTTGGCAGCCGCAGCTATTATCATTCATCTTGCGGGCATCCGCATCGATAGCATGCACGGCTTTCTCGGCATTTACAGTCTGCCCGATGTAATCAGTTACCCGCTAACCTACATGATCATTATTGTTGTAGTGAACGCTTTCAATCTGATTGATGGCGTGGATGGACTGGCGGGAAGTCTTGGCATTTTAACAACGGCGGTATTCGGCACTTATTTTTCCGTTGCCGGACTGCCGGCATACGCTATCCTTTCGTTTGGATTAACCGGTGCTTTGTGCGCTTTTCTTGTGTTTAATTACCACCCGGCAAAAATTTTCATGGGCGATTCGGGCTCGTTGCTGTTGGGACTAATTAACTCAGTACTGGTAATTAAATTTATCAATGTGGCCGATTCTGTTGGCGGCAGTTTCCCGCTAACGTCTTCTGTGGCCATTGGTTTTTCCATCCTTATTGTTCCCCTGTTAGATACGTTGCGGGTGTTTAGTGTACGAATTGCTAAAGGCCGTTCACCGTTTTCCCCTGACCGTAACCATATTCATCACCTTTTACTTGACCGCGGGCTTAACCACAGCCAGGTTACTCACCTTTGCTTAGTGATGAACGCTGCCTTTATCGCCATCGCCTATTTTGGCCGCGAGATGGGTTCTACCGTTCTTCTTATTTCCATGGTTGCCACCTCGTATGCATTGGTTGGCCTTATTAAATGGTGGAAGAAGCGTCCGGTGTTGGTGGTTGCCAGCAGCTTTCAATCTGCTGCCGAGCAAGGCGGCAATAGCACCACAAAAGTAGTGTCGTTCAATAACGACGAAGTTGCCGTTGCCGAGCAATAAACTCTCCCAACCTTATTGCGTTCTGTATTAGATTTGCGCTTACAAAAAAGTAAGCGTATGTCAGCAGAAGACGTGTCGTCAAATTTCAAATCAGCCGAAGATTCAATGAAGAAGGCCATTGGTCACCTTGAGACCGAGTTGGCCAAGATCCGTGCAGGAAAAGCCAATCCGCAAATGCTGGATGGTATTATGGTGGATTATTATGGCTCGCCAATGCCGCTTAGCCAAGTAGGAAATATATCGGTGATGGATGCCCGCACTTTAACCATTCAGCCTTGGGAAAAAAACATGCTGCAACCCATTGAACGGGCAATCATCAATTCCAACATTGGCATTAACCCGCAAAACGATGGAAATATTATTCGTCTTTTTCTTCCGCCATTAACCGAGGAGCGCCGCAAAGAGCTGGTAAAAAGATGCCAGGGAGAAGGCGAGCATACCAAAGTGGCGATTCGCAATATTCGCCGGGACGCTATTGAATCCATTAAAAAAGCGCAGAAAAACGGGTTGAGCGAAGATGCAGCCAAAGACGCTGAGGCCGATGTGCAGGAATTAACCAATCAATACATTGCATTAACGGATAAACACCTGGCATCGAAAGAAAAAGAAATTATGGTGGTGTAAGATTGATGAATAGATACGATCGCATCTGCTCAATTACTTGTTAGCGAGATAAACGCCAGCCAGGATAATAGCAAGACAACCAATTTGTGCAACGCCAACATTTTCGTTGGCCAGAAATCCCCAGAACATAGCAACTGCGGGAATAGCATAAGTAACCAGGGAGGCAAACAAGCCTCCCGCTTTTTTTATGAGAGTGTAGAAAATCAACGTGGCAACGGCACTGCCCAGAAGTCCTAACAAAGCAACCGCTCCCGCACTTTGCCAGTCAGCTGTGCTTTCTAATTGTACAGGATGCAACCAAAGCACAACCGCTGTTGGTATAACAAGGAAGCCAACGGAAACCGTTGACATTTTAATGGGATCAAGACCCTTTAAATAAGTGCCCACCAGGTTTACATTAAGGCCATAAAAGACGGTTGCCAGTAAAATCAACAGGGTAAAGCCAACATCGCTGGCATTCACCGGCCCTTTAATAAGGCTTAAAACCAAAAGGCCAACAAAGCCAATCACCACACCTGCCACTTTTCTTGCCTTAATCTTTACCCCAAAAAACAAAGCACCAATTAAAATCACAAACAGCGGCGTAAGCGAATTCAGAATTCCGGCCAATGAGCTTTCAATTTTTTGCTGAATGGCAATGCCAAATAAAAATGCCGGGAAAAGATTTCCCAGAAAGCCAGTTAGTAAAATCAGCGGAATTTTATTTCTAGGCAGCTGGCGCAGATGAAACAAGGCAAAGGGAAGAAGCACAATGGATGCGGAAAAAATTCGCAAGGCTCCAATTTGCCAACCGGATAATTGTTTGGCGCCTTCTTTTATCAGGATAAACGAGCTGCCCCAAATAAGGGCCAGCAAAACAAAAAGCACCCAGTTAACCGTCTTTTGTTGTGGCATGGCTGCAAATGTGCGAAGCTTTGTGTGTAATAGCTGGCTTTTTTCCTGCTTACAAACTTCTCCACAATTAAACAAGTTACTGCTCCGCTTAACCAATACATAAAAACAGTAACGTATTTTAGCATACACTAAAACCAATACGTCATGGGATTTGTAAAAGAATTCAGAGAGTTTGCCCTCAAAGGCAATGTTGTTGACCTGGCCATTGCAGTGATCATCGGTGCTGCCTTTAGCGCCATTGTAACTTCGCTGGTTGAGCACATTATTACGCCTTTGCTTTTAACGCCGTTGCTTGACAAAGCCGGGCTAAAGAACCTTGAAGACTTGTCGTGGGGGGCTGTAAAATATGGCCAGTTCCTATCGGCCGTAATTAGTTTTATCATTATTGCGCTTGTGCTGTTTTCCATCATCAAAGGCATGAACAGCTTAAAGCGTAAAAAAGAAAATCCCGTTGCTTCCGCTCCGCCGGAATACACCTTGCAGGAGAAGCTATTAATGGAGATAAGGGATTCGCTGAAGAAATAAATTTCTGCACAGAACCTCCTATCTTTGACGATACCCCTATTGTGAGGGGCTCGATTTCTAAACCAATTCAAAACTGAAATGAGACGTTTCTTTTTCTTTCTGCTGGTTAGTGTAACTGGTTTTTCAACATCGGCTCAAACGCAAAAATCACCTACTGCTTTTAAAACAGGCGGTATGATTACGCTTATGGGTGCCCAAAGCGGAACCCGTAACTGGGCACCGGCCGGAGAAGAAAAATTTTCATTGGCAGCTTACGGCAATCTGCAACTATGGGCTAACCGGGAATGGAACAAGAACAAGTGGACAAATAACCTGGAAATTGCTTATGCTCTTATCAATACCACCTCAAGCGGTGTTCGGAAAGTTGACGATAAGTTTGACTTCTACTCCAAATACAGCCGTTCTCTTTCCGAGAGGTTTGGTTTAGGCCTTGTGGGCAACCTGCGCACACAGTTGGTAAATGGTTACGATTATTCTGAAAATGTTCGCAAACGTGTTTCCGGTTTTTTTGCCCCGGCTTATATTGTTGTAAGCCCCGGAGTTCAATACGCCACAAAGAACAATGCACTGAACCTGCATATTGGTCCGGCAGCAAGATGGGTGGTAGTTACCAACTCGCCTTACAGCCTTGTTTACCAGGGTGGCGTAAAGCCCGATGGTACTACGGAAAGACCACTGGCATCGCTTTACGGTGTTAATCCAGAAAGAGAAGTGCGTTTTGAAACCGGCTTGTATTTTTCAGGGTTATTCAACAAAGAGGTTTTCAAAAACGTTACCTGGAGAACCCGCCTCGATATTACCAACGACATCATTGAGCAGGAGCCTTTCCTTTTTGACATTTACTGGACCAATACCATTGGTATGAAAGTAAACAACTGGCTTAGCGTTAACTACAATTTCGATCTTTATTACGACGATGATGTAAGAATGTTTGGCGCTAACAAAAACAACCCGGCCACCCAAATGAAATCCATTCTGGGCGTGGGTTTGGCCGCCAAATTCTAAGCCGAATACCTTATTTTTGTAGAGTCCCGTTCAATTTTGTAACGGGACTTTTCATTTTTAAATCAGCACCTGTGAGTTCAACCTATCAGATAAAACTACCCCAGTTTGAAGGTCCCTTCGACCTGCTGCTCTTTTTCATTGAAAGAGACGAGCTGGATATTTACAATATTCCCATCACAAAAATCATCAACGATTTTCTGGCGTTTATTCACCAGCAGGAAACGCTGAACATTGAACTAAGCAGCGAGTTTATCCTGTTTATTTCCACCCTCATGCGCATCAAGGCCAAGATGCTTTTGCCACGCAAAGAAATAGACGCACAGGGAAATGAAATTGATCCCCGCCAGGAACTCATTGACAAGATTCTTGAATACAAAAAATACAAGGAAGCATCCGCAGAAATGGCGGCCATGGAGGCCGAACGCATGTTGCTCATCAAACGTGGCAACATCCAGAAAGAGCTATCGCAGATAGGTGAGGAAGCCAGCGAAGGAACCGAGGTTCAAACCATTACCCTGTTTAAGCTGATGAAGGCTTTTGAAAAGGTAATGCAGCGCTACCACGACAAAATGAACAAACCCACGCATACTGTGGTGCGTTACAACTACTCAATGGAGGCTACCAAAACCGACATGATCTCGCTGGCGCAAAGCCAACGAACATTGTCGTTTGAAAAGGTATTTGAGCGGGCCGAAAACCGTGTTCATGCCATCTTCCTGTTTCTTTCTATGCTGGAGCTGGTACAGGGAAAATTCCTGCGCATCATTACAGGCGAAGGAAAGAACAATTTTATTGTGGAGTACAACGAAGTGGAAGAAGGATTGACGGATGAAGAGCACATGCGGTTGTTATAAAAAAGTACAGCAATAAAAAAGGAGACTTGGTTAGTCTCCTTTTTTATTGGGTTTTGTTTGTTCCTGTATCATAAACGTAATTGGCTGTGTGTGATAAGACCGCACTTTCATTCCATTCACTTCACCGGCCGTCCACTTTGGTCCTGTGCGAACGACCCGAACCGCGCCTTGCGCCAAACCAAAACCTGGATCGTTTAGTGCTTTTACGTCTGAAATGCTACCATTCTTTTCTACCAGGAAACGAATGTTCACCGTGTAAACACCGGCTTTCATATTGCGGTTTGCCGCATTTTCAATGTAATGAAGTAGGTTACTTTCCAAATGTTTGCGCCAGGCCTGCATATTTACACTGGCTTCTATTTCTACTTTTTCAAATATTTTCTCGTCTCCGGTAGTTTGTGTTTTTGCGGCCGTATCAATAGCGTTTGATTGCGCCGCAAGCTGGTTGACGGAAAGGAAGGCAGCTAAGGTTAAAAAGAGAAATGCTTTCTTCATTGCAGTTGTTTTATTGCTAAATATAAAGTCAATTAATCAAGCGTGAAACTCATCTGCAACAGTGGCTGTTTGCATTTGGCAAGCAAACTAAAAACTATCCAACAATACACTGGCCATCAAAAAAGTAGTTGCTGCATTGTTGTAAATAGGAACAATCACAACAACATATCAATTCATTCTCTCCATTACTTGTCAGCCTGTGTTTGTGGGACGGGTAGTTTTCCCGCAATGATCGGCCGGATGTCTTTCACCAGCTTTTTAATAAAAATATCCGCGCCCAGTTCATTCAGGTGTTGCGAGTTAAAAAAATACTTCTTGCTGAGGCAAAGTGTATCATTGGTATAATCGAGAAAAGGGATGTTGTATTTCGTTGAGAAATGATAGAAGTTGGCAAAAACGTCTTCCCGGTTTGAAACAAATTTTTGTCCTTCGATGTATTCAGGTGTATAAACAAAAAGCACCGGTATATTGGCTTTTTGGGTTTCCTTCAAAAACTGTTCAAACAACCGGATGGTTGGAGGGTGAAAGCGTTGTACATACTTTTTTCGCTTGCTGACAGCAATTTCAAAATCACTGTTCCATCCGCCTTCGTGTGGGTGAAAGCCTTTGTACCAGGGAGAAGAGCCTGTACTGGAAAGAGTGCCGGCCTTTAAATGACTAACCGGCTTTTTTAAAGGCAAGTATCGTACAAAAGGCAACAGGTAATCAAAGCTGGTAAAGCCTTCTTCGTAGGTTTTGGTAGCAGCTACTACTTCCTCTTCAGAAAAATAAGGCGCAAACTGCTCTTTGTCATAAAGGTTTTCCCGCTTATCCAGCATTACATTATCTACCGAAAGAATAATCAGCTTCGGTGGGGGGTTGTATTTCATCAACAGCTTGTGACGCAGGTATTCCATGTAAAAATTATGACCATTGATGCCCAGGTTATAGGCGGTTACGCCAAAGC
>DATKHJ010000039.1:0-2757 GCA_035510335.1 Flavisolibacter sp. | reverse complement strand
CCGTTGGTAGTGCAGCGAAAATTCTTCGGGCTCCAGGTTTTTGTCGAGGCTTGCTGCCAGCGCCTTGTGCACCTGCGCCAGTCGCAGGCCAATTGAACGGGCCAGTTCGGCCGCGTTGCCGCCAATAAATTCTTTCAGGTCTTCTTCCAACTGGTCAAAAGCAATGGGTTCGGTTAACGTGCCCTCTTTTGGGTAAGAAAGCAATGTTTGCCGGTTGCGGGCCAGTATGCGTTCAATAAAATTGTTCACACGGTCAAGCATGTAATGGTGACCGTCACCGTGGTTTTCTTCCAATCGCTCCAGCATGCCCAGGTAAAATACGCCATCGTTCAGTCGCCATTTTATGTGACCACAGTATTGCGTGGTGAGCCCCCGGGCCGCACCGGTTAAATAATTTGTCAGTTCCACATCGGGGTGCAGCCCTTTATCAACACGACGGTAAAGTTTTAAAAAGAACTGGTTGTTAAACACAATGGCCGTTTGCAACTCACTGGTGGCATGCACCCGCGAACCCAATTCGGTTTCTGTTTGCAGAAAGGTTTCCACTTCTTTTTCGGCAGCAAAGCTTACTTCGCCGCTGCCCATAAACCGTTTGCCTCTTGCCATAAACTGCAGCAGTGTGTAGTGAAACGCATCTACATAAGCGGCATCGCACAAATAACCGTTTTCGGTGCCAAGCTTTAGCTCCGCTAGAATGGCGGAAGGATGTTTGCCGCTTAATTCCCGACCTTCTTCTTCGTTTAAAAAGATGACCGGTAGTTGGTAATATTCGGGCAGACCACTTTCAAAACTTACTTCAATTAAAAGCACTTCCGTGTCTTTGTCCGTTAGCGGTACTGCGGTATGCGCAAGAATGGAAGTGCTGTAAATACTTTTTTCTTTCCCTGTAAACCACTGCATGCGCTGTATGTAATCGGGCAGCACAAGGTTTTGCAACACATCGGCCGTTTCGCCGCTAAACAACTCTTCCCAATGCGCCACTTTCAATTTGGCTAAACGGGTTTCTGCCTGCGTTTCGGTGCGCTGTTTTTGCAGCACAAACCATTGGTAGGAGTGTGGCGCCAGTGTAAAAAAATAAGGACTTGTTTCGCGAATGGCTGGGAATGGGTTGCGGCTAAAGGCTTCTACCGGCACATAGCCTTTGTATTCTTTTAAATCAATTTCCGCCGGCTGCGCATATTTGGAAAGATTGGTGATGATCAGCAGCGTTTCATCTTCGTAGGTTCGGGTAAAGGCCAGGATTTTTGGATTGTCCACATGAATGAACTTCATGTCGCCGCGGCTGAACGCCTTGAACTTTTTGCGCATGTTTATGATGCGCTTCATAAACCAAAACAGCGACGATGTGTTAGCCCGCTGTGTTTCCACGTTCACCGATTCGTAATGGTACTGCGGGTCGAGAATAACCGGCAGGTAAAGGCGTTGCGGGTTGGTGGCAGAAAAACCAGCGTTCCTGTCCGGCGACCATTGCATAGGTGTGCGAACGCCATCGCGGTCGCCGAGGTAAAAGTTATCGCCCATGCCAATTTCATCGCCGTAATAAATCACCGGTGTGCCGGGCAATGAAAAGAGCAAAGAATTCATCAGCTCAATACGCCGCCGGTCGTTTTCCATCAGTGGCGCCAGGCGGTGACGGATGCCAAGATTGATTTTTGCCTTTGGATCTTTTGCATACACTTTGTACATGTAGTCCCGTTCTTCGTCAGTTACCATTTCCAGCGTCAGTTCATCGTGGTTGCGGAGGAAGATGGCCCACTGGCAGGTTTCCGGAATGGGCGGCGTCTGGTCAAAAATATCGGTGATGGGATAACGGTCTTCGCGTTGCAAGGCCATGAACATGCGTGGCATCACGGGAAAGTGATAGTTCATGTGGCACTCATCGCCGTTACCGAAATAAGAAGCCGAATCTTCGGGCCACATGTTGGCTTCGGCAAGAAAGCAAATGCCGGGATAATGTTCGTCTATATGTGCCCGCAGTTTTTTTAGGAAGGCGTGGGTCTCAGGCAGGTTCTCGCCATTGGTTCCTTCGCGTTCAAACAGGTAAGGTATGGCATCCAGCCGGAAGCCGTCAACGCCCATCGAACACCAGTAATCAAGCACTTTAATAATTTCCTCCTGCACCACCGGATTGTCAAAATTCAGGTCGGGCTGGTGATGAAAAAAGCGGTGCCAGTAATATTGCTGCGCCACCGGGTCCCAGGTCCAGTTGGAAGCTTCGTAGTCGGTAAAAATTATGCGGACGTCTTTGTATTTGGTGGGATCATCGCTCCACACATAATAGTCCCGTTCCGGCGAACCTTTGGGTGCCCGCCGTGCCCGCTGAAACCACGGATGCTGGTCGGAGGTGTGGTTCACTACCAGTTCGGTAATGACCTTCAGGTTGCGTTTATGTGCTTCGTTCAAAAACTGTTTGAACTGCTCAATATTTCCGTAGCGTGGATTGATAGTGTAATAATCGGCAATGTCGTAACCGTCATCGCGGAGCGGAGAAGGGTAGAAGGGCAGCACCCAAATGGCGGTTACACCCAACTCCTGCAAGTAGTCAAGCTTTTGCAACAGGCCTTCAAAATCGCCAATGCCATCGCCGTTGGCATCGAAGAATGCTTTAATGTGGAGTTCGTAAATGATAGCGTCTTTGTACCAATGCAGTTTATCGTCGATAACGGAGATCCTTTCCATAGAAATTCAACTTGTTCTTTAGGTGCATAATTTGTGTGCCAAAGAAGAAGGGACGGAGATTGAGGAAAAGATGAAGAT
>DATKHJ010000038.1:0-4884 GCA_035510335.1 Flavisolibacter sp. | reverse complement strand
CCAACAAGGTGCACATTGCCTGCATGGGGCTGGAAAAGATCATTCCGAAAGCAGAACATTTGGGTGTGTTTTTGCGCCTGCTGGCAAGAAGCGCCACGGGCCAGCCGGTGACAACCTATTCCAGCCATTTTCACAAACCGCAGCAAGGACAGGAGATGCACATTGTGATTGTGAACAATGGCCGCACCAAACAACTGGGCAGGGAAGAATTTCGCGGCTCACTGAAATGCATTCGCTGTGCGGCTTGTTTCAATACCTGTCCGGTTTACCGCCGCAGCGGCGGACACAGTTACCACAATGCGGTGGCGGGTCCTATTGGTTCTATCCTGGCGCCCAATCTCGACATGGAAAAGAATGCTGACCTGCCGTTTGCTTCCACACTTTGCGGTTCGTGCAGCAATGTGTGCCCGGTGAAGATCAATATTCACGAACAGTTGTGGAGCTGGCGGCAAAAGCTGATGTCGGAAGGGTATGGTGGTTTTGCCAAAAAAGCATCGATGAAATCAATGGCGGCCGTGTTGTCAAGCCCGGCACTTTATCGCATCAGTGGCCAGCTTGGACGCTCCGCGATGCAACTAATGCCCTGGGCGGTGAACAATAAACTGAACCCCTGGTACAAAGGGCGGGAAATGCCGGAGCCGCCAGCGCAAAGCTTTCGTAACTGGTACAAACAAAACAGGAAATGAGCAGCAGAGAAAAGATTTTAAAAGAAGTGGCGCAGAACAAACCAGCTGCGGTACCCTTGCCGGAAATGTCTTTTCCGCAGGGGAATATGGAAGATGTTGTTGAACGTTTTTTGACGGTGCTTCAGTCCATTGGCGGCACCGGAAAACGGGTTAATGGCTGGCAGGAAATTAACAGCCACCTGCAGCAAAAAATAGGCGAGGGAGGTGAAGTAGTGAACGGCATCCCTCATCTTTTACCTTACAACGCTGAAGAATACACAGGCAAAACCGGCAGCGAGTTGCAGCAAGTGCAAACGGTTTTCCTGCAAGGAGAAATCGCTGTGGCGGAAAATGCTGCTATCTGGCTACAAGAAGAGAAGATGGTTAACCGACTGCTGCCTTTCATTTGCGAACAACTGGTGCTGGTGATTCACGAAGAAAATATTGTTGCCAACATGCACGAAGCCTATGCAAGAGTGACGGTTGACAAAAATGGCTACGGCGTGTTTATTGCCGGACCTTCTAAAACCGCCGACATTGAGCAATCGCTGGTGATTGGTGCACACGGGCCGTTGAGTTTGGAGGTGTTTGTGGTTGCCCCCTCAATCCCCCAAGGGGGAAGTGGCGAGGCGCAATAGGCCAGCTTAAGTAAGCTTTTCTTCTTACTTAATCATTCATTTAGTGCCGTTATTGTTTCACGCAACGGCGCAACGAATGGTCTCTCTGCGCAAACTCTTTATCTCGTTTTCTCCCCGGTAAAAACAAAAGACTCAATCAAGTAATGATTGAGTCTATAAAATATCATGCAAAAGCAAGGGGCTGTGCTTAGGCCTCCTCCCTTACAATGACGACCGCAGCGTCAGCGAAAACGGGATCTCCACATGCCGCAACGAATTTTCCAAAACGATCTTTGCTGTTTCCACACCCATTGCTTCAAAATCGGTGGAGATGGTGGTAATGCCGTTTAAGATGATTTTCTTCAGTGGCGTTTCGTTGTACGAAATCACTCCCACATCTTTCCCCACTTTAAACTTCGATTCAATCAGGCGTTCAATCAGCACCACCAGGTCGTTGTCCATGAGGTTAATGAATACTTCGCCCTGGTTAATGGGTTCATCGCTAATGTCGTGAACCACTTTGTAACTGAACGTATATTCCTGGCAAAACGAAATAAAGCCATTCACAATCTCTTCCGGGTAATAGCTGTTCTCCGGGAAAATGATCTTCATGGTGTGATATTTCGCCAGGTGTGGCAGCGCCTGTTCCAGCGAAGTGAAAATGTCCTTTTCAAAGTTTTCATACACCGCGCCAAAATTTCCATTCACGCCAGGAATGACCTTGTCAAGCAGAATCAGTTTTTCTTTCGGAATGGTATTGATGATCTTATGCGCCGTATCGCCGCCTTCAATAAAGTGCGGCAGAATAACATAGTAGTGGTAATCGGTTTTGCTGTTCTCGAGCAGTTTGCGAAACAGTGCCAGGTCGTTGTTGTAAATGTAAAAATCAATGGCTGCCTTGTCGCCCAGTGTTTCCACCAGCGAATCGTAAATCAGCTTTTTGTGCGGGCTCAGTTTGTTGAACATCAAAAAGATCTTCGTCGTGCGGTTTACATCAATATTCTTGATAAAATAGCCCTTGCCCGGTACCGAGCCAATGATGCCCTGGTTCTTTAAATATTTGTAGCCTTTCTCCGCTGTGTCGCGGCAAATCTCAAACTGAAAACTCAACTCGTTAATCGAAGGCAGCATGTCATCTACCTGCAGTTTTCCGTCTTCAATGGCTTTAATAATGGAGTTGGCCAGCTGTTGGTATTTCGGGGTGGCGGAGAACTCGTCGAAGTAAATCAGCTTGAAAAAAGGTGACGCAATCATGAGGCAAGCATTGGGTTGTTTGGTGGTCTTGAAATGACGCTAAAAATAAGGAGAAATCAGCACTGTCCTACATGATAGTCCATGATGGACAAAGATTGGGTGGCTTCTATTTTTAAATACTTAATCGTTTGCTATACTGAATTTATGCAAGTATTCTTAGGCGTTATTTTCCATTTCATCGGCGGGTTTGCATCAGGCAGTTTTTACATGCCGTTCAAAAAAGTAAAAGGCTGGTCGTGGGAAAGTTACTGGCTGGTTGGCGGCTTGTTTTCCTGGCTTATTGTTCCGCCGCTGGCAGCATGGCTTACCATCCCCAACTTTTCCGAAATCATTGCACAAGCTGATGGTTCTACCTTGTTTTACACCTACCTGTTTGGGTTGTTGTGGGGCATTGGCGGATTGACCTACGGCCTTGGTGTTCGCTACCTCGGCGTTTCGCTGGGCAGCAGTATTATCCTTGGTCTTTGCATGGTGTTTGGCTCGTTAATTCCTTCCATCTACTACCAGTTTTCGCCGCAGGCGGGTAAGGATACCATTGGCGACATTACCGGAAGTACGTGGGGCTTAACTGTACTGGCAGGACTGGCGGTTTGCGTGTTGGGCATTGTGCTTTGCGGCAAGGCCGGAACCATGAAGGAAAGACAACTGAAGCAAACGGCCAACGATGGTGGAAATGGCGGCTCATTGAAAGTGCGAAAGCCGGCACTGGAAGGCGCTGCGGTAGCAGAAAGCGTTTACGGACCGCAGCACGAAGAAGTAGCGGTGCTTAAAAAAACAGAAGCCTCTGCACACGGTGCACCAACGGCTTCCATTGAATACAAGTTTGGTTTAGGACTAACGGTTGCCATTGTTTCGGGTGTGCTGAGCGCCTGCTTCAACTTCGGACTGGAAGCCGGCAAGCCAATGGCTGAAGTAGCCAACAATCTTTGGAAGGCGGCCAATCCTGCAGCAACAACTGAGTTTCTTTACCAGAATAACGTTACCTACATTGTTATTCTTTGGGGCGGGTTAACCACCAACCTTATCTGGTGTTTGCTGCTGAATGCCAAAAACAAAACCTTTGGCGATTACACCAGCAGCAAAACGCCGGCATTGCGCAACTACCTGCTGTGTGCACTGGCGGGTACAACCTGGTTCCTGCAATTCTTTTTCTACGGAATGGGCGAAAGCAAACTGGGTAACGGTGCTTCATCATGGATTCTGCACATGTCGTTTATTATTTTAATTGCCAACATGTGGGGACTGGTTTCCAAAGAGTGGAAAGGCGTTCAGTCCAAAACACGCAATACGCTGTTTGCTGGTGTAGCCACCATCATACTGGCCGTGTTGATCGTGGGTTATGGCAACACCTTAAAACCAAGTGGAGAGCCCAAAGCAAATCAAACAAGTTCTTTAACCAAAAACTAAAAAGGGTGGTGGCCCCGGCGGAATTACTACTATGAATCTTCCGTTGCGTCGCACTCTTGTACATTCAGAACAACACTGAACAAAAGGCTGAAGGATGACCTGAATAGCAATGCAAAAAAATGAAGTAGGCGCTCATAGATATTCCATTTCTTGAAGAAATGGAATATCACAAAAGCTGCCCACCATTTAGCCAGTTGTCAGGTCATTTTCGAATTTTCAAATTTTCGAATTTTCAAATTGAATTAAATGTCTGTTACAGCAACATTCAAGCATGTAAGTTATTTGTGGGATGAAGCCAAAGCGGCGAACATGGCAGGCGACGAAGTTGCCCTGCTCATCTACCGTTCAAATTTATTAGGCGCCGATCTGCGGTTAACCAACTACGGCGGCGGCAATACCTCGTGTAAAACAATTGAAAAAGATCCGCTCACCGGCAAAGAGGTGGAAGTGATGTGGGTAAAAGGTTCTGGCGGCGATATTGGTACCTTAACACGCAGCGGCCTTGCGGGGCTGTATGTTGAACGTCTGCGCAACCTGAAGAACGTGTACCGCGGCATTCAGCACGAAGATGAAATGGTTGAACTGTTCAACCATTGCATTTACGACCTGAATTCCAAAGCGCCGTCCATCGATACGCCGCTGCACGGCTTTTTGCCTTTCAAGCACATTGATCACCTGCACCCCGATGCCGCCATTGCCATTGCGGCTGCCAAAGACGGCAAACGCATTACCGAAGAACTGTTCAGTGGAACCATCGGTTGGGTTGAGTGGCAGCGTCCGGGCTTCGACCTTGGATTAAAGCTGAAAGAATGCCTCGATCAAAACCCCGGCATCCGCGGCATTATGTTAGGTTCGCATGGCCTGTTTACCTGGGGTGATACGGCGTACGAATGCTACGTCAATTCACTGGAAGTGATTGAGCGTTGTGCCGAATACATTGA
>DATKHJ010000037.1:0-4346 GCA_035510335.1 Flavisolibacter sp. | reverse complement strand
TTCACCCGCTGCAACGCTTCGCTTTCTTCCGTTGTCAGGGGTGGTGTAATTGCAATGCATGGATGATCGTCGGCTGGTAAAAGACTGCTTAAAGGGCAACGCTGCCGCGCAACGAAAGTTGTACGAACAGTATGCTCCGCCTATGATGGCGGTTTGCTACCGCTACACCAAATCAGTGGCCGATGCCGAAGATGTCTTGCAGGATGCCTTTGTAAAAGTGTTTAAGAACCTGGCGCAATACAAAGGCGATGGCGAGTTGGGTGCCTGGATCCGCCGAATTATGGTCACTACGGCCATTAATTACCTGAAAAAGAACAGCCGCTACAACTCCGAGCTGGTGTTTGGCGATGAGCATTTGCACGCCGTAAATGCCTACCAACCGCAGGTAAACCTGGAGGCAAAAGAACTGGCCGACCTGATACGCCAGCTGCCTTCCGGCTACCAAACCATTTTTAACCTCTACGCTGTTGAAGGGTACAATCATTTGGAAATTGGCGAGATGCTGGGCATCAAGGAAGGAACATCGCGAAGCCAGTATGCCAGGGCAAGGGCATTGCTGATTCAATGGATTGAACAAAAAAACAGTGATTATAAAACCGCCGCATATGCACGATAAGTTTGAAAAAGAGGTGCAGCAAAAAATGGAGGAGTTGCAACTAACTCCCTCCGCACCGGTGTGGGAAAAAATTGAGCTGGAGATTCGGCCGGAGAAAAAAAGAAGGCGAATTTTTTTCTGGCTCTTCTTCGGCGTGCTACTGGCCGGCGGTGGATTGGTGACCTACTATTTCGCTGAAAAAGGCCAGTTGCCAGGCAAACAAATCTCCACGGCAACATCGGGACAATACAAAGAAAGTTTGGAAAGAAAACAAACACCTGTTACAACCCAACAGCCAACCGAAATTGTAAAACAAAACCAGCAACCCGCCAACACTTTTACGGAAGAAACACAACCGCCGGTTGCCAATAAAGAGGTCAGCATTCCCATACCTGATTTACCAGTTAAGAACAAAGCTGTTCTTCCATTGAAAAAGCAGAACAGTAAAACGCAGGTAGTTAATCCAGTAAGAAAAGAAGAAGAAAAGCCAGGCAAGTCACAACAAACAGCAACAATCGACAAAAGCTATCCGGAAGATTTTGTCACGACAGGCCAGGCTACCATACAGGAGAAGAAGAGTGAAGTTGTCAAAACCGAGAATCCAACAAGCAATACGGAAAAGCCTGTCACTACTGATTCATCCGTAAAAGAACAAACACAAAAAACAGAACTGCCCAAAGCCGTTGATTCGTTACTAAAGAAAAAAGTGGCGAAGACTAACAGCTGGCGCAAACAACTGCTTGTCAGTGGCGGGAAAAGCAGTTATAAAAATCTTTTTTTGTTTGCAGGAAATGGCGGTGCTGTAATGGATGCAAATTCGCCGATTACCAGTGGGGGCGGAGGCGGAACTGCTGTGCCCATTTATTATATCCCTGCCGAAACAAAAGGCGGATTTTCTTTCGCTATAGGCTTTGCGTTTGCCAAAAAACTAAACGAACATTTCGAGGTGGCGGTGGGCTTGCAGTATTCCTATTCTTCCACGCATACAAAAGTTGGCACCCGCAGAGATTCCGCAACGTATTCAATGGGTAACAGCTCTTCTTTCAGCCGTGTTTATACAAATACCGCGACAGCCAGTTATGCCAACCGGTTTCATGTTGCCGAACTTCCCATCACCCTTAACTACAAACCGTCTGTAAACTTACCGCTGTATGTTTCGGTTGGTGTAGCGTATGGGCGGTTGGTGTCCACCAATGCGTTGACCTTTAACAATGGCAACAACCTCTATTTCGACGATAAGGAAAACTACATACGCAACTTGCTGCCTGCTTCTGCTGCTGTGCAGGTAGAACTGTTCAGCCGGAAAAAGACAACACTGCGGATTGGGCCAGCCGTGCAATACAATCTGCTGAAGCTCCAGAAGCAGGCTACGGAAGGAGAACGCCACCTGTTCTTTGCCGGCCTGAAATCCACCATAAATTTTTAAGGCTTAGTGCAACGGCAACCAGCGAAGCGTTGTCAGACTGCAAACACAAGATTGCTTCCTAACACATCAAAACTTTCGATATGAAAAAACTTCTTCACTGCCTTTTGCTGGCAACAACCGCTATTGTTTTGCTTTCCCTCCAGGGTTGTTTAAAAGATGATTGCCGCCGCACCTACACACTTTACCAGCCCATTTACAAAACGTTGAAACATGTACGTGCCGAAATGAAAAGCACGGCACCGGCATCGCTTGAAAACACCGGCAAGCTGAATGTTTTTGGCAATTATATTTTTCTGAACGAAGTAGGGAAAGGCATTCATGTGATTGACAATGCGGTTCCGGCTTCGCCAAAGAACATTGGCTTTATTAACATCCCAAACAATGTTGACTTGGCCATCAAAGGATCGTATCTCTATGCCGATTCTTACTCGGATATTATTGTGTTTGATATCTCTAATCCAACCAACGTAAAGCCGGTAAAATTCATGGACAATGTGATGAAGGAAAAGAACGTGTATTGGTATCCAATGTTGTCTAATCCCGACTCAATAAAAGTGGTGGTGGGCTACACCACCAAAGACACAACAGTTGACTGCAATACGTACAACACACTATATACAACCGACAACCGTGCCCTGGATGCAGCGCTGGCCAGTAGCAGCTACGCGGCTGCACCTTCGGTTGGCACGGGCGGCAGCATGGCCAGTTTTACCATCATCAACAACTTTCTTTACACCGTCAGTGCATCCAGCCTTTACACCATTGATATCAGCAACCCTATCAACCCGTTTAAGACGGCAGATCGGAACATGGGCTGGGGCATTGAAACCATTTACCCGTTTCAAAACAAATTATTCATTGGTTCGCGAACAGGCATGTTCATTTACGACCTTGCAAACCCGGCCAATCCTGTGCAGCAAGGGCAGTTCAATCATGTAAGAAGCTGCGACCCTGTGATTGCCGATGGACAATACGCCTACGTTACTCTCCGTGGTGGCACTGCCTGCAACAGCACCATCAACGAGTTGAACGTGATTGATGTCAGCAACCTTTCCAACCCGGTGTTGAAGACAAGGCGTACATTAACCAATCCGCATGGCCTTGCGAAGGACGGCAATACCTTAATGATCTGCGACGGAAAAGACGGGTTGAAGATTTACGATGCTGCCGATCCGCTCAATTTGAAGCTGGTGAAAACAGTTGCCGGATTAGAAACGTTTGATGTGATTGCCATGAACAGGAAAGCCATTGTGGTGGCAAAAGACGGCTTGTACCAGTACGATTACTCCGATGCGTCCAATCCATCGCTGATCAGCAAAATTTCCGTCAACAAAAAATAAGCGGCCATGAAAAGAGTCCTGTTTGTAGTGGCTGTTTTTGCGGCCGCTACTTCTTTCGCACAAAACAAAAAATTGCCATTGGAAGGTGCCGTGCAGGCGGGGATGCTGGAAGGTGAAAGTGGCACGGCATTTCAGCTTGGCCTTCGGGGCGGGTTTAAATTTTCTACCTGGTCAACGGCCATTGGTGCCGGGTTAGATTATTACGGCGTTCGCAGCATTCCGCTTTACCTGCATGTGCAGAAGCGGTTGTTTAACCGGCCGCAAACGCCGTTTGCTTACATCAACGGCGGCTATCATTTTCCGTGGAAGTCGGAGGAGGCCCGTTGGAGTTCGTGGTCCAGTGAGATAAAAAGAAACGGAGGCCTGTATTATGAAGCCGGGCTTGGCTACCAGTTCTCTGCATTTACCAACAAAGCCTTGTTTTTTGCAGCGGGTTATTCGTTCAAGCGCTATGCAGAAGACATCTTATCTAACCGATTTTGCTTTGAGCCGGGACCGTGCCCTAACTACAGGGAGAATTTTACTTACCGCATGCGGCGTCTTTCCATTACCACCGGGCTACGCTTTTAAAAAACGAATATTCCTCTGTATGCCTTTGTGCTTGCTGCGGCTGAGCGGGGAGTGTTTGAAAATCTTTTTGAACATCTCCTCGCTTAATTCCTCCCACTCGGTTGTGGAAAGATTAAAAAGCTCGGGAATAGGCGAGAAACCACTTTCGTCGTTCGGCTTACTGAAGCGATTCCAGGGACAAACATCCTGGCACACATCGCAGCCAAACATCCAGTTGTCAAACCTGCCTTTCATCTCCTCCGGAATAATTTCATCCTTCAGCTCAATGGTAAAGTAAGAAATGCACTTGCTGCCGTTGATTAGTTTCCCATCGCTGATAGCATCTGTCGGGCAGGCGTCAATGCACCGTCGGCAACTGCCGCAATAATCTTTTGCCAGCGGGTTGTCGTATTCCAGTTCCAGGTCGGTAATCAGC
>DATKHJ010000036.1:0-9509 GCA_035510335.1 Flavisolibacter sp. | reverse complement strand
TTCCTATCTTATGTACTAGAGTTATTTTATAATTGCTTGGCCGATAGGAGTAATTCAAAATAGGGTAATCTTTTGCGTAATACAAAATTTTACTTGTAAAAGGTCCTGGAATAGCTAATAGATTATTATTTCTAAAGTCAGTGATGTATAAAGTGTCTTGGGAACTATACGTTTTTAAAACGTTCAGTTTAACCTGTATGGTTGTACTGGGACGAGTATATACTCTAATATCGTTCAAGTTCTGGTCACCAGGAACGCCTTGGATGATAGGCGATCCCGGCGCTGATTGAATCTTTATATCCTCATCATTTTTAGTTATGTATTTAAAACTAAAATATCCATTAGCGTCTGTGGTGGTTTTGCCTAAATCTCCGCCAGACGTGGATACGCCATTGCTACTGATGCCCTGAAAAAAATAAACCTCCCGATTGGCAAAAGGTGTGGAGGTACAGCCCAAAAGAATGCGGCCAGCAATGGTATATTGATCTCCTTTCCCTTTTACGCAACCCGAGTGAAACAATACGATCGCTGATAACACAATGAAAGAATAAATTGTTTTCATGACTTTAGGTTTATGTCCAGCACCTCCTGTGCAGTCAGGCGCTGGCCAGTGAAGATCTATTTTGAAATAATGATTTTGGCTGTTTGAATTTCAGAACCATTTGTGATTCTTAAAATATACATGCCTGAAGAAAGATTAGCCGATTGGAGATCAAGCGAGGTTGTGGTTTCCAGTTCAGGCTTGCTCACCCTGAATAGTTTTTGAAGGACATTGACACCAGCCAAATTAATGACTTCGACCCTGATTGAAGTTTGTTTGCTGTTTTTGAACTTATACTTTAAAACAGCCTGCCTTCCGTTATTTGGATTGGGGAATACCTTCAGATAACTGTCCTTCATGGGACTGACCTTATGCTTTAATGGCACCGGTCTTGTTCTTGCGCCAATGAAATTCTGGCAACAAACAAATAAAGGTTGGTTGATTTCTAAAAACGTTCCGCTAAAAGGTGGCTGATAGTTTAAGCCAATACCTGTGGGTGAAGGGGGAACTTCCTTGTCGTAAATAAACGTTGCCTCGCCGGAAGTTGGATCTATAATGTAGTCTTCCTGTTTTGAGTAAACACCTTCAAGCATTGGGTCACCAATAAAAGGTTGGCTTGAATACTCATAATATGGGTTTCGAGCATTTACATGAATGTCATACTCTGCTTGATAGACGCCTTGCCAAGGAAGAGTTACATTCTCTAAATACAATTCTTCATCACCAATTTCCATAGCCAGCATACTTCTTTCCACATCATCACGAGCGCCAATGCAGGAAAAATAAGTAAACTCGTTCGGAAATGCCGTTAAGCTTCTAGTTATGTTCCTTATAAAACTATTCCGCATATTCAAATGCGGGAAATTCGAAACTCTAGTATTTCTATACTCAATGCTGTTCGGATACCCAATCATCACATCCACTCCCGTGGCTACTGTACTCAGTTTTGTATTAATATTCTCCCCTTCAATACCTAAGTCCAGCGCCTGCGTGGTTACATTGCCGTAATCAAGCGCCGAAGCGGTGGGTACAAAACAGAACCGGCCGCCATCGCTGCACATTTTGTAATCAAAATTTGCGCTGGCAAAACCATTAATTCCTAAGTGGCTCTTTAGACCCGCACAACCGTTGCCGTCATTTTGAAACTGGTAGCTGAACAGTCCTAAAAAATTAAACTCATTGCTTGCCGGATCTCCGCTAACCAAGCTGGGTGCATCATAAAAACCACCGGCATTTACGCAATACGGCCTTGTATTTACCAACTCATCTTTATAAAGCAGGCTGTTGTAACCAATGCTGATGCGGATGCCAAACCATTTTAATTTTATCCTTATGCCATACCTTCCTGCCTGCGCCAGAAAGGCCTGACCAAAACCGTCGGGGTTAGTACGCATTTTTATTTCGCCGCCAAAAACCGGCACTTTTATCCATAGCACCCTGGCATATAACTCGGCTTTAAAGTCAAGCAGGCGATCGTTTGGCTGCCTTGGTTCACCCGTGTAGGTATTCACCTGCCTGTCGCCGTCCAATGCCCCGTTGCTCATCACCACGGTTTTGGCAAATTGCGGGTAGCCACCCATTGCATTCAACTGGTTTACAAAGCTTGTACGGTCGGGGTGCTGGCTGTAATTTTTATAATAACCGCCGCCGCTTTTTGTATCCACATGGTAAATTAAGAGTTGTTGCGCCGCCTGCCCATCAAGGAAAAGATTGAAAAGCGTACTTGCTACCCGTAAGCCTGCGCCGATGTAGCTGCCAAAAATCCCCATCGCTCCCCTGTACGCATGCTGTGCCGACAGCGGGATGTTGGCTCCCTGGTGCGGCGCATCAATGGTAATCATTAAACGGGTGTTATGCATTTTCTCTGTACGGCACCAGTCAGTTGGTAAATCATAAATCTCCGGATGAAGCGCCAGATATAAGGCATTATTCGGATCAACTGCATCCTCAAAGAACTGAGATGTGTTTCTTTCAATATATCGTCCGGTTTCCATGTACCGGAGAGCATAACGGGCAATGACGCCGCCCATGCTTTCGCCCATCACCACAAACTGATGATCGTCGCCTAATGTGCATTTTAACTGTTCCAGCATATTTACCACATACAATGCATTAAAGCGCATATCTATGCGGCTGTTGCGCCAGTCCACCACTAGAAAATTATAGCCATGATTTTTTAGCTGGATAACCGGATCGTTACGCAGCATCTCGTTATAGATCCGATCAGCGTTACGGCCAAGACCGGGAAGAAAATCCATAATGTCGATGCCGGATAGGTAGATGACTGTTTTCCCGCTTCGCTGGTCGCCGTTGCAACCGCCATAAAAATTTGCCGTGAGACCTGGGAAGTTCAGAACCGCATCAGGTACTCGCCGCGGAGTACCGGTAATGATTCTAAACTGCGAAGTGGATATTTGCCGTATGTTGCTTCCGCTGAACCAGGCGACCTGTATTTCCTTCAAGCCACTATCGCTGTAGTTAACCTGGTGGTAAGTAGTAACAGTCTGGTCAAACGTTACCCAGCCAGCCCCATCCCCAAAATCAATCTTGAAGACAAATTCCGTGCTACCGTTGTAGAAACTTTGATAGAAATTATCATAGTACAAGAAATCAGGACTGATCTTGAAGGTTGGATTGGAGAAGTAAGAAGATTCGGTGAGCGACGATGCCATAAAAACGCCACCTTCAACATACGGCCAATCAGGCCGTCCCGGCTTATCGGTTAGCACATTGTTTACCGTATCGAAACTAAAATATGTATCTGTCGTAAGCGCATTCGGCTTGAAGGTGTAGTAAGCATAATTGATAATGCCCAGCGGAATTGTGTCGGGGTTCAGCGAATGGCCCTTGTAAAATACCGTATCCGGGTGAAGGTAAGGAGTCGTGTCGTAGGCCGAATGAAACATTTCTTCGAACACCTTATACCATGTTGCGGGATCGTTTGTTACCGGGCAGGTCTCCTGGTAAAAAACGCTATCGCTCATGTGGGCAGCCATATCGTACAAAAACAATTTGGGGTTGGCTGGCCTTGCCAAGGGAGAGAAAAGTTGGCGCAACTGCATGTTAACCGAGTCGAGGGTTTCGTTTTGCGCCTGGGATGAAATGGAAATGATCAGAAAAAAGAAGAGAAAGGGGGGGGGCAATTAGTCTTTTGTGCATGTTTGTTGGTTTGGGTGAGTAAATCCTCCTTAAAATAAGGAAAATGTTTTCACTCGAAAAATACCCATTTTGGGTAAGGTACAGCAATCATGAATAGCAGGAAACATAAAAAGGCGCGCCACAAAAGCATTGTAAGAGCAATTAAATGAGAGATGATCGAATATGATTTTTTTGTTACTAATATTTATGCAAACACTTTTCCAAAATAAAGAAGCCGCCCCAAAGGACGGCTTCAACTTTTTATTGAAAACGGGATTAAGCGATTTCAACATCAGCACCAGCTTCTTTCAGCTTAGCAGCGATATCGTCAGCAGTAGCTTTGTCCACACCTTCTTTGATTGGTTTTGGAGCGCCATCTACTAAGTCTTTCGCTTCTTTCAGACCTAAACCAGTCAAGTCTTTAACAACTTTAACTACGTTCAGTTTAGAAGCACCTGCAGATTTCAGAATAACATCGAAAGATGTTTTTTCTTCAGCAGCAGGAGCAGCACCAGCAGCAGGACCGGCAACAACTGCAGCAGCAGCTGGCTCAATTCCGTACTCAGATTTTAAGAAATCAGCTAACTCCTGTACTTCTTTTACAGTCAGGCCTACTAATTGTTCAGCCAGGTTTTTAACGTCTGCCATTTTGATTAAATTTTTTCCCCCTTCATGGTTTAGAACTCCGGAGGATGGTTTAAAAAAATTTGCCTTTGTTTGCCCTCAGGCCTGGGCTTTTATGTTGAAGGTTTAAAGTTTTAGGTTTAAGGTTAGAAGTGAATCCTGCCCATCAAACTTTGAACGTTAAACATTAAACGTTTATTCGGCCGCAGGAGCGTCAGTTGCCGCTTCTGCAGTAGCACCTTCTGCTTGCTTCTCATGGTGGTGCAACAAGGCAGCCAGTACACGTTTAGCAGGCGATTGCAATAAGCCAATCACTTCGCCGATCAACTCGTTCTTCGTTTTGATCTTCGTCAGTGTATCCAGGTTGTTGTCGCCGGTGTAAATATCACCGTTGATGAAAGCTGCTTTCAACTCTGGCTTCTCACCCTTACTATCCTTACGGAAAGAAGAAATGATCAGCGCCGGCTCTTTTGGATTTTCAGAAAACAACAGGGCGGTTACGTTGTTCAGTGAATCGAACACGCCATTGTAGCTGTCGTTGTTGAAAGATTCGAGGGCCTTTTTAATCAGTGTGTTTTTAGCCACACGCATTTCAACATTCTTGCTGAAGCAGGCACGGCGCAATTTGCTCACCTGGTCTACGGTCAGCGATTCTGTATTGGTAACATAGAAGTTGTTGTACTGAGAAAACTTCTCTTTCAACTCTCCTATGATCTCGTTTTTTTGTTCTTTGGTCATTGTAATAAGTTTTATCCTGCGTTAGGATTAGTGAACAAAAGATTTAGTGTCGATAGCAATACCAGGGCTCATCGTAGCAGCCATGGTTAAACCTTTCAGGTATGTACCTTTTGCTGTTGAAGGTTTTGCTTTGATCAACGCGTTGATCAGCTCTTGTGCGTTACCGGCAATTTTATCAGGAGAGAAAGATACACGGCCGATAGAAGCGTGAATGATACCAGCTTTGTCAACTTTGAAGGCGATTTTACCACCTTTTACTTCGTTAACAGCACCTGCTACATCGTTGGTTACCGTACCGGTTTTAGGGTTCGGCATCAGGTTACGAGGACCTAAGATTTTACCCAAACGACCGATCTTCGGCATTACGGCAGGCGTAGCGATGATTACATCAACATCTGTCCAGCCACCTTCAATCTTTTGTACAAATTCATCTAAGCCTACGAAGTCAGCACCAGCGCCTTTTGCTGCAGCTTCCTGGTCAGGACCGCAAAGCACCAATACTTTTTTTGTTTTACCCGTACCGTGCGGCAGGGTTACTGTACCACGGATAGCCTGGTCAGCTTTTTTAGGATCTACGCCTAAACGGATATGCAGGTCAACGGAAGCGTCGAATTTTGTCGTGTTTACTTCTTTTACCAATGCAGAAGCATCTTTCAAGGAATACGCTTTGTTCGCATCAACTTTACCGTTAACAGCTTTTCTTTTTTTCGGAATGAATGCCATTTTAATTCGTTTTTAATGCGTTCAAAAATTATTTAGCAGGGCCACCTTCTACTGTTAAACCCATGCTGCGAGCTGTACCGGCTACCATGGAGGCAGCGCTTTCTAGGGTAAAGGCGTTCAGATCAGCCATTTTATCTTTGGCGATCTCTTCTACCTGTGCCCAGGTTACTTTACCCACCTTTTGGCGGTTAGGCTCTTTTGAACCACTTTGAATTTTAGCGGCATCTTTCAGCTGAACGGCTGCCGGAGGAGTTTTGATGATAAAGTCGAACGACTTATCGGAGTAAACGGTTAAAAGTACAGGAAGTACTTTGCCCATTCTGTCTTGTGTTCTGGCGTTGAATTGTTTGCAGAATTCCATGATGTTAACACCTTTGGAACCCAACGCCGGACCAATTGGAGGTGCAGGGTTAGCCTGGCCACCCTTGCACTGAAGCTTTACATAGCCAGTGATTTCTTTTGCCATTTTTCTTCTGATTTATTGGTTCAAGCGACTTTTCGGTTATCTACTCAGTCTCCCAAATTCCTCAATATTCCGTTGCCGGAAATCTCTTAAAGAACTCTTTGGGGTCGCAAATGTAGGCGAAAAATTTAAGATTTGAGGTTCGGGGTTTCAGATTTTTGTTAAGAGGTTGGCAAGTTTGCTACTGTTCTGCCTATGTTTGCACCCTTCAATTTCATCAATGACCAACAAAATAAAAAGCCTTCTTTTTAAGCTCTTGAAGATAGACGGGTACCTTACCGTGGTTCAGAAAAGCTACCTGGCAGCTTTTGAGCTCGGGCTTTTAAAAACCAATCCATCTTACAAATGGCACTATTTCGTGAAGGATCTGGTGAAGGAAGGCGACTATATTGTCGATATTGGTTCTAACCTCGGCTATTTTACCACGCAGTTTTTAGAGAAAGTAAAAAATGGCGGTCATCTCTATTGCGTGGAACCGGTACAGCCTTTTCAAAAACAGCTAAAAAAATTACTGGCAGGCAAACCAAATGTTACTCTTCTCCCCTTTGCCCTTGGCGAAGAAAACGACAAAAAGGTAACCTTAGGCATTCCTACCGAATTTCAAAAGCTTGGCTATTTGCGTCACGGAACAACGTCCCTTTTGCATGGCGGTCGGCAGGCCGATGGCAAATACACGTTTGAAGCCACGATGAAGAAAGGAAGTGAGCTGTTTAACGATCTACCCAAACTTGATTACATTAAATGCGATATTGAAGGCTACGAAACGGTGGTGTTTCCCGAAATGCGCAACATCATTGAAAAATACCAGCCGCTGGTGCAACTGGAAACCTGGGGCGAACAGTTGAAAACAATGTATGCGTTCTTTCAAAAACTTCAATTTGAAGCATTTCACCTGGAGAACGGGAAACTGGTAAAGCTAGAAACGAAGCCTCAGGAGCGATGGGCAGAAAGTGATATTCTTTTTGTTCCATCCTCTAAAAAAGACCGTATAACTGCATTTCTTTCCTGAGGCAGTATAAAGAACTAAGGCTGATTTTCCAGCTTTTATTCTTTGTAATGATAAAACACCACCCGCTGGTTCAGGTTTTTATCGAAGTAGGCGTAAACTGTATCAATCTTTTTATTCCCGAGCTGCCCCAGGTACGACACAAAGCAAGTGCTATTTCTTTTCACGGTGTCAAACTCGATGATTTTGCCCGTATTGCGGTAATAGTAGTAGGGAAGCTCCAGCGGTAATATTTCCGGCTTCAAAATGGTTTCTGCTTCGTAGGAAAACAAGGAAGTTTTCACTGCTATCGGGAACGACTTAGCTTTTGCCCAGTATTGCACGGACTCACGGTGTGTTTTCGCTAATACTTCCTTCACTTTTGCATTGTAACTTTCAATTCCCTTGTATTGAATGGGAATAAACAGCGCTGCATACGTCAGCCGCACCAGCATAAAGCCGGCAATAAACAGCCAAATCCGGTTTGCGTCTTTTCGATAGTATTGAAAAAGCAGCAGTAAAAAGGCAATCGCCAGGCTGATGATCCACCCGGGAGAAACGGTTTCAATAAAAGGCAACACAAGCACCGTTAGCAGCGGCAGCACAAACAGTCCACCCACATATTTCATGATGCTGTTAAAACGTGAAGCATACACCTCGGTATAACGATGGTAGATATAGGCCAGAACCGTACAGCCAAACGGCAGAAACATGTAAACGTAACGGATCTTCGGCTGGCCGGTAAACCAGTACACCCCAATGTTGAACAGCATAAAAAGAAGCGAAAACCAAACCAGCGGGTTTTGCCGGAAATGGTATTTCACCTTTGAAATTAACAGCAGCAAGAGCAACGACCACGGAGCAAACATTTTCACAAACAGCCATGGGTATACAATGGCTTTATCAAACAACCGGTTCGACCGCTTTCCAATCCCCGATTTTAGCGTAGCCTCGTTCAGCAGGTTAATTAAATAACGTACCGGCGAAGCATAGTTACTGTACAGGAGAAAATAGGTGCCGGTAATGGCAACAAAAACAGCAATCCCGGCCAGGTGCTGCCAGCGGAAAAGCAGCCGAAACGACCGGGCCTGCACACAAAGCGCCGCAAGCGTAAGTACCTGGAACAAAAGCGAGGGAAAGCCTTTGGTAAGAAAGCCAACGGCGCAAAAGAAATAAGAAACAAGGAACAAGGGCAGCAGCTTTCGCTTTGTGTAAAACCAAAACATGCTGATCGCCTGCAGGTAAACCACAAAGCTGTAGAAGATGTCGATCTCTACGCCATACGCCAACCCGTAGGTGTAAACATCGGCGCAGGTAACCAAGAAAAAAGAAGAAATGGCTGCTACCTGTTTCGGAAAAAAATGGCGGGCTACACGGTAATGAACAAATCCCATCAGCAGGTAAAACACCACCGACGGCAACCGGAGAACAAACTCTGACACAGAACCAGTAATGAGAATTAAGCCAGCCAAAATCCAGTTGAAAAAAGGTGGCTTGTTGTAGTAGTCCCAGCCATACTGAAGCGGGCGGATGTAGTTGCCGGAATTAATCATTTCAACAGAAACCATGGCCCGGCGCGGCTCTTCACCCGAAAACTCCAGCACACCAAGATGCACCAGCACGGATGTGCAATACAGCACCAACAGAAAAACAATGGACAGGGTCCATCGGTTACGTTGCACGTAAGTCATAAACAGGATGGTAAGGGTGAAAAAAAAGCCGACTCAAAATTGAGTCGGCTTTTACAAACAAAAAATTTTATTGTTTAGCTCAGCTTTTCTACCTGCATGTAGTTAAGCTCAACAGGTGTAGAGCGTCCGAAGATTTTTACGGTTACTTTCAGCTTTTTCTTCTCATCGTTCACCTCTTCGATGGTTCCATTAAAGTCGTTAAACGGCCCTTCAATGATTTTGATTGTTTCGCCAACAATGAACGGTTCGCTCATGCTTACGCCACCGGCCTCGGCCATTTCATCCATTTTGCCCAGCATCTTGTTTACTTCTGCTTTGCGCAGGGCAATAGGGTTATCTTTTCCAAGGAAATGAATAACGTTTGATGTGTTTTTGATGATGTCACGCAGATCATCACTCAGCTTTCCATCAGCAATTTCAATCATGACATAACCGGGATAGTAGTTGCGTTCCCGCATTACCTTTTTCCCGTTTTGTACTTTGTAAACTTTTTCTACCGGAAGAAAAACCTGCTTTACAACATGCTCCCAGCCTCTCGAAACTTCCTTATCGAGGTATTCTTTTACTTTCTTTTCTTTTCCACTCACCACACGCAGCACATACCAC
>DATKHJ010000035.1:0-7514 GCA_035510335.1 Flavisolibacter sp. | reverse complement strand
CGTGATGATGGTTGGCGCAGGTGCCGAGCAGTTTGCCAAAGAAGCAGGGTTACAAATTGTTGATCCCTCCTACTTCTGGACCAAAGAACGTTGGGAAGGTTTGCAGCAGGCCATTAAAGCAGACTCGCTGAAAGCCGTGCTGGACCACGACCAGAAAACAGGAAAGCTGGGCACACAAAACAGGGACGATAAGTTTGGCACTGTTGGCTGTGTAGCGCTTGATAAGCAAGGCAATCTTGCTGCAGGTACTTCTACCGGCGGCATGACCAACAAAAAATACGGTCGCGTTGGCGATGCGCCCATCATTGGCGCCGGCACTTACTGCGACAATGCAACGGCGGGTATTTCCTGCACCGGCTGGGGCGAATTTTTTATCCGCACAGTTGTTGCCAAAACCATTTCCGACCTGATGGAATACAAAGGGCTTGGCATTGCTGAAGCATCGAAGATGGTGCTTGACAAAGTAGAGAAACTCGGTGGAGATGGCGGCCTGGTAGCGCTGGATAAAAATGGCAACATTGCGATGCCGTTCAACACAGAGGGCATGTATCGCGGCGCCATTACAGCCGATGGAAAAATTGAAATTGAAATCTATAAATGATGAAGAGATTAGCCGCCGTTCTCGTTGTTTTCCTCCTGCCCTGTCTTTACGTGCCGGTACAGGCACAAAGCAAAAACAAGGCGGGCAGCCTGTTCATCATCGGCGGTGGTAACCGCAGCGATTCGCTGATGAAACAGATGGTAACAACAGCCAATTTTCGGGCAGGCGATTACATTGTTGTTCTGCCCATGGCAAGCGCCGAACCGGAAGCCGGCTTTTCGCTCATCAGCAGGCAACTGGCAAAACATACAGGTGCTGTTATCCGCAACTTTGATTTTGCCGCAAACGAAGCCGGACACAAACAATGGGTCGATTCGCTTTCCCGTGCCAGGCTGATTTATATTTTGGGCGGCGACCAAAATCGCTTTATGAAAACGGTGCTGAATACGCCGGTTTACAAGGCCATTCACCAGGCTTACAAAAACGGTGCAACGATTGCCGGCACCAGTGCCGGCGCTGCGGTGATGAGTAAGTACATGATCACGGGACAACAACTAAAAGACACGGTGTACAAAGAAACCTTCGACAAACTGCTTGACAAGAATATTGCGTTTGCGGAAGGTCTTGGATTGTTGCCGGAAGTCATCATTGACCAGCATTTTATAAAACGCAGCCGGTACAACCGCTTGTTATCGGCACTGGCAGAAAAACCCGGTTTTGTTTGTGTTGGCATTGATGAAGGAACGGCCATTATTGTACGCGGAGAACGTGCAACCGTTGCCGGCGAAAGCCAGGTAGTTAGGATAGCTGCACCAAAAGAAAGCAAAACAACGAACGGCCTTTTGCGGTTTCAGAACATCCAGTTTGGATTGTTTACTGCCGGCGATGTGATACAACTCCGTCCTTGATTTGATGACGTAAACAAGTTCTTAGCTAAGAACATCGGCTTAAATAAACAAAAAGCTTACATCCGCTCTTGCGGTACTTCAAGAAGGGATGTAAGCTTCCGCAAATATTTTTTCATATCGCTTGCAGCCTTCATCTTCACCATAATCACAGGCAGCGAAAGCCCCAAAGCGTATTTGACAATACCGGGATCAAACTGGAGGTGGTAAGTAACCGCTGTTTCATTCTCGGTTACAAACTTTACCGATCGAATGGATTTAAGATAGAACCGTTCGTCTTTCACCGATTCAAAAGTTACGGTTTCGTTTTTGACGAATTCGGTACAGGCAAGAACAATTAAATTATCAGGCTTTTTTGCCGAAAGCTTTGAATACTCATAAGCCAGCACGCCAACCTGTAACTCTCCTTTCAATTCTGTTCGGTTAATTTCTTTTCGCCACAAGTGATCGTTGGCCGGATTGGCGATGAAAGCAAATGTAGCCGCACAATTGTTCCTGACAAGAACTGTACGTTCAATGTTGATCATTTGAATTTGTTTTGGTTGATGGTTGTACAAACATACTGATTTGCACAACCGTCAACTTTCAAACAAAACCTTACCCTGTTTTATGTGGTTACCGGCGGATTGTTTGCATCCTTCTCCCCGCTTCCTTTTGATGCTTACCTGGCGATCTTTTTTACCGGCTTGCCAATTAATTTACCCAGTGCTTTGGCGATCTCCGTTTTAATCTGGTCCTGCAGTTTATTGCCCGAAAGTTCAAGCTGAAGGCTGCCGTTTTTTTCGCCAATAACATTGTTGTGGCATATTTGTTTTTCCAAGTCGCCATTCATCACGGTTATGCGGTATTCGGCTCCTTCCTTTTTTGTTTTGCAAAGAATTAGGGAATAATAAAACAGCGAGCCAAATTCAAATCCAATAACAAGAAACCTGTTCATGGTAATCATTTTAAAGGTGATCTGTTAATCGTCGTTTTTCCGTTTTCAAAGGGCCGAATTGCAGCGCTGCTTACAAGATCTTTTAACCTTGGCGACAACCTGGCGTTGTTTAAATGTGTTTGTGCTTCGGTTCGTAAATAAGCCGGATAAAAGAGCTGAAGCGCTGGTTTTCCCTGCTGATGGGAATACCGGTTACAATGCCAACCATCAGGTTGTCGGCCATGCTTAAGCGTATTTGCGGACGAATGATCATGTCGAAGTCTTTTCCCGCCAGTTCTTTGTTATACTCCATGCCAATAAAATTTCTTGTACCCGGAATCATGTAATGAAAACTCGTGTTGATTTGCCAGCGGGTGTCGGTTGAATGATGATTGAAATGCCGGCTGAAATAAGGCCCTGTGTACACAAGGGTGTGAAAATTAGAGCCCCACCTTTTTGCCGCAACAAAAAACGGATTGTACACATTCCCGGTCCATACTTTTTCTTTTGTGTAATTTTTGAACGGAACCAACTCAAACTCGTGGATGTAGCCAATAGCCAGCGATGTTTTTGCTGGTTCGGAAACAAGAAAGGTGTATTGACCCGCCAATTTGAGACTGTTTAAACGGCTTTGCGGAACTTTATCTCTTTCGGCTTGCCCATTGTTGCGGTAGTAAAATGTAAAGGGCAATTCTACTTCCAGTCCAAGCCTGTTAACCGGAGCAAATTCATATTCAACCAGTGCTGTATAGCTGTCAAAATCATTGTTGTCCGTCAGACCTAAACCAACGTTCCATTCCTTTTCACCTTTCCTGGCACCGAGGTCTCTTATCAAGTCAATGTACAAAGGCTCCGCATGCAGCAGTTTCACTGGCTCTTCTTTTTTAGAAGGAAGATGCGAAATGCTGTCACGTTTGTTTAGGTAATGTAAAGACGAATCAACGTTTTGCGTATTGCCGTCCGGCAGTAAAAACACGAAGAGGCACAAGTAAACTAGTATCAATTTTTTCATGAAGTCTGAAATCTTTAAAGCAGCCAGCTAAAGTGAAAACTGTGTCAATATGATCGTTTACTGTGCATATACAGCCACAGAGCGATCCAAAGCGCAAACTGGCTATCTGTGTGTGAAAAGAAAAATGGCAGGCAAAATCAAGCTAGCATTCCCGATGCAGACTGATTTAGCGGCACAATTGTGAGTAGTGTAAAAAAGAAGTTTTAGGCGTACTTCGGCGGCGGAGAATTAGGCTCAGTGTAAATGAGAAGATTAATGTTATGGTAATGCGGGAAATACTCAGAAGGAAAACTTAGTTGCGGAAGCTGGTGCCCGGCATGTGCAGAAAAATAAAGATCCATTGAAGGCGAAGAAGTATGGATTTCGTCTTCGTCTTTATCCTGGTTGTCATCCGGAACATCTTTGTCGAAAACGCCTTCGGCAACCATTTCGTAAATACTTTCGATCTCGTCGATGGAAGCCGCTTTACTATTTGCACTGCCAACCGCTTGCTGAAATTTAAGACTCGGTGGATCAATAGAAATATTGATCATTTGAAGGAGCAAAATCCAACCAACGAAGCGCCATGCAATATTTTTTATTGAATGCTGTTTCATCACCGTCAAACAAATATATTAAGATCAACATTTGCATGGGTTAACATTGTGTTATACATGCAAAGTCTAGCTGGCAATCATATCTATCATAAGATATCCAAGGCTGAATGCCTACGGCCGTCTGCTAACCCAAACACATGAGTTAATTGATTACCCAACCAGGGCTATATCACAATTTATCCTACGCCAGCCTCACACCTATTAAAGCTTATTTGCGCATGACTTCCATTGACCGCCACAATAACCATTTCTAGCGTGCTTCCCTTGCAGGCGGCCAGTCTTCGTGTTACAAAACAAGGAACTGCTGCACTGGTGCAATGGAAGGCATTTGAGCAAAGCCAGACCTCACATTTTGAAATAGAAAAGTCTGTCAACGGTATTGATTTTAGCAAGGTGCAGTCCGTTTTGTCGAATGGCGCTGCTACAGAAACAACGTACCAATGGGTAGATGTACAGCTGGCAAAAGGAACCAGCTACTACCGCATTAAAGAAGTGTTGAAAGACGGTGGCGTTCATTACAGCAATACGGGCAAGGTAATTTTTGACGAAGGCCGCGCCGGCATTTCGTTTTACCCCAACCCGGTTGTGGACAAGAAGCTTTCTTTACAGTTTACATCCATGGAGGCCGGCAAATACATTGTACGCATGGTGAACAGCGCCGGTATGGTGATAAATAAAAGCAATATTAGCACAAACGGCAACAGCATTCACCCGCTGCAACTGCCTTCATCGGTCAGAAGCGGTGTGTACCGGGTTTCTGTTACCAGCGCAAGCGGAAGGACAACGCATGCAAATTTTTTGGTGCAATAAAATCGTGAAGAAGCTTGCGTGCAAACGCATTCGTTTCGCAATAAAAACAAAAGCCGCATTAGTTGCGGCTTTTGTTTTGTACAAATAAATTTATCCGGGAAATGAAAGTCAACGATTGAACTACTTATCGAAACATCGTATTTAGATTGCTTTCAACAGGTTTCCTTTTTGCAAATAAAGATTCATAACCAACTCACCAAAAATGGTATTGGCCCAGGCAAACCACTTACGGGTAAACTTTGTTGGATCGTCTTTGTGAAAGGCTTCGTGCATAAAGCCAGTGCCGCCATGGGTTTTCAGGAGTGTAGAAACGCATTGTTTGATCTCGGCATCGCTGGAACTTGTCAATCCCCGAATAATGATGCTCAAGGGCCAGATCATGTGCATGCCTGCATGTGGTCCGCCAATTCCCTCACCTGCCTTTCCTTTGAAGAAGAAAGGATTTTCAGTTGACAAAAGAAGCTTCCGCGTAGCCTGGTAAACCGGGTCCGTTTTACTGACCGCATTCAGGTAAGGCAAGGCCAAAAGCGACGGAATATTTGCATCGTCCATGAGGTTGTAACTGCCAAAGCCGTTTACTTCGTAGGCATATACTTTTCCAAACTGCGGGTGCGTGGTGACAGCGTACTGCTTCAATGCTTTGCTAACTTCTGCCGCCAATCCTTTGCACTCATTGGCAAGTGCCTGGTCGCCGGTTATTTTACTTACCATTTCCGCTGCCTGAGTCAATGAAACGACCGCAAAAAAATTAGCGGGAACCAGGAAAGGATAAATCGTTGCATCATCACTGGGGCGGAAAATAGAACAGATCAACCCAACAGGTTTTACCGGGTAACCATAACCGCTGATGGGCACACCGTCGGTTGCCCAAAACGTTGTGCGCTGAAATGTGTAAGGCCCGTCTCCGTCTTTCCGCTGCTGCTCTTTTAATGTTTTTACCGTCAGGCGAATGGCTTCTTTCCACTGCGCATCAAAAGGCGAAGTGTCGCCGGTTGCCTTCCAGTAATGATATGCCAGGCGAATGGGATAACAAAGCGAATCAATCTCCCATTTGCGTTCGTGAATGCCCGGCTTCATTTCGGTAATATCGGTTTTCAGCCATTCGCTTTCTTTGCTGCCGTCTTTGTAAAAAGCATTGGCATAGCGGTCGAGATGAATGCATTTTGTTTGCCGGTTGATAACACCAACAATCAACTGCTGCAGCTTCACATCTTTCTTTACCAAACTAAGGTAAGGCCACACCTGCGCCGTGCTGTCGCGAAGCCACATGGCATCAATATCACCGGTAATCACATACGTGTCCGGTTTGCCATCAACGGTTGAAAAATCGACAGTCGTGTCCAGTGTATTGGGAAAGCAGTTTTCAAACAACCAGCCCAGTTCTTTATTCGGCAAACCTGCATTTATTTCTTTGATCATTGCTTCCACCGCTTCGCTTGTAAAATGACGATCAGCGAGTGGAGGTCGCTTGCTTTCAAACTCGGTAAAACCCGACGCAAATAATTTTGCACCTGGAAGTAACATGCCGGCAGACAGGATGCCTGTATTGCGGATGAATTCTTTTCTTGTTGCCATAAACTTCTTTGTTTTAATGCGGACGATCAGCCGGAAGAACACCCCATGTCTTTGATGGCGTTGGTCCCATTTCTATTACCAGCTCTCCACCCTTCACCATCTCTGCATAAGTAATATAAGAACGGTTGTGCTCTTTACAGTTTAGTGATATTCGCTGAATGTATTTGTTTGCTGCGCTGTTATTTTTTACGATAATGCGGAGTGTTTTTCCTTTCTCTAAACGAAGTGTTGCTTCGTCAATCACCGGGCTGCCAAAAACAAAAACACCGTTGGCAGGATGCACCTGGTAGAGCCCAAGCGAAGAAAGAATGTACCAGGCTGACATCTGCCCCACATCTTCATTGCCAATTAATCCATCAGGACCGTCGGTATAAAAACTATCCAGGATAAAACGCAGTTTATCGGCCGCTTTCCAGGGCTGGCCAACATAGTTGTACAGGTACGCTATGTGATGGCTTGGTTCGTTGCCGTGTGCATACTGTCCAATCAGGCCAGTAATATCGTTCGATGCTTCTTTGCCCATGTCGCCTTTTATTACAAAAAGCGAATCGAGTTTTTGTGTAAACTTTTGTTCGCCACCAAGCAGTTGCATAAGGCCTTTTACATCCTGCGGTACCAGCCAGGTGTATTGCCAGGCATTGCCTTCGGTAAAATCATCTTTCATGTGGCGGGCCTCAAACGGACTGAATGGCGTTCGCCATTGGTTATCCGCTATGCGGCCCCGCATAAAGAGGGACGATGAATCAAAATAGCTCTTATAGTAAGCGCCTCTCCGGCTGAAGTAATCATATTCATTCTTCTTACCCATGGCCTTTGCCATTAAAGCAATAGATGCATCAGCAATGGCATATTCCAATCCCAATGCAACCGATTCTACCATTGAATCAGCGGGAATATATCCCTTCGCTTTTACAAACTTCAATCCTCGTTCATCCAGCATGGCGGTGTTGTAAACGGCCTCCCAGGCAAGCGTTGTATCAAACCCGCGGAACCCTTTCAGGTAGGCATCAGCCACCACCTGCACGCCGCTGTAACCGGGCATAGTGTTCGTTTCGTTGCCCACTAGGTGCCAGATGGGAAGTTTGCCCTGTTGCTGGTAAATGGCCAGCATTGAATTGATCATATCGTTCACCCGGTCGGGTTGCACAAGCGTATAAAG